>NZ_JBIAWZ010000005.1:0-493013 GCF_042896175.1 Streptomyces sp. NPDC001315 | reverse complement strand
GGCCACCCCGATTCTATGGCCCGGGGGCACCTTGCAACGCGCCCCCCCCAACATGCTAACCTCCCCGCGGGGGGGGGGGGCCCCCCCCGCGGGGGGGGGGGGGGGGGGGGGGGGCCCCCCCCGCCCCGGGGTCAGCTCACAGCGCAGCTCTGGTCGCCCAGCTTGAACGAACTCGGCTTCGTGTTCGTGCTCGTCCAACTGCCCGTGAACCCGAAGCTCACGGACGAGCCTGCCGCCACATTGCCGTTCCAGCTCACGTTCTTCGCCGTCACCGCCGCTCCCGACTGGGTGTAGTCGGCGTTCCACAGCTGTGTGATCTTCTGGCCGTCGGCGAAGGACCAGTCGAGTGACCAGCCGCTCCAGGCACTCGTCCCCGTGTTGGCCAGCTGCACGTCCGCCTGGAAGCCGCCCGACCACTGGTTGGTGATCTTGTACGTCACCGCGCAGGCGCCGGTCGGTGCGGGATCCGTGGGATCCGTGCCCCCGTCCCCACCGGTGTCCCCACCGCTGGTGTCCGACGTGTCGCCGTAGATGACACCCCGGCCGTTCGTCGACACGTACACACGCCCGTACACCCTCGGGTCACCCGTGATCGCCGCGCCCGTCCAACCCCACTGGTGGGTGTCGTCGTTGATGCGCGTCCAGGTCGCGCCCTTGTCGGTCGAGCGGAAGATGCCGCGTACGCCGCCGATCTCGGCGCTGGTGTAGAGCGTCTGGTACGACGCCCCTGTCGCCGCCTTGCCGAAGCCGATGGTGTCGGCCTGCTCGACGTCGGACAGTTTGGCGAAGGTCGCACCGGCGTCGGTCGAGTGCCACAGGCCGTACGCACCGTCCGTCGCCCCGCCCGCCAGCCAGACGTCGCCCTTCACGCCGGGCAGCGCCTTGAAGCGCACACTGTCACCGCTGGGCAGGCCGGTCGCGGCGGACGCCGTGAAGGTGGCACCGCCGTCCGCACTGACGTAGAACTTCCCGGACTTGAAGCCGTAGAAGGTCTTGGCGTCCACGCGGTCCGACTCCACGATCGCGCCCGCCGGGATACCGCTCGACGTCGACCAGGACGAGCCGAAGCCCGTCGTGTACTGCACCCCGGTGCCCTGCGGGCTCCACACGAAGCGGCTGCCGTCCGACGCGACCGCGACCGTGCCGCCGCCCGAGACGCCCGAAGGATCCGTGCCGGCGAACCAGTTGGCGCCGTTGTCCGTGGAGAACGCCACATGCGGCCCAGAGTCCAGATCGCCGACCCGCACCACCGTGTTCGGGCTCGTCTCGGCGAAGTCCAGGCTGGTGGTCGTGGTGAAGTTCGGCGAGGTGTACATCATCGACGGGACCGCGGTCAGGTCCGTGTGGCGGAAGCCGCCGATGTCACCCAGGGCACTGAGCAGGGGGGCTCCCGACGGGGGAGACGCCAGGTCGTTGACGGCCGTCTCCTCCAGACCCCGCACCATCGGCCTGATGGCGAACTGGCCGCCGCTGTCCCAGTCGGTGAGGTTCTCCGTGCCGTAGATCGTCGCACCCGTCCCGTACATCATCCGGGCCGAGTCGAACGGGTCGATCTCCAGCGACTCCGTCATCCAGCCCAGCTTCGGGGTCTGTTCGGGCGGCGACGGGTTGGCGCCCCAGGTGAGCCACGGCGAGGACGACACGTCCATCGTGAAGCGGTTCGAACGGTTGGGGTACGACGTGTAGTCCCACGCCTTCGTCCAGGTGGCGCCGCTGTCCGTGGAGCGGAAGATCTGGGTGTCCGGCCACCAGGAGCTGTACGCGGTCGCCATCACCGTGCCCGGGTGCTGCCGGTCGACGGTCAGGCCGCTGAAACCGTAGGAGGTGTCGGCTTCGGCGACCGGGCTGATGTTCGTCCAGGTCCCGGTCGTGGTCGCGTACCGCCACAGCTGGCCCTTGCCGCCGTCGTACGGGCCGCCCTTGTCGCTGTATGCGATATACAGGAAGCCGTTCTTCGCATCCAGTACACCCTTGTGCGCCAGGTATCCCGTCGGCTGGTCGGCCACCCGTGTCCAGGTCGCCCCCGCGTCCGTCGACCGGTACACCGCGTTGTCCTTGTCGGCGACTCCGACGTAGATCGTCTTCGTCGCGCTGCCGGACGTGCCGGTGGACTCGTCGAAGGTGACCCAGACGATGCCCTGGTTGTCGCTGGCGTAGCCGGACGTGTCGCTCGGATCCTGCGCGTAGGTGCCGACGTTGGGGAAGTTCGTGACCTGCGACCAGGTGACGCCGGAGTCGGTCGACCGCCACAGGCCCTTGCCGCTGGGTGCGCCCAGGTACAGCACGCTGTTCCTGTTCGGGTCGACCGCCAGGCGTTCACCCATGCCGCGGCCGGGCATGTTGCCGCCCAGTTTGAACGGCAGGTCCGTCTTCTGCCAGCTCGCACCCCGGTCGGCGGACCTGAGCACGGCCCCGTTGCCGGGATCCCAGCTGTTCGTGTACGTGCCGACGGCCGCATACACCTTGTCGGGATCCACCGAGTCGGAGGCGAGACCGACGACACCCGTGTGCCCCCAGTCGTCCCAGCCCACCGAGTCCAGCAGCGGCGTCCACGTCTTCGTCGACTCCTGCCAGCGATAGGCGCCGCCGATGTCGGTACGGGCGTAGGCGAGGTTCTTCTCGGAGCGGTTGAAGACGATGCCCGGGACGAAACCGCCGCCGTCGATACGGGCGTTCTTCCAGGTGTACGACTCGGCGGCGATCGTCACCTGCGCGGCCTGCGCGGCCAGTGCGGGCGGCGTGCCCGCGAGCAGCCCGGCCGCCAGCGCGAGCACGGCCGTGAGGATGCGGGTTCTTCGCACGGTGGGGGTCCTTCCTTGATGGGGGCAGGAGGAGACGCGACGACCGGGCGGCCCCCAGTGCGGGTGGGGGCCGCCCGGCGCGGTACGCGGAGCCTTGGCGGGGACTTATTCGAGGAGCTCCGCGTACGAACCCATGGCCAGGGCGATATCCGCCTGGGCCCAGAAACGGTGGTAGGTGAACACGGGCGCGGCACCGCCCGCGAGGTAGCTCTCGATCTTCGACCAGGCCGGGTCGTTCTTGTAGAACGACCGGAGCGAGATGAAGGTCGAGGACGAGCTGATCGTGTCGCCGTTGGGCATCTTGCCGCTGAAGGTGCTCGGCACGTACACGCTGTCGTCGAAGCGGTTGTAGTCGGCCCGGGTCTCCGGGACGGCGACACCCAGGCTGTCCTGGTAGTTGCCCCACATGCCGTCCAGCAGCGCCTTCGCCGTCGTCTTCGCCTCCGTGTCACCGGACTTGGCGGCGTAGTACGTCAGGGTCTTGGCGTACGCGGCCGCCACGCCGACGTCGTTGGTGTAGTCGGCGACGGTGACGTGAAGTCCGCTGTTGGCACCGGGACTCGACGCGTTCCAGGTGTCGGGCTGGCCGGACCACTGCAGCGTGGAGGGGATCAGGTAGGTGCCGTCCGGGTTGATCGTGGTCTTGGACAGCGCCCAGTCGACCCACTTGTCCAGGACCGCCTTGGCATTGGCGTTCCCCGTCTGCTGGTAGTACTCGGCGACCCGCTCCATCGACCACGCCTGGAAGCCGAACCACTGGTTGGACGGCGGGTCGTGGTAGACGGGCTGCTGGTCGTAGTACATGCCGTAGAAGGTGGACGTACCGGCCGGCGGGGTCGCGTACCGGCCTGCCCAGCTGTTGGTCGCACCGCCCGCGATGGCCCCCTCGTTCGACTGGAGCCAGCGGTAGAACTCCAGCTGCCGGTCGAGGGACTTGGCCCAGTCCGCCTGACCGGTCGCCGACTTCGGCTTCAGGTCCGCGTTGTTGCTGAGCGCGTACGCCGCCAGCGGGTTCTGGTAGCCGCCGTGGACATGGCTGGAACCGATGCGCCAGGCCCAGCCGGCGCTCGTGTCCGTGGCGCCGCCCCACGCGTAGTACCAGGACATCAGGTAGGACGAGGCGTCCTTGCCGGTGCCGGCCGCGCAGGTCGTCGGCCCGACGCAGTTGCCGATCTTCTTGAAGTACTTGTCGTACATGGAGTAGCGCAGGTAGTCGCCCATCTTCGCCGCCTTGCCGACGGTGGCCGACACATCACTGCCCTTGCCCTGCGCCTTGGCCCACACGTCCGCCCAGTACGCGGCCTGCACCGCACGTGCGTCCGCGTCCGGGGCGTTGGTGAACTTCCACTGCTTGGCGTACGACGAGTCACCCGTGAAGAGGTCCAGGTACCCGTTCGTGCCGCCGTACTTGAAGGCGTCGCAGGTCGGCTGCGGCACCGTCTCCCACACCGACTCCTGCGCGCCGCGCTGGAAGGTGTTGATGTACGACGGGCCGGTCGCCGTCGGGCCGGCCTCGCACTTGCCGGGCTCGTTGCCGTAGCCGTAGACGTTGTCGACGTCCTGGAGCCAGTGCATACCGTATACGTCGTCCGTACCGTATGCAGTCTTCAGTTCACTGGCGATCGGATCCGAACCCACCGAGCCCCCGGTGTCGAGCTTCGCCGGATACTCGTTGGGCGTGTCCAACTCGGGCGCGTATGTCGCCGGCTTCGAGGCGTTGTAGAAGGAGTTGGTCGGCTGGTCGGCGTGGGTCGGGATCATGTACTTCTCCATGAGATCCCACGCGCCGTTGAACTTGGTCCAGTCGCCCGAGACCTTGCCGTACATGGCCTGCAGCCAGAGAAGGTAGCTGTAGGCCTCCGACGTGGTCTCGTGGCCCTGGTCCGGGGCCTCGACGATCAGCGTCTCCACCGAGTGGTAGGGGATGCCCTCGGGGGAGAAGTAGCCGTTCGCCGGGTTGGTGATCTTCCCGTAGAGGTCCAGGAAGCGGGCGTCGTACTCCTTCGAGGCGGCGATCTGGGTGACCGTCACCGTGGCCTTGGCGTGGCCGGTGGCCGTCGACTCGAAGGTGGCCGCGCCCGTGCCGGAGGCGGCGGCGGTGACCGTCACCTTCTGTGCGGTGCTCCAGTTCGACGGCGTGAAGGTGAGTGAGGCGCCGCCGGTGACCGACAGGCCCGTGTTGCCGGCGGTCCGTGCGGTGGTGACCGTGACGTTCGCGCTGGGCTGCGTCGACAGCTTCACCTCGTAGGTGGCCGTCTTGCCCTGCTGAACGGCGAGCTGATTGGTCGAGGCCACCACGGCGGGACCCGACGCGACCGTGATGCCCACCGGAGTGGACTCCGCCGACGCGCCCAGGCTGTCGTAGGCCTTCGCGAGCAGCGAATGACTGCCCACGGTCAAGCTTGAGGCCGAGAGCGAGTACGGCGCGCTCGTGTCCGTGCCGAGCAGCGTGGTGTCGTCGTAGAACTCGACCTTGCTGATCGTCGCGTTGTCCGCGGCCGCGGAGGTGGCCGCGAGCGGGACCGCGTCACCCTGCGTGTAGACCGCGCCCGCGGTGGGGCTGGTCAGCACCGTCACCGGCGGCTGGTGCGCGCCGGCGCAGGTGGTGCCGTTGATCGCGAACGAGGTGGGGGCGGCATTGGTGCCGCTGTAGGTGAACTGCGCGCCCGTGCTGACCGCCGCACCGGCGGCGATCGCCCCGTTGTACGAGGCGCTGTTCACGGTGACCGCCGTGCCGGACTGGGTCCAGGTGCCGTTCCAGCCACTCACCAGCTTCTGGTTGCCGCTGTAGGCGTACGTCAGCGTCCAGCCGCTGATGGCGTCCGTGCCACGGTTGGTGATGGTCAGGTCCGCGGTGAAACCGGAACCCCAGTCGTTCGTCTTGTAGTCGACGCTGCACTGCAGCGGCGCCGCCTGAGCGGGAGTCGTGCCGACGGCCAGCATCGACAGGGGGAGCGCCAGGGCCGTCACTGCGGCGGCCCACAATCGCCGTACGGCTCTGCGTCTTGAAGGTGGGGGATGCATGGTGCTGGTTCCTCCTTGCGGCTCGGAGAAGTCAAGGCTTGAACCAGTGGGAGCGCTCCCATAGTGGTGATGGGGGTGGGGGTGGTCAAGATGCTTGAAGAGTCGAAAAGATTCGATGAACGCGTTCAGGGAAAGTCAAGCAACTCCCCTGTTCTTTGCCGTCACTTGGCGCTACCTTCCTTCGCACCAGTGGGAGCGATTCCAACAGTCGACGCGTCCGTCACGACGCGCCCGAGCTGCAAGGAGTCGCTCATGCGACACCCCCCGCGTTCAGGAGTTTTAGTCGTCGCCGGTGCGATCGCCCTTGTCGGGACCGCGGTCGTACCGGTCGTCACGGCGCAGGCGGCCGCGCCGGCATGCACGGTGGAGTACTCCGTCGTCAGCCGGTGGGACTCCGGCTTCCAGGGCGCCGTGAAGATCACCAACAACGCGTCCGCGGTGAGCAGTTGGAGCCTCGCCTTCGACTTCACCGACGGCCAGAAGGTCAGTCAGGGCTGGAACGCCAAGTGGTCCCAGTCCGGCACGACCGTGACCGCCGCGAACGAGAGCTACAACGGCTCCCTCGGCACCGGCGCGAGCGTCAGTGCCGGATTCATCGCCTCCTGGTCGGGCGGCAACGCCGTACCGACCACGTTCAAGCTCAACGGCACCACCTGCAACACCGATGTCGAACCGTCGCAGTCGCCGACGCCGACGCCGACCGAGCCACCCTCGGACGGCAAGGCGCCATCCCTGCACGTCTCCGGCAACAAGCTCGTGGACGCCGATGGCGTCACCCGTCGTCTGCTCGGCGTCAACCGTTCCGGCGGCGAGTTCATGTGCGTACAGGGGTACGGCATCTGGGACGGTCCGGTCGACGACGCCGCGATCAAGGCGATCGCCGACTGGAAGGTGAACACCGTCCGCATCCCGCTCAACGAGGAGTGCTGGCTCGGCCTGTCCAACATCAAACCCGAGTACGCCGGCGCCAACTACATCAACGCGGTGAAGGACCTGGTGGCGCGGGTCGAGGCGAACGGCATGACGCCGATCGTCGAACTCCACTGGACCTACGGGCAGTACACCGGCAACTCCGCCGGCTGCACCGACGTCCACGCCACCTGCCAGAAGCCGATGCCGGACATGCAGTACACGCCCTCGTTCTGGTCGTCGGTCGCGAGCACCTTCAAGGACGATCCGGCTGTCGCGTTCGACCTGTTCAACGAGCCCTACCCGGACCGTGCCACGTCCACGACCACCCAGGCGTGGCAGTGCTGGCGTGACGGCGGTACCTGTTCCGGCATCGGGTACGAGGTCGCCGGTGTGCAGGATCTCGTCGATTCCATACGAAACGCCGGTGCGAAGAACCTGATCCTGGCCGGCGGTCTCGCCTACTCCAACGACCTGAGCGAGTGGCTGACCTACAAACCCACCGACCCGGCGGGCAATCTCGCCGCCGCGTACCACGTGTACAACTTCAACACCTGTGCGAACGAGAGCTGCTGGAACTCCACGCTCGCCCCTGTGGCGGCCCAAGTGCCTCTGGTGGCGGGAGAGATCGGTGAGAACACCTGCTCGCACTCCTTCGTCGACCAGGTCATGAAGTGGTTCGACGACCGAGGTCTGTCCTACCTGGGCTGGACCTGGAACACGTGGGACTGCTCCTCCGGTCCGTCCCTCATCTCCAACTACGACGGCACACCCACGTCGTACGGCATCGGGCTGCGCGATCACCTGCGCGCCCTCAACGGATGACCCATCACCGAACAACCATCACCGAACGACCATCGGAGAACACCCAACAGAGAACACCCATAACAGAAAGACCATCGCAGAAAAACATCACAGAACACCCATCACGGAACACCACAGAAGGAACCCGCACTCATGAGTCGTAGCAGAACAGCGGTACTCGCCGCTCTGGCGCTGGTCGCCGGGGCCTCCGGGACGGCCCTGGCGGCCACTCCCGCTGAAGTGGGCATCGCCGCCATCCCCTGCACCGTTGCCTATACGGTGCAGAACCAGTGGGACACCGGCTTCACCGCCGCCGTGACCGTCACCAACAACAGTGCCGCCAAGAGCAGTTGGTCGGTGAAGTGGGCGTACGCCGGCAACCAGCGGATCACCAGCGGCTGGAACGCGAAGATCACCCAGAGCGGTACCGCCGTCACCGCCGCCAACGAGAGCTACAACGGGACGCTGGCGACCGGCGGTTCGGTCAGCTTCGGTTTCCAGGCCTCCTACAGCGGCACCAACGCCCTCCCGGCCACCTTCACTCTCGACGGCGTGACCTGCAACGTCGACGGCGGCGGAACCACCGACCCCGACCCCGATCCCGACCCGTCCGGCAAGGTCGACAACCCCTACACCGGTGCCAAGGTGTACGTGAACCCGGAGTGGTCCGCTAAGGCTGCCGCCGAGACCGGCGGCAGCCGGATCTCCAACCAGCCGACCGGCGTCTGGCTCGACCGCATCGCCGCCATCAACGGCGTCAACGGCGGTATGGGTCTGCGCGACCACCTCGACGCCGCCCTCGCCCAGAAGGGCACCGGCGAGGAGGTCGTCCAGCTGGTCGTCTACGACCTGCCCGGACGTGACTGCTCGGCCCTGGCCTCCAACGGCGAGCTCGGCCCGACGGAGATAGACCGGTACAAGACCGAGTTCATCGACCCGATCGCGGCGATCCTGGCCGACTCGAAGTACGCCTCCCTGCGGATCGTCACCACCATCGAGATCGACTCGCTGCCCAACCTGGTGACCAACACCGGCAGCAAGGCCACCGCCACACCCGCCTGCGACACGATGCTCGCCAACGGCAACTACGTGAAGGGCGTCGGATACGCGCTCAACAAGCTCGGCGCGATCCCGAACGTCTACAACTACATCGACGCCGGCCACCACGGCTGGCTCGGCTGGGACGACAACTTCGCCCCGTCCGCCCAGATCATGTACCAGGCAGCCAACGCCGAGGGCGCGACCGTCGACGACGTCCATGGCTTCATCACCAACACGGCCAACTACAGCGCCCTGAAGGAGAACAACTTCACCGTCAACGACACCGTCAACGGCACCACCGTGCGCCAGTCCAAGTGGGTCGACTGGAACCGGTACGTGGACGAGCTGTCGTACGCCCAGGCCTTCCGCAACCAGCTGGTCTCGGTCGGCTTCAACTCCGGCATCGGCATGCTGATCGACACGTCCAGGAACGGCTGGGGCGGCACCGCCCGGCCCACCGGCCCGGGCGCCACGACCAGCGTGGACACCTACGTCGACGGCGGCCGCTACGACCGCCGCATCCACGTCGGCAACTGGTGCAACCAGTCCGGCGCCGGCCTCGGCGAGCGGCCGCAGGCCAACCCGGCGACCGGGATCGACGCGTACGTGTGGATGAAGCCGCCGGGTGAGTCCGACGGTTCCAGCAGCGCGATCGCGAACGACGAGGGCAAGGGCTTCGACCGGATGTGCGACCCGACGTACACGGGCAACGCCCGCAACGGCAACAACTTGTCGGGTGCCCTGCCGAACGCGCCGCTGTCCGGGCACTGGTTCTCCGCGCAGTTCCAGCAGCTGATGCAGAACGCGTACCCGCCGCTGTAGAGCGCTGACGTACTCCGCCGGGGTCAGCCCTCCCGGGCCGGGCCCCGGCGGATCACGAACTCCAACACGTCGAACGCGTCATAAAGGACAGGGGAGTGGGCGGCTGCGGCGAACGGCCACTACGCCGTGCCGCCCACCCGGTACGCCGGGTCCTTCCACATTTGCTCGCAGCAGGTCATTTTTTGCCGCTTCGGCAACGGAAGTGGCCTCCGCGCGGTGCGTCGGCGCAGGCTGACAGCATCCGGACGAGAGGCTGCTTCTCATGGCGCATCACCACCAGCACCATCAGCACCACCATCACGACCACGCCGACGGTGACCGCGACACCGACATCGACTGGGCCGAGATGGCCGCGCCGCTGGAAACGCAGGCGGAGCTGTTCACTCCCCTGTACACGCAGGTTCTTTCCTGGCTGGGGAAGGAGGTGACCGAGCCCGGCCTGATCGTCGACGTCGGCAGCGGGCCCGGGGTCGTCTCCTGTCAGTTCGCCGAGACGTTCCCGGGCGCGCGGGTGATGGCCGTGGACGGCTCCGAACCACTGCTGGAGCGGGCGCGGGCGCGCGCGGCCGGCCTCGGTCTCGCGGACCGCTTCGGCACGTTGGCCGGTGAACTCCCCACCGTGCTGGCCGACTTGGACTACCCGGCCGACCTGATCTGGGCGGCCCGCAGCCTGCACCACCTCGGCGACCAGCGTGCCGCCCTGAGCGCCTTCGCTGCCCGGCTGGCACCCGGCGGGACGCTGGCGCTCATGGAGGGCGGCCTGCCCGCGCGGTTCCTGCCCCGTGACATCGGCCTCGGGCGGCCCGGACTGCAGGCGCGGCTCGACGCGATGGAGGCGGAGTGGTTCGAGCGGATGCGCGCCGACCTCCCGGGCTCCGTCACCGAGACCGAGGACTGGCCCGCCCTGCTGACCGCCGCCGGTCTGAGGCACACCGGCACGCGTACCTTCCTGCTCGACCTGCCCGCACCCGCGTCCGAGCCGGCCCGCGCCTACGTCGCCGCGTACCTGTCCCGAGTGCGCGAGGCCTGCGCCGACGACCTCGACCCCGAGGACCGCGCCGCCCTCGAACGCCTCCTCGACCCGGACGACGAGGCGAGTGTCCACCACCGGCCGGACGTGTTCGTGCTGGCGGCGCACACGGTATACCTCGCAGTGCGGACCGCATAGCCCCGCCCGCGACGACCGGCGTCGACAGCACGGTGAGCGAGTGCCCGCGACGGCGGCACTTGACTTGGAGAGCGCTCCAAGTGATGGACTCCTTCCCTTCGTTCGAAACGCAGGGGGCAATCATGAGTGACTCTCCGGTCGCGCTCATCACCGGCGGCGGCAGCGGCATCGGTGCCGCGGTCGCGCGGCGGCTGCTGGGCGCCGGGCAGCGGGTGGCCGTCACCGGCCGCGGGGAGCGGCGGTTGAGTGAGTTCGCCGAGGAACTCGGCCATCCCGAGGGTCTTCTGACGCTCGTCGGAGACGCGGCCGATTATGACCAGATCCGGTCGGCAGTCGACGCCACGCTCAAGGCGTACGGTCGACTGGATACAGTCGTCGCCAATGCGGGCGTAGCCACCCACGACTCGGTCGCGGAGGGCGACCCCGCCGGGTGGACCGAGATGGTCCTCACCAACGTGTTGGGGCCCGCCCTGCTGATCAGAGCCTCCATCGACGCGCTGAAGGAGACCCGCGGCCGGATCGTGCTGATCGGCAGCGTCGCCGGCTTCGTGCCCACCCCGGGCAACATCTACGGGGCCACCAAGTGGGCGGTGACCGGCCTCGCGGAGAACACCCGCCGCCAGGTCACGGAATTCGGCGTCGGCGTGACCCTGGTCGCGCCCGGCCGAGTGGAGACCCCGTTCTGGGACGGCAACGGCAGCCTGCCGCCGGGCCGGCTGCTCACCGCCGACCAGATCGCCGACTCGGTCGTCTGGGCCGTCCGGCAGCCGGATGGAGTCGACGTCAACACCGTCGTCGTACGACCGCTCGGACAGCCCAACTGACCTGTCAGTCAGGTCAGTTGTCGCGGATGAACTCCCGGGCCGGCGCTCCGCCGCCACCCGCGCACCGGCCACGCCCATCGACACACACGCGCCCCGAGCCCGCACGGGCCCGGGGCGCGCGCACCCTGCGGCCGGGTCAGCCGATGTCGAACGTCGCCGGGTCGGGACCGATCCGCCGGTCCTCGTTCAGCGCGCTGATCGCCGCGAGGTCCTCGGCGTCCAGGCTGAAGTCGAACACGTCGATGTTCTCCTTGATCCGGGACGGCGTCACGGACTTGGGGATCACGACGGTGCCGAGCTGGAGGTGCCAGCGCAGCACGACCTGGGCCGGCGTGCGGTTGTGCTTCTGGGCGATGGCCACGATCGCCGGGACCTCCAGCAGGCCCTTGCCCTGGCCGAGCGGAGACCAGGCCTCGGTGGCGATGCCCTGCTCCGCGTGGTACTCGCGGGCCACGTGCTGCTGAAGGTGCGGGTGGAGCTCGATCTGGTTGACCGCCGGGATGACCGAGGTCTCGGAGATCAGCCGCTCCAGGTGCTCCGGCAGGAAGTTGGAGACGCCGATGGCGCGGACGCGGCCGTCCGCGTAGAGCTTCTCGAACGCCTTGTAGGTGCCGACGTAGTTGTCCCGGGACGGCAGCGGCCAGTGGATGAGATACAGGTCGAGGTAGTCCAGGCCCAGCTTCTCCAGGGACGTGTCGAACGCGCGCAGTGTCGCGTCGTACCCCTGGTCGCTGTTCCAGAGCTTGGTGGTGACGAAGACGTCCTCGCGGGGGATGCCGGCGGTCGCGATGGCCTTGCCGGTGCCCTCTTCGTTGCCGTAGATCGCCGCTGTGTCGATGCTGCGGTACCCGGCCTCCAACGCGGTGGCGACGGCCCGCTCCGCCTCGTCGTCCGGCACCTGCCAGACGCCGAAGCCCAGCTGGGGCATCTCGACGCCGTTGTTGAGGATGATCGGGGGGACCTTGCTGCTCACGAGCTCTTGATCCTTCGGTTGTCCGTCAAGTGATACTCCCATGGTCAACGATCACGGGCCGTGATGCATTCCTGAAGCGGGAATCCGTCCGAACCGCCCGGGCGCGGGTCAGGCGTGGTAGAGCGCCTCGACCTCGCCCGCGTAGGCGTTCTCGATCGCCTTGCGCTTCAGTTTCAGCGACGGGGTGAGCAGCCCGTGCTCCTCGGTGAACGGCTGGGCCAGGATGCGGAAGGTGCGGATCGACTCGGCCTGCGAGACGAGGGTGTTGGCCGCGACCACGGCGCGCCGCACCTCGGTCTCCAGGTCCGCGTCGCGCACCAGTTCGGCCGGTGACATCTGGGGTTTGCCGCGCATCTGGAGCCAGTGCTCGACGGCCTCCTGGTCGAGGGTGACCAGGGCTGCGATGTACGGGCGGTCGTTGCCGACAACGATGCACTGGTTGACCAGGGGATGGTCGCGGACGCGTTCCTCGAGCACCCCGGGCGAGACGCTCTTGCCGCCGGAGGTGACCAGGATCTCCTTCTTGCGACCGGTGATGGTGAGGTAGCCGTCCTCGTCCAGGGAGCCCAGGTCGCCGGTGGCGAGCCAGCCGTCGTGCAGGGTCTGGTCGGTGGCCTTGGGGTTGTTGAGGTAGCCCTGGAAGACGTTGCCGCCGTGCAGCCAGATCTCGCCGTCGTCCGCGATGTGCACGGTCACGCCCGGGACGGCCTGGCCGACGGTGCCGTAGCGGGTGCGCTCGGGCGGGTTGGCGGTCGCGGCGGCGGTCGACTCGGTGAGGCCGTAACCCTCGTAGATCTGCACCCCGGCGCCCGCGAAGAACAGACCGAGGCGCCGGTCCATCGCGGAGCCGCCCGACATCGCGTTGCGGATACGGCCGCCCATCGCGGCGCGCACCTTCGAGTACACGAGCTTGTCGAACAGCTGGTGCTGCATGCGCAGAGCCGCCGAAGGGCCGGGCCCGGTGCCCCACGCCTTGGCCTCCACCGCGTCCGCGTACTTCACGGCGATCTCGACGGCCTTCTCGAACGGGCCGGCCTTGCCCTCCTTCTCGGCCTTGCGGCGAGCCGCGTTGAACACCTTTTCGAAGATGTACGGCACGGCGAGGATGAAGGTCGGTCTGAAGGCGGCCAGGTCGGGCATCAGGGCGGCGGCATTGAGCTGCGGCTGGTGGCCGAAGCGGACCCGGCCGCGGATCGCGGCGACCTCCACCATCCGGCCGAAGACGTGCGCGAGCGGCAGGAACAGCAGTGTCGCCGCCTCGTCGCCCTTCTTGGAGTGGAACACCGGTTCCCAGCGGTCGATGACGGTGTCCGCCTCGAACATGAAGTTGCCGTGCGTGATGACACAGCCCTTGGGGCGGCCCGTCGTGCCCGAGGTGTAGATGATCGTCGCGGTGGAGTCCGGGGTGACCGCCTGACGGTGTCTGTGCACCACGTCGTCGTCGAGGTGGGCGCCGGCGTCGTACAGCTCCTGCACGCAGCCGGCGTCGAGCTGCCACAACTGCCGCAGCTGCGGCAGCCGGTCGATGACGGTGGCGATCGTCATCGCGTGGTCCTCGTGCTCCACGATCGCCGCGGCCACCTCGGCGTCGTACAGCATCCAGAAGCACTGCTCCGCCGAGGAGGTCGGGTAGACCGGCACCACCTGGGCGCCGATGGTCCACAGCGCGAAGTCGAACAGCGTCCATTCATAGCGGGTGCGGGACATGATCGCGACGCGGTCGCCGAACCGGATGCCCTGGGCCAGCAGGCCCTTGGCGAGGGCGAGCACCTCGTCGCGGAACTCGGCGGAGGTCACGTCCCGCCACTGCTCCAGCTCGTCCTTGCGGCCGAGCGCGATGTGCAGCGGGTCCTCCTCGGCATACCGGAAGACGACGTCGGCCAGACCGCCCACCGGCGGTGCCAACGCCGACGGAGGGTTGGTGAACTCGCGCAAACCCCGCTCCCCGCTCCTTGTGGCGCTCCGCACAGCGCCGTGAAAGCTACCCCACCGGGCGACGGGGCGGGAGGGGGTGCGAAGTCACGCAGTGCTCATGTCAGCCCTGGTCAGTGGAGGAAAATGGGCTCACATGGGGAAGGGTCGGACAGAAAACTGACGGTTGAGTAAGTTTCGGGGCCGTAATCTCCACCGAATCTGTACGACTTTGTACGACCCGAAGTGCCCACTCCCACCCGACAGGGTCAGTCGGCCGTGGGGTGCCGTCTTCTCCTCTGTCAGCGTCGGCGCGGCGGATTTCGTCACTCCGGTCCGTTCCGCCACGGGCGTGCGCACCAGCAGCACCACCAGGGTCACGGCCGCCATGCCGGTCGAACCGGCCGCCACGAGTGCCGTGTCGAGCCCCGAGGTGAAGGCGGAGCGCAGGCGTGAAGGCGTGCTCGGAGAGCGTGCCGCGCAGCGCCCCGCCGCCCGCCGCCCGCCGCCCGCCGCCTGCCGCCCGCCGCCTGCCGGCGTGTGCGCCGCGTCGTGCGGGAGCGTGCGGGTCATCCGGGAGGTCACCACGGTGCCGAACGCCGCGACACCGAGCGCGTAACCGAGCCGGCGGACCGTGATCAACGCACCTACCCCCGGTGCAATCGGTCCCCGCCGCCGAGGATCGCCCCAGCCAGCGCGTCCGCCGCCCCCTGGGCCGACGCCCGTCGTCGTCCGTGCACCAGGACGAAGTCGACCCGCCCCAGCTCCGGCAGCCCCGCCCGCTCCGGCACCCGCACCAGACCCGGTGGGATCAGACCCCGCGAGTGCGCCATCACCCCGAGCCCCGCCCGGGCCGCCGCGACCAGCCCGTTGAGGCTGCCGCTCGTGCACGCGATCCGCCACTCCCGCCCCTGCCGCTCCAGCGATTCCAGGGCGAGCGCCCGGGTGATCCCCGGCGGCGGGTACACGATCAGCGGCAGCGGACGGTCGGGGTCCAGGCGCAGCCGTTCCGCGCCGATCCACACCAGCTCGTCGTGCCACACCAGCTCGCCGCGCGGGTCCTCGGGGCGCCGCTTGGCCAGCACCAGATCGAGCTTCCCGGCGGCCAGCTGCTCGTGCAGCGTGCCCGACAGTTCCACGGTCAGTTCCAGATCGACCTCGGGATGGTCGTGCCGGAAGCGCTCCAGGATCTCCGGCAGCCGGGTCAGCACGAAGTCCTCGGACGCGCCGAAGCGCAGCCGGCCCCGCAGCCGCGTGCCGGCGAAGAACGCCGTCGCCTGTTCGTGCACCGCCAGGATCCGGCGGGCGAAGCCCAGCATCGCCTCGCCGTCCTCCGTCAGCTCCACCGAGTGGGTGTCCCGGGTGAACAGGGTGCGGCCCGCGGCGTCCTCGAGTCGCCGCACGTGCTGGCTGACGGTCGACTGGCGCAGCCCGAGCCGCCGGGCGGCCTGCGTGAAACTCAGCGTCTGCGCCACCGCGAGGAAGGTGCGCAGATGGGAGGGGTCGTACACAGCCACCACCGTACCCGGCTATCGGGAAACACGATGACAGTCAGAGCGGTATGACGGATTCCCGATCACGGGTCGGAAGAGGACGATGGAGAGGGGACCCCTTGAGCCGGTCCACCCCGGGACACGAGCAGTCCGGGACACGAGCAGTCCGGGACACGAGCAGTCCGGGACACGAGCAAACCCGTAACACGCGAGCAAGTGGAGCACCGTGAAACGCCTGCGATGGCCGAGTTGGATGCCGATAGATCCCTACATCCTGCTGCTGCTGGGGACGGTGGGCCTCGCCGCGCTCCTCCCGGCGCGCGGATCGGCCGCCGACGTCGCATCCGGCGCCTCCACGGCCGCGATCGCCTTCCTCTTCTTCCTCTACGGCGTCCGCCTGTCCACCCGTGAGGCGCTCGACGGACTGCGGCACTGGCGGCTCCACGGCACCGTCCTGGCCTGCACCTTCGTGATCTTCCCGGTGCTGGGCCTGGCCGCCCGCGGACTCGTCCCGGTGCTCCTGACCCACCCCCTCTACCAGGGTCTGCTCTTCCTCACCCTCGTCCCCTCCACCATCCAGTCGTCGATCGCCTTCACCTCGATCGCCCGGGGCAACGTGCCCGCCGCGATCTGCGCCGGTTCCTTCTCGTCCCTCGCGGGCATCGTCATCACCCCGCTCCTGGCGGCCGCGCTGCTCGGCAGCAGCGGCGGCGGCTTCTCCGCCGACTCCCTCGTCAAGATCGTGCTCCAGCTGCTCGTGCCGTTCGTCGCCGGACAGGTGCTGCGGCCCTGGGTCGGCGGCTTCGTCGCCCGGCACAAGAAGGTCCTCGGCTACGTCGACCGCGGCTCCATCCTCCTCGTCGTCTACACCGCGTTCAGCGAGGGCATGGTCCAGGGCATCTGGCACCAGGTCAGCCCGGCCCGGCTCGGCGGACTGCTCGTCGTCGAGGCCGTCCTGCTCGCGGTGATGCTCGCCCTGACCTGGTACGGCGCGAAGGCTCTGCGTTTCGACCGCGGGGACCGTATCGCCATCCAGTTCGCCGGTTCGAAGAAGTCCCTCGCCTCCGGGCTGCCCATGGCGAGCGTCCTGTTCGGCGCGCACGCCTCACTGGCCGTACTGCCGCTGATGCTCTTCCACCAGATGCAGCTCATGGTGTGCGCGGTGATCGCCAAGCGCCGGGCGCGCGACCCGGAACCGGTCACCGCGGCCGCCCCGGCCACGTCGGCCGCACCGTCACGTACCGCGGTCGGTACCGGGGCACGTTCCCGCTGATGCTCGCCGACGCGCCCTCATCGCCGCCTCCGGTCGTCGGTGCGGCCGGGATCGTCGTCGTAGCGGGCGAACCCGGCGGTGCGGCCGTGGTCCGTCGGCCAGGAGGCGACCGTACGGGCCTGGCACGCGCCGCCCCCAGTGGTCGTCCACCGCGCTGCGAGGACGCGGCGCGGACGGCGAACGAGGCGCTCCTCGCGCCGCTCTCGGCAGTCGAACGCGACCGGTTCATGGACCTGCTGATACGGATCTCCGGTACGGCTGCCTCCGGTACGGCTGCCTCCGGCACGGCCGACTGAGGCGGGGCCCCTGCGGCGCAGGGGGCGCTCCCCGCCGGCCGGGGCCCCGCCGCCGTGTCGCGGGGAGCCGGGTCAGCCCTGGGCGGCCGCGGCCCGCAGGGCGACGCGGTCCTCGCCCGCGTACACGTTCATGGAACTGCCCCGCAGGAAGCCCACCAGGGTCAGACCGGTCTCCGCGGCCAGGTCCACCGCCAGCGACGACGGCGCCGAGACCGCCGCCAGTACCGGGATGCCGGCCATGACCGCCTTCTGTGCCAACTCGAAGGAGGCCCGGCCCGAGACCAGCAGGATCACGCGGGACAGCGGCAGGTCCCCGTTCTGCAGGGCGCGGCCCACCAGCTTGTCGACCGCGTTGTGCCGGCCGACGTCCTCCCGTATGTCGAGCAGTTCCCCGTCCTCGGTGAACAGGGCCGCCGCGTGCAGACCCCCGGTCCGGTCGAACACCCGTTGGGCCGCGCGCAGCCGGTCGGGGAGGCTCGCGAGCAGACCGGGATCCACCCGGACCGGGGGAGTGTCGGCGATGGGGAAACGCGCGGTCGTCCGCACCGCGTCCAGACTCGCCTTGCCGCACAGGCCGCACGACGAGGTCGTGTAGACGTTCCGCTCCAGAGTGATGTCGGGGATCACCACGCCCGGGGTGGTTCGTACGTCCACCACGTTGTACGTGTTCGAGCCGTCGACGGTCGCGCCCGCACAGTAGACAATATTCTGTAGATCGGATGCGGTGGCCAGTACGCCTTCGCTCACCAGGAATCCCGCGGCCAGCGCGAAGTCGTCACCTGGGGTGCGCATGGTGATGGCGAGGGGTTTCCCGTTGAGCCTGATCTCCAGTGGTTCCTCGGCGACGAGCGTGTCCGGGCGGCTGGAGACCACCCCGTCCCGAATACGGATCACCTTGCGTCGTTCCGTGACTCGTCCCATGTCCTGATCAGCCCCGGTTCTGTACGTGCTGGTAGCCGAAACGGCCCTTGATGCAGAGATTGCCGTGAGTCACCGGGTTGTCGTGCGGCGAGGTGACCTTGACGATCTCATTGTCCTGCACGTGCAGAGTGAGGTTGCAGCCCACTCCGCAGTACGCGCACACCGTGGTCGTCTCGGTCTGCGCCGACTCGTCCCACGTACCCGCCGCACGCATGTCGAACTCCGACTTGAAGGACAGGGCTCCCGTCGGGCACACCTCGATGCAGTTGCCGCAGTACACACACGCCGAGTCGGTGAGCGGCGCGTCGTGCTCGACCGCGATCCGGGCGTCGAAGCCGCGCCCGGCGACGGAGATCGCGAAGGTGTTCTGCCACTGGTCACCGCAGGCGTCCACGCACTTGTAGCAGAGGATGCACTTGTCGTAGTCGCGTACGTACAGGTCGTTGTCGAGCTTCGGCTCCTCGTTCAGGCGGGCCGCGTCCGGGCCGAAGCGGTCCGGCTTCGCCTCGTACTCCTTGATCCACGCGGCGACCTTCGGGGTCGTCGACAAGTCGACCGACGAGGCGAGCAGCTCCAGGACGATCTTGCGGCTGTGCCGGGCGCGCTCGGTGTCGGTACGCACCTCCATGCCCGGCTCCGCCTTGCGGGAGCAGGCCGGCACGAGGGTGCGGGACCCTTCCACCTCGACGACACAGACCCGGCAGGCGTTCTTCGGGGTGAGGGTGTCGCCCTGGCAGAGCGTCGGCACGTCCTTCCCGGCCGCCCGGCAGGCGTCCAGGACGGTCGAACCCTCGGGGGCCCGCACCGGCTCCCCGTCGATCGTGAACTCCAGCAGACGGCGGGGAATCCCCAGCGGTGTCACGGTCATTCGTACGCCCCCAGACGGTCGATGGCGGATTCCACGGCGTTCCACGCGGTCTGCCCGAGACCGCAGATCGAGGCGTCCCGCATCGCCCGCCCGACCTCCCGCAGCAGGGCGATGTCGCCGGCGGCGGCGGCCCCGGTGCGCTCCGCGATCCGGTGCAGCGCCTCCTCCTGGCGCACGGTCCCCACCCGGCACGGCACGCACTGGCCGCACGACTCGTCGCGGAAGAACTCGGCGATGCGCAGGAGGAGCCGGGGGAGCGGGACCGTGTCGTCGAAGGCCATCACGACCCCCGAGCCAAGGGTCGTGCCCGCCTCGCGAGTGCCTTCGAAGGTGAGCGGGATGTTCAGTTCGTCGGGCCGTACGAAGCCGCCGGCCGCGCCGCCGAGGAGTACCGCCCGCAGACCCTCGCGCACACCCGCGAGTGTGAGCAGCTCGCCGAGTGTGGCGCCGAACGGCAGCTCGTAGATGCCGGGCCGGTCCACGCTGCCGGACACGCAGAACAGCTTCGGTCCGGTGGACCGCCCGGTCCCGATCGCCGCGTAGGCCGGCGCTCCCATCGTCAGGATCGGCAGGACGTTGACCAGCGTCTCGACGTTGTTCTCCACCGTCGGTTTGCCGAACAGGCCCTTCTCCACGGGGAACGGCGGCTTCGACCGCGGCTCGCCCCGGTACCCCTCGATGGAGTTGAACAGGGCGGTCTCCTCGCCGCAGATGTACGCGCCCGCGCCCCGCCGGATCTCGATGTCGAAGGCGTAGCCCTGGCCGAGGATGTCGTCGCCGAGCAGGCCACGGGCGCGTGCACGGTCTACGGCATATTGCATACGGTTTATTGCCCGCGGATACTCGCCGCGGAGATACAGATAGCCCTGGTGAGCACCGACCGCGTACGCCGCGATCGTCATCGCCTCCACGAGCGCGTACGGGTCACCCTCCATGATCACGCGGTCCTTGAAGGTGCCGGGCTCGGACTCGTCCGCGTTGCACACCAGATAGTGCGGGTGGTCGGGCTGGGACGCCGTGGCCTGCCACTTGCGGCCGGTGGGGAAGGCGGCGCCGCCACGCCCGACCAGACCGGAGTCGGTGACCTCGCGGATCACACCGGCGGGACCGAGCTCGAAGGCCCGGCGCAGAGCCGTGTAGCCGCCGTGGGCGCGGTAGTCGTCGAGACTGGACGGGTCCACCATGCCGATGCGGCGAAGCAGGGTCAACGAAGCGTCCCCCGCCTGAGGGACCGCCAGCGCGGCCGGCGGCTCCTCGGGTGCCGAGTCGGGCGTGCTCGCCGCGCGTACGGCCGCCGCCACGGTCGCCGGCGCCGACACGGCCGTACGCACCGGATCCCCGGCCCTGATCGCGAGCGCCGCTGGAGCCCGCTCGCACAGGCCCAGGCACGGGCTCCGCTCGACGCTCACACCGCTGCCGAGCCCCAGCCGGGCCTCGACGCCCGCGCACAACTCGGGTGCCCCGGCCGCCGCGCACGCGAGGTCGGTGCACACATGGAGCACCGTCGCGGGCCGGGGCTTGACCGAGAACATGGCATAGAAGGTGGCGACGCCGTACGCCTCCGCCGGCGGCACGGTCAGCCGCCGGCACAGGTAGTCGAGGGCGCCCTCGCTGATCCAGCCGACCCGGTCGTTGATCGCGTGCAGCCCCGGCAACAGCAGGTGGCGGCGGTCCCGGGCCTCGCGCCCGCCGCGCGCCCACCTCAGGTCCGCGACCCTCATCTCATCGCGGTCCGCCCCCTCCCAGGAGGACTCCGGAGGACCGAGCAGGGCGTCGACCGCCGCCCGTTCCTCGTCCGTGGGTTTGCTGTCGCCGAAGTGCAGGTCCACTCCATCACCTCACGTAGCTCGCTACCGGAAGCTTCTCGATCCGGATCGCCGACGCCTTGAACTCCGCCGTCCCCGCGATCGGGCAATTCGCCTCGATCGTCAGCTGGTTGGTGTCCACCTCGTCGGGAAAGTGCATGGTCATGAAGGCCAGTCCGGGACGCAGAGCGGTGTCGATCCACACCGGCGCGACGACCGAGCCGCGCCGCGAGGACACCTGAACCTCCTCGCCGACCACCACCCCGTAGCGCTCGGCGTCCTCCGGGCACAGCTCGACGTACTCGCCGCGCCGCAGCGGCGACGCGAAACCCCCGCTCTGCACGCCGGTGTTGTACGAGTCGAGCCGCCGCCCGGTCGTCAGCCGGATGGGGTACTCCTCGTCCGTGAGGTCGACGGGCGGATCGTGCTGCACCAGCCCGAAGGGCGCGCGTACGCCGCGTCGGGCCGGATCCGACTCCCACAACCGGCCGTGCAGATACGTCGGTTCGATCCCGGCGGTGCTCGGGCACGGCCACTGGATGCCCTGGTGCTCCTCCAGGCGTGCGTACGTCATCCCGTAGTGGTCCGGCGACACCGACCTCAGTTCGTTCCAGACGGCCTCGGAGTCCGCGTACTTCCAGTCGTGGCCGAGCCGTCCCGCCAGGTCGCAGATGATGTCGATGTCCTCGCGCGCCTCACCGGGCGGGCTCACGGCCCGGCGCACACGCTGAACCCGACGTTCGCTGTTGGTCGTTGTGCCGTCGGTCTCCGCCCAGCCCGCGGTCGCGGGCAGCACGACGTCCGCCAGCTCGGCCGTCTTCGTCAGGAAGATGTCCTGCACGACGAGGAAGTCGAGGGCCGAGAGTCGCCGTACGGCCTGTTCGCTGTCCGCCTCCGACTGCGCCGGGTTCTCGCCGATGCAGTAGACGGCCTTCAGCGTGCCCTCCTCCATCGCCTCGAACATCTCGGTCAGGTTGAGTCCGTAGTGCGGCTGGATGACGGTGTCCCAGGCCGACTCGAACTTCAGCCGTGCCTGCGGGTCGAGGATGTCCTGGAAGCCGGGGAGGCGGTTGGGGATGGCGCCCATGTCGCCGCCGCCCTGCACGTTGTTCTGGCCGCGCAGGGGTTGCAGACCGGAGCCGTAGCGGCCGACGTGGCCGGTCAGCAGGGAGAGGTTGATCAGCGCGCGGACGTTGTCCGTGCCGTTGTGGTGCTCGGTGATGCCGAGGGTCCAGCACAGCTGGGCGCGTTCGGCGCGGGCGTAGGCGTGCGCCAACTCCCGTATGGCGCCGGCCGGTACGCCGGTCACCTTCTCGGCGAGCGACAGCGTCCACGGCTCGACGAGCGCCTCGTACTCGGCGAAGCCGCTCGTCGCCCGCTCGATGAACGCCTCGTTGGCCAGGCCCGCGTGGATGATCTCGCGGCCGATCGCGTGCGCCATCGGGATGTCGGTGCCGACGTTGAGGCCGAGCCAGCTCTCGGCCCACTCGGCGGTACTGGTCCGCCGTGGATCGACCGCGTACATCCGGGCGCCGTTCCTGATCCCCCTCAGCGCGTGCTGGAAGAAGATCGGGTGCGCGAAGCGGGCGTTGGAGCCCCACATCACGATGACGTCCGTGTGCTCGATCTCCTCGTACGACGACGTCCCGCCGCCGGAGCCGAAGGCGGCCGACAGGCCCGCGACGCTCGGGGCATGACAGGTCCGGTTGCAGGAGTCGACGTTGTTGGTGCCCATGACGACCCGCGCGAACTTCTGCGCCACGTAGTTCATTTCGTTGGTCGCGCGGGCGCAGGAGAACATGCCGAACGCGCCGCGCGCCGCCGCCAGGCCCCGGGCGGCGCGGTCCAGCGCCTCCTCCCAGGTGGCTTGGCGGAACGGCTCGTCGCGGGAGTCCCTGACGAGTGGGTGAGTGAGCCGGGTGTAGGTCTTCGGGGTGCGGTCGCGTTTCCGCGTGCGGCGTTCCCCGGGGTTCGGCTTGCGTTCCTCAGGCTTCATGCGGCGCTCCTCAGCGCGAGCAGGTCCGAGATGGCGTGGACGGTGCGCAGGGTGGGCACCGCCACGCCGGTGATCTCCGCCAGCTCGACGACGGCGGCGAGCAGTACGTCGAGTTCCAGCGGTTTGCCGCGCTCCAGGTCCTGCAGCGTGGAGGTGCGGTGGTCGCCGACGCGCTCCGCGCCCGCGAGTCGGCGTTCGATGGAGACGCCGACCTCGCAGCCGAGGGCCTCGGCGACCGTGAGCGTCTCGCGCATCATGGTCTCGATGACCCGTCGGGTGCCGCCGTGCAGGCACATCTGCCGCATGGTCGCGCGGGCGAGCGCGCTGATCGGGTTGAAGGAGATGTTGCCGAGCAGCTTGAGCCAGATGTCGTTGCGCAGGTCCGGCTCGACGGGGCACTTCAGCCCGCCGGCCTGCACGGCCTCGCTGAGCGCCAGACAGCGCGCCGAGACGCTGCGGTCGGGCTCGCCGACGGAGAACCGGGTGCCTTCCAGATGCCGTACGACACCCGGGGCTTCGAGCTCGGTCGCCGCGTAGACGACACAGCCGACGGCCCGTTCGGGCGCGAGCACCGCACTGACCGCGCCGGCCGGGTCCACGCTCTCGACGCGGTGGCCGTCGTAGGGGCCGCCGTGCCGGTGGAAGTACCACCAGGGGATGCCGTTCTGGGCGGCCACGACCGCCGTGGTGTCGTGCAGGAGAGGCTCGATCAGCGGCCCGCACGCCGCGTACGAGTTGGCCTTCAGACCCAGGAAGACGTAGTCGACCGGGCCGACCTCGGCCGGGTCGGCGGTGGCGTGGGCGCGGGCGACGAAGTCGCCGCGCGGACTGAGCACGCGCACTCCGTGCTGCCTCATGGCCGCCAGATGCGGTCCACGGGCGATGAGGTGTACGTCGGCGCCCGCGTGGTGGAGCGCGGCACCGACATAGGCGCCGATCGCACCGGCGCCGAGGACTGCGACTTTCACTTCGGAACGCTCCGTTCGGTCGAGGGAGTACCGCGGAGGTGGGGACGGTGTCGACGAGGATGGCGAAAGCTGTCGACGAAATATTGTCTACAGTATGGAGGATGCCTCAGCAAGGGTTTGTGCCGTGACCGTTCGGCGCACTCTGGATACCGCTCACCGCATACGGTCGACGTGGGTCCTTCTCAACTCTCCCGCCCCTCCCTACCGTCCGGGATCATGAGTCCCCCCGTCGCGCCCGCGGGCTGGAGCCGCTGGCTGGTTCCGCCCGCCGCGCTCTCCGTCCATCTGTCCATCGGCCAGGCCTATGCCTGGAGCGTCTTCAAGCCGCCGCTCGAATCGGCGCTCGGCCTCAGTGGCACCCAGAGCGCGCTGCCCTTCCAGCTCGGCATCGTGATGCTCGGCCTGTCGGCCGCGTTCGGCGGCACCCTGGTGGAGCGCAACGGGCCGCGCTGGGCGATGACCGTGGCCCTGGTCTGCTTCTCGTCCGGCTTCCTGATCTCCGCCCTCGGCGCGGCGAGCGAGCAGTACTGGCTGATCGTCCTCGGCTACGGCTTCGTCGGCGGGATCGGCCTCGGTATCGGTTACATCTCGCCCGTCTCCACCCTCATCAAGTGGTTCCCGGACAGGCCCGGCATGGCGACCGGCATCGCGATCATGGGCTTCGGTGGCGGCGCGCTCATCGCCTCGCCGTGGTCGGCGCAGATGCTGAAGTCGTTCGGCGCCGACAGTTCGGGGATCGCGCTCGCGTTTCTCGTACACGGGCTGTCGTATGCGGTATTCATGCTGCTCGGTGTGCTGCTGGTACGGGTGCCGCGTGGCGAGAAGCCCGTCGCGTCGGCGCCCAGCGTCGTCGAGGGCGTGCAGGTGTCCGCGCGCAGTGCGGTGCGCACCCCGCAGTTCTGGTGCCTGTGGGTCGTGCTCTGCATGAACGTCACCGCCGGCATCGGCATCCTGGAGAAGGCCGCCCCGATGATCACGGACTTCTTCGCCGACACCTCCACCCCGGTGTCCGTGACGGCGGCCGCCGGCTTCGTCGCCCTGCTGTCGGCAGCCAACATGGCCGGACGCATCGGCTGGTCCTCGACCTCCGACCTGATCGGGCGCAAGAACATCTACCGCGTCTATCTCGGCGTCGGTGCCCTGATGTACGCGCTGATCGCGCTGCTCGGCGACTCGTCGAAGCCGCTGTTCATCCTGTGCGCGCTGGTGATCCTGTCCTTCTACGGCGGCGGCTTCGCGACGATCCCCGCCTACCTGAAGGACCTGTTCGGCACCTACCAGGTCGGTGCCATCCACGGCCGGCTGCTCACCGCCTGGTCCACGGCAGGCGTCCTCGGACCGCTGATCGTGAACTGGATCGCCGACCGCCAGGAGGAGGCCGGCAGGCACGGCTCGGCCCTGTACGGACTGTCGTTCGTCATCATGATCGGGCTGCTCGTGATCGGCTTCGTCGCCAACGAACTCGTCCGGCCCGTCCATGCCCGTCACCACATCCCCGCACCGAGAAAGGCCGCCGATGTCGGACATCGACAGCAGCCAGAGTCCGCCTGACCGGCGTGGGCTGATCGCCTTCGCCTGGCTGTGGGTGGGCGCACCACTCGCCTACGGGCTGTACGAACTCGTACAGAAGGCCACGCAGCTGTTCACCGGCTGACGCCCCGAACCGCAGGGGAGGGTTCCCAGGTACTCGGGCGTCCGACGGTCTGACGGAAGCCGACAAGCCTGGCGCACGATTCCTGTGCCTTCACGTGCCCTCGTACCCGTGAGTCACTGATCAGACTGGTTGGTCCCGCTACTCACCGCAACGAGGGGGACCCTCCCATGCACGGCTCGCGTATCGCCGGCGTCGGCCACTACCAGCCCGCCAGGGTGCTCACCAACGAGGAACTGGCGGGCATGGTCGACACCAGTGACGAGTGGATCCGGTCCCGGGTGGGCATCCGGACCCGGCACATCGCAGGCCCCGACGAGCCGGTCGACGAGCTGGCCGCGCACGCCGCCGCCAAGGCGCTCGCGGCGGCCGGCCTGGCGCCCGGCGACATCGACCTGGTCCTCGTCGCCACGTCGACGGCCGTCGACCGCTCCCCGAACATGGCCGCCCGCGTCGCCGCCCGGCTGGGCATCCCCTCGCCTGCCGCGATGGACGTCAACGTGGTGTGCGCCGGCTTCACCCACGCCCTCGCCACCGCCGACCACACCGTCCGCGCGGGCGCCGCGACCCGCGCCCTCGTCATCGGTGCCGACAAGATGTCGGACGTGACCGACTGGACGGACCGGACGACCTGCGTGCTCGTCGGCGACGGGGCGGGAGCCGCCGTGGTCGAGGCTTGCGGCGCGGGCGAGGAGCCGGGGATCGCGCCCGTGCTGTGGGGGTCGGTGCCCGAGATGGGACACGCTGTGCGTATCGAGGGGCAGCCCGCGCGGTTCGCGCAGGAGGGGCAGAGCGTCTACCGGTGGGCGACCACCCAGCTGCCGCCGCTCGCACGCCGGGCCTGTGAGCGGGCCGGACTCGCCCCGGAGGACCTCGCGGCCGTCGTCCTGCACCAGGCGAACCTGCGTATCATCGAGCCCCTCGCCGGGAAGCTCGGCGCGGTCAACGCGGTCGTGGCCCGCGATGTGTCCGAGTCCGGCAACACCTCGGCGGCCAGCATCCCGCTCGCCTTCTCCAAGCTGGTGGAACGGGGCGAGATCAGCACGGGGGACCCGGTGCTGCTCTTCGGCTTCGGCGGGAACCTGTCGTACGCGGGGCAGGTCGTGCGGTGTCCGTGAGCTGTCACTCGTGAGTGTGATGAGGCCAGATCGCCGTTCCTGTGGCTACTGTGCGCCGTAGACTGTAGACGAAAACCAATCCATACTGGCGCTCCGGCTACTGTGCACGGCCCGCCGAGGAGGGGGACCGCGATGTTGTCGACAGGACTGCCGCAGGGGGCGGTGCCCAAGCTCGAGCGGCCCGGGCCGCTGCGCGACCGTGTCTACGAGGCGCTGCTCGAACTCATCACCACGCGTGCCCTGCAGCCCGGCCAGCATCTGGTCGAGAGTGAACTCGCCGGGCACCTCGGTGTCTCCCGGCAGCCGGTGCGCGAGGCGCTGCAGCGGCTCAACACCGAGGGGTGGGTCGATCTGCGGCCCGCGCAGGGCGCCTTCGTGCATGAGCCGACGGAGGAGGAGGCCGACCAACTCCTCACCGTGCGCACGTTGTTGGAGGCCGAGGCCGCTCGGCTGGCCGCGGCGAACGCCAACAGCGACGGCATCGCGGCCCTGGACGAGCTGCTGGCGCAGGGGCTCACGGCCGTCGCCGCCGACGACGTGGACGCCGCCGTCACCCTCAACGCCCACTTCCACGCGAAGATCATGGAGTTGGCGGGCAACGCGGTCCTCGCCGAACTCGCGGCCCAGGTCGACCGCCGGGTGCGCTGGTACTACACGCCCGTCGCCCGCCAGCGCGGGGCGCAGTCGTGGATCGAGCACCGGGACCTGATCGCCGCGATCGCGGACCGGAACGAGCAGGAGGCCACCGAGCTCATGCGCGAACACACGGAGCACACCCGGCGCTCGTATCACGCCCGCGCCAAGTCCTGAACCTCGGCCGAGCGGACGCCCCAGCGTGCCTCGGCCGCCAGCATCCCCACCAGCGCGGCCACCAGAGCCAGGAGTTCCGTGGCCGCGGACAGGTGGATGCCGAGCAGTGCGGTGGCCAGGGCCACGGGGGTCGCGGTGGCCCGGAAGCGGACGGGGTAGAGGCGCAGGGCCGCGCGGAACGCCACGTCGCCGGCGAGGAAGAGTGCCACGCCGCCCGCGAGGGCCAGCGCGGGGCCGGTGTGCAGATGCTCGGTGAGATGGCCGAGCGTCTTCTTCACGCCCGCGGCCAGGAAGGCGATGCCGAGCAGCATCGGCAGGAAGGCGTAGTAGTACGCGTTCATCGCCAACCGGAACCGGGCAGGCGCGGGCGTTCGCCGGAAAGCCGCCTCGGCCAGCTCCTCGTCGCGTACGAAGTACGTCCACCACAGCGCGATCACGAGGGCCAGGGAGAGGAACGCGCCGCCGAACAGACCCGTCGTGAGCGGCAGATCGCCGATTCCGATGCCGATCGCGATGACGGACTCGCCGAACGCGACGATCAGCAGCAGCCCGTGCCGCTCCACGAAGTGGGCGGGATCCAGGCTGCCCAGCTGCGCCCGCATGGTGACGGCCGACCGCCCGTCCGCGCGGCCGGGCCCGTGCTCGGCGAGGAACGGCGTCACGAACTGCACGACCAGCGCCAGCAGCCACAGCGCGTCCGCCGCGAGGCCGTCGAAGAAGCCCGCCGCCGTCACCGACAGCGCGGCCACCGCGTTCGGTACCCCGTACCAGATCGAGTCCCAGCCGTGGCTGCGGGTGTAGAGCGCCGTGTGCACGACGACGACCGCCAGGAAGCCGAGCCCGAAGACCACACCCGTGTCGTCGAAGACGCGTGGGATCGCCAGCGCGCACACCAGGAAGGCGCCCATGCCCAGCATCAGCAGGAGACGGCGTGAGGGTCGGTCCGGCGGGACCTGGTTCGTCAGGTACGCGTAGGCGCCGTACATCCAGAACAGCACCACGAAGATCAGCGCGACGCGACCCGCCGTGGCCAACGACAAGTCGCCGGCGAGCAGCACGGTGAGCTGGGTGAGGGTGAAGACGAAGACGAGGTCGAAGAAGAGCTCCAACGTCGTGACCCTGCGGCCCGGCTCCGCCACTGCGGTGTTCATGCGTTCCCCCTGAGTCGATGCTGACCAGATCGTAAGCGGCCCCAGGCCCCAGGCCCCAGGCCCCAGGCCGCAGGCCCCGGCCCCAGGTTCCAGCCCTCGGCGCCGGGGTGCGTGCCGCTTTCCTTTGTCCTGAGAGTGGAGAAAGTCGGGGCCAATTCATGCACAGCTTCTTCCCAGGTTCGGCGCCCGCTGCTACGTTCCCCTCGAAAGCCCGAACACAGGTGGCCGATTGAGGCGGGGAGGGGCACGTGAGACGCATGACAGCGCGACCCGCGAACGCCCATCAGGCCAGGCTGCTCAAGCTGTTGCGCGACGGAGGTCCCAACTCCCGTGCGCAACTGGGTGATCAGGTCGACCTCTCGCGGTCCAAGCTGGCCGTGGAGGTGGACCGGCTGCTGGACACGGGCCTGGTCGTGGCCGACGGGCTGGCCGCCTCGCGTGGCGGCCGTCGCTCCCACAACATCCGGCTCACTCCGGGCCTGCGTTTCCTCGGCGTCGACATCGGCGCGACCTCGGTCGACGTCGCCGTCACCAACGCCGAGCTGGAGATCCTCGGTCACCTCAACCAGCCCATGGACGTACGCGAGGGGCCGGTCGCGGTCTTCGAGCAAGTCCTGTCCATGGCGGCGAAGTTGAAGGCCTCGGGCCTCGCGGAGGGTTTCGACGGCGCCGGCATCGGCGTCCCGGGACCGGTCCGCTTCCCCGAGGGCGTACCGGTGGCTCCGCCGATCATGCCGGGCTGGGACGGCTTCCCGGTGCGGGAGGCGCTCAGCCAGGAACTCGGCTGCCCGGTCATGGTCGACAACGACGTGAACCTGATGGCGATGGGGGAGATGCACGCGGGTGTCGCACGCTCCGTGGGCGATTTCCTCTGCGTCAAGATCGGCACCGGAATCGGCTGCGGCATCGTCGTCGGCGGTGACGTCCACCGCGGGGTGACGGGCAGCGCGGGCGACATCGGGCACATCCAGGCCGTGCCCGACGGGCGTCCGTGCGCCTGCGGCAACCGGGGCTGCCTGGAGGCCCACTTCAGTGGGGCTGCCCTCGCCCGGGACGCCCTGGAGGCGGCCCAGCAGGGGCTGTCGGAGGAGCTCGCGAACCGGTTGGCGGCGAACGGCGGTCTGAGCGCCGTCGACGTCGCCACCGCGGCCGCCGCGGGCGACGCCACCTCCCTCGACCTGATCCGCGAGGGCGGCAACCGTACCGGCCAGGTCATCGCCGCACTGGTCTCCTTCTTCAACCCGGGCCTGGTGGTGATCGGCGGCGGGGTGACCGGCCTCGGCCACACCCTGCTCGCCGCGATCCGCACCCAGGTCTACCGCCAGTCGCTGCCCCTCGCGACGGGCAACCTGCCCATCGTGCTGGGGGAGTTGGGGCCGACCGCCGGGGTCATCGGCGCGGCCCGGCTCATCAGCGACCACCTGTTCTCACCCGCGTAAGCACCGAATCGGCACACGTCACCGCTCGTCACTCACCGCTCAGGGTTCACGGCTCATCACTCACCGATCACGGCTCACCGCTCACAGCCCACCCAGTACAGCGCCCTGCTTCGCCCTGCCCTGAACACGCTTGCCGAAAGGCGCCCTGAAACCGGCCCGCACGCCCGCCAAGGGGAAACCGCATGGCACCAGAACCACCGCTGCTCAGCATGTCCGGCATCACCAAGTCGTTCCCCGGAGTCCGGGCCCTCGACGGCGTCGACCTCGACGTCCAGGCCGGCGAAGTGCACTGCCTGCTCGGCCAGAACGGAGCCGGCAAGTCCACTCTCATCAAGGTCCTGGCCGGCGCTCACCAGCCCGACACCGGCACGATCCGCTGGCGCGGCGAGGCGGTCACGCTCCGCTCGCCCATCGCCGCCATGCGCCTCGGCATCGCCACCATCTACCAGGAACTCGACCTGGTGGAGCACCTGTCGGTGGCCGAGAACGTCCACCTCGGCCACGAACCCACGGCTGCCGGATTCGTCGTACGGGGAAAGACGGCACGAAGGGCGACCGCCCTGTTGTTGAAGCGACTTGGGCATCCCGAGATCGATCCCGCCCGGCTGGTGGGGGAGCTGTCGGCGGCCCAGCAGCAGATCGTTTCCATGGCTCGGGCACTCTCCCACGACGTACGGCTCATCGTGATGGACGAGCCGTCGGCCGCCCTCGACCCGGACGAGGTCGACAACCTCTTCCGCATCGTCGGCGATCTGACCGCCGACGGGGTCGCCGTCGTCTACATCTCCCACCGCCTGGAGGAGATCCGCCGGATCGGCGACCGGGTCACCGTCCTCAAGGACGGGCGGGCCGTGGCCGGCGGACTGCCCGCGCGGACGACGCCGACCCGCGAGGTGGTCGCGCTGATGACGGGGCGCAACGTCGAGTACGTCTTTCCGGAGCGGCCCGTGTCGGTGCCGAGCGGAACGCCGGTGCTGGAGGTCCGGGGGCTGGCTCGGGAGGGGGAGTTCGCGCCCCTCGACCTGGAGATCCGCCCCGGCGAGATCGTCGGCCTCGCCGGACTCGTCGGATCGGGGCGCTCCGAGATCCTGGAGACGATCTACGGGGCCCGCAAGCCCACCGCTGGGCAAGTCCGCGTCGACGGACGGGCGTTGCGGACCGGAAGCGTACGCGCGGCTGTCCGTGCCGGGCTCGGGCTCGCGCCCGAGGAACGCAAGGCGCAGGCCCTGCTGATGCTGGAATCCGTCACCCGCAACGTCTCCGTGTCCTCCCTGTCCCGCTTCTCACGCGCGGGTTGGATCGACCGGGGCGCCGAGCAGGGGGCGGCGCGGGCCGCGACGCGCGAGCTGTCGCTGCGGCCCGACAACCCGTCCGTGCCCGTCCGCACCCTCTCCGGCGGCAACCAGCAGAAGGCCGTCCTGGCGCGCTGGCTGCTGCGCGGCTGCCGTGTGCTGCTGCTGGACGAACCGACCCGCGGCGTCGATGTCGGCGCCCGCAGTGAACTGTATGCAGTCGTCCGTCGACTGGCGAACGAAGGCCTCGCCGTGCTGCTGGTCTCCAGCGAGGTGCCCGAAGTGCTCGGACTCGCCGACCGTGTGCTGGTGCTCCGCGAGGGCTCCGTCGTCCACACGGCGCCCGCCCGGGAGCTCGACGAACACCGCGTACTCGACCTGGTCATGGAAGGAAGCCCGGCGTCATGACGCAGCCCGTCTCCCCGCCCCATGGCAGCACCGACAAGCTGCCCCCGATCGGCCAACTCCCCGCGTGGCGCGGCCTGGTGGCCCGCACCGACGTCCGCACCCTCTCCCTCCTCGGTGTCCTCGCCGCGCTGATCCTCATCGGCGGCATCACCAAGCCGGACGAGTTCCTCGACACCCGCAACCTCCAACTTGTCCTCACCCAGGCCTCGGTGATCGGCGTCGTCACGGTCGGCATGACCTTCGTCATCACCTCCGGCGGCATCGACCTGTCGGTCGGCGCGATCGTCGCCCTCGCCTCCGTGTGGGCGACGACGGTGGCCACCCAGGACTACGGCTTCGCGGGCATCCTCTTCACGGCGGTGATCGTCGGCGTCGGATGCGGCCTGGTCAACGGTCTGCTCATCGCGTACGGCGGGATGGTCCCGTTCATCGCCACGCTGGCCATGCTGGCCTCCGCCCGGGGACTGGCGCTGCAGATCACCGACGGCAGGACACAGATCGTCACCATCGGCAGCGTCCTCGACCTCGGCGAGCGCGACTCCTACGTACTGGGTGTCCCGCCGCTCGTCATGGTCTTCGCGGTCGTGACGGTCATCGGCTGGCTGGTCCTCAACCGGACGACCTTCGGGCGCCGCACGGTCGCCGTCGGCGGCAACGCGGAGGCGGCCCGGCTCGCCGGCATCGACGTCCGCCGCCAGCGGCTCTGCCTCTACCTGCTGTCGGGGCTGTGCTGCGGCATCGCCGCGTTCCTGTTGATCATCCTGTCCGGCTCGGGGCAGAACACCAACGGCAACCTCTACGAACTCGACGCCATCGCGGCCGCGATCATCGGCGGCACGCTGCTCAGCGGGGGCCGCGGCACCATCACCGGCTCCGTGCTCGGCGTCCTGATCTTCACCACGATCACCAACATCTTCGCCCTGAACAACCTGCAGAGCGACGTCCAGCAGATCGCCAAGGGCGCGATCATCGTCGCCGCCGTGCTGGTCCAGCGCCGTACCGCGAGCACGACCTGAGGAAAGGGTTCACCGACATGCCAGAGCCGACACCTTTCACGAGCCGCAGAGGACTGCTCTTCGGGGCCGCCGCCGTATCCACCGGTGCCCTCCTCGTAGGTTGCACGAGCAACGAGTCCAAGGACGAGAAGCCCGCCGCGAACGGCCAGTCCGCCGCCGACGACAAGCCCGGCAAGCACGTCACCATAGGTTTCGCCGGCCCGCAGGCCGACCACGGCTGGCTCAACGCCATCAACGACAACGCCAAGAGCCGTGCCAAGAAGTACTCCGACGTCACCCTGGAGATCACCGAGGGCTCGAACGACACCGCCGCGCAGATCGGCCAGATCGAGACCCTCATCAACAAGAAGGTCGACGTCCTGGTGGTGCTGCCCGCCGACGGCAAGGCACTCACCCAGGTCGGGCTCAAGGCCATGCGCGCGGGCATCCCGGTCGTCAACCTCGACCGGATCTTCAACTCCCCGCAGGCGTACCGCTGCTGGATCGGCGGCGACAACTACGGCATGGGTCTCAACGCCGGTACGTACATCGGCGAGAAGCTCAAGGGCACGTCGAACGCCAAGGTCATCGAACTCGCCGGGCTGGACAACCTGGAGCTGACCAAGCAGCGCACCCAGGGCTTCGACGACGCCCTGAAGAACTACCCCAACATCAAGAAGGTGGCCCGTCAGGCCGCCGACTTCACGGTCGAGTCCGGACAGGCCAAGATGGCCCAACTCCTGCAGGCCCAGCCCAAGTTCGACGCCGTGTGGAACCACGACGACGACCAGGGCGTGGGCGCGCTGCGCGCCATCGAGCAGGCCGGCCGTGACGACTTCCTGATGGTCGGCGGCGCGGGCGCGCTGTCCGCCTTCCAGGCCATCAAGCAGGACAACGGCGTGCTCAAGGCGACGGTCCTGTACCCGCCGACGATGGCCGCGTCCGCGATCGACCTGGCGCGGGCGCTGGGTCAGGGCAAGGGAGTCGGCGGACTCGCCGAGTTCGAGATCCCGGCCTCGTTGACGCTGTACTCGGCCGTCGTCGACAAGGACAACGTCGACCAGTACATGTCCATCGGCTTCCGCTGACACGTACCGCCCCGCACCCCCCACGGCGCCATCACGACGAGGACGAGGAGGACATCCGTATGGGACAGCCCCAGCAGTCGGACGGATCGGAGGGAGCGAAGCCGCCGCTGCGGGTCGGCATGGTCGGCTACGCCTTCATGGGCGCCGCCCACTCCCAGGGCTGGCGCACCGCGGGCCATGTCTTCGACCTGCCCCGGCGGCCGGTGCTGGCCGCGATCTGCGGCCGGGACGCCGCCGCCGTGCGCGCGGCGGCCGACCGGCACGGCTGGGCGGCCGCGGAAACCGACTGGCGTGCGCTGATCGCCCGGGACGACGTCGACCTCGTCGACATCTGCACCCCCGGCGACAGTCACGCCGAGATCGCCCTCGCCGCCCTCGCGGCCGGCAAGCACGTGCTGTGCGAGAAGCCCCTCGCGAACAGCGTCGAGGAGGCCGAGGCCATGACGGTGGCGGCCGAAACGGCTTATGAGCGCGGACAGTTGACGATGGTCGGCTTCAACTACCGGCGCGTACCCGCCGCCGCGCTGGCTCGGCGGATGGTCGCCGAGGGCAGGCTCGGCACCCTCCGGCACGTGCGGGTGACGTACCTTCAGGACTGGCTCGTGGACCCCGGGTTCCCGCTCACCTGGCGGCTGCGCAAGGAGCGGGCCGGAACCGGGTCGCTCGGCGATCTGGGCGCCCACATCGTCGACCTCGCGCAGTACCTCGCGGGCGAGCGGCTCGCCGGAGTCTCCGCGCTCACCGAGACCTTCGTACGCGAGCGTCCGCTGCCCGGCGGTCCGACGGCGGGCCTGTCCGCCGACTCGTCCGCCGCGGGCACCGGACAGGTCACCGTCGACGACGCGGCCGTCTTCACCGGTCGCCTCGCCTCCGGTGCCCTCGCCTCCTTCGAGGCGACCCGGTACGCCACCGGACGCAAGAACGCCCTGCGCATCGAGCTCAACGGCGAGCGCGGCTCGCTCGCCTTCGACCTGGAACGCCTCAACGAACTCCGATACCACGACGGCACCGAACCCGCCGCGCACGCCGGTTTCCGCCGCATCCTCGTCACCGAACCCGACCACCCCTACCTGGACGCCTGGTGGCCGCCGGGCCACGGCCTCGGCTACGAGCACACCTTCGTCCACCAGGCCCGCGACCTCGTCCACGCGATCGCCGAGGGCCGCCGGCCGGAACCTTCCTTCGCGGACGGTCTCCAGGTGCAGCGCGTCCTCGCCGCGGTGGAGGAGAGCGCCGAGAAGAACTCCGTCTACACGCCCATAGCGGTCTGAGGAGGCCCCAGCATGCCGCGCACCTTCACGCTCTTCACCGGCCAGTGGGCGGATCTCCCGCTCGAGGAGGTCTGCCGCCTGGCCCGCGACTTCGGCTACGACGGACTCGAACTCGCCTGCTGGGGCGACCACTTCGAGGTCGACAAGGCGCTGGCCGATCCCACGTACCTCGCCTCGCGCCATCAACTCCTGGACAAGTACGGCCTGAAGTGCTGGGCGATCTCCAACCACCTGGTCGGTCAGGCGGTCTGCGACGCCATCATCGACGAGCGTCACCAGGCGATCCTCCCGGTCCGTATCTGGGGCGACGGCGAGGCGGAGGGCGTACGGCGACGGGCCGCCGCGGAGATCGCCGACACCGCCCGGGCGGCGGCCGCTTTCGGCGTCGACACCGTCATCGGCTTCACCGGCTCCGCCATCTGGCACCTGGTCGCCATGTTCCCGCCCGCCCCCGAGTCGATGATCGAGCGCGGCTACACGGACTTCGCCGAGCGCTGGAACCCGATCCTGGACGTCTTCGACGCCGAGGGCGTGCGGTTCGCGCACGAGGTCCACCCGAGCGAGATTGCTTACGATTACTGGACGACGCAGCGCACACTGGATGCAGTCGACCGTCGACCGGCCTTCGGCCTGAACTTCGACCCCTCCCACTTCGTGTGGCAGGACCTCGACCCGGTCGGCTTCCTGTGGGACTTCCGTGACCGCATCTACCACGTGGACTGCAAGGAGGCCCGCAAGCGCCTCGACGGCCGTAACGGCCGCCTCGGCTCCCACCTGCCTTGGGGCGACCCGCGGCGCGGCTGGGACTTCGTGTCCGCCGGGCACGGCGACGTTCCCTGGGAGGACGTCTTCCGCATGCTGCGCTCCATCGGTTACCAGGGCCCTGTCTCCGTGGAGTGGGAGGACGCCGGCATGGACCGGCTCCAGGGCGCCCCCGAGGCCCTGACCCGCCTCAAGGCCTACGACTTCGAGCCGCCGTCGGCCTCGTTCGACGCGGCGTTCGCCAACTGACTTTCCCCAGGCTTCCGGGATGACGGCGCATCCCGGCGCACGCACCCACCCGTACAACCGGCCCCATTCTGGAGGCACCCGTGCACGGGAACGACCGCACCACCAGCACTGGCAGAAACGAGACCCACAGACGACGCCCGTCGCTCCGCCGAGCGATCGCCCTGCTCACCGGCGCACTGCTGGCAGGGGCGTCCCTCACCCTCACCACACCCCGGGCCGACGCAGCCGTCGCCGACGCGGGGACCGCCGCGGCGGAGGACTTCCAGCAGGTCACGCTGGCCAAGGGGGAGCCGGAGGTCGGTGAACCCATGTCCCTCGCGGTCCTCCCCGACCGTTCGGTCCTGCACACCTCGCGCGACGGCGAACTCCGTATCACCGACGCCGCCGGCAACACCCGCCTGGCCGGCAAGCTGGACGTCTACTCGCACGACGAGGAAGGCCTCCAAGGCGTCGGAGTCGACCCGGGCTTCACCACCAACCGCTTCATCTACCTCTACTACGCACCCCCGCTGAGCACCCCGGCCGGCGACGCCCCCGAGACCGGTACCGCCGCCGACTTCGCGCCCTTCGACGGGGTCAACCGCCTCTCCCGCTTCGTCCTGAACACCGACGGAACCCTGGACGCGGCGAGCGAGAAGCAGATCCTCGACGTCCCGGCCTCCCGCGGCCTGTGCTGCCACGTCGGCGGCGACATCGACTTCGACGCGGCCGGCAACCTGTACCTGTCGACGGGCGACGACACCAACCCGTTCCAGTCCGACGGCTTCACCCCGATCGACGAACGCGCCGACCGCAACCCGGCCTTCGACGCCCAGCGCTCGGCCGGCAACACCAACGACCTGCGCGGGAAGATCCTGCGCATCAAGGTGAACGCCGACGGCTCCTACTCCGTCCCCGACGGCAACCTCTTCCCGCCCGGCACCGACCGGACCCGCCCCGAGATCTACGCGATGGGCTTCCGCAACCCGTTCCGCTTCAGCGTCGACAAGGCGACCGGCATCCTCTACGTCGGCGACTACGGCCCCGACGCCGGCGCCGCCGACCCCGCACGAGGACCCGCCGGCCAGGTCGAGTTCGCCCGCGTCACCGCCCCCGGCAACTTCGGCTGGCCCTACTGCACCGGCGCCAACGACGCCTACGTGGACTACGACTTCGCGACGAAGGCATCGGGCGCCCCCTTCGACTGCTCCGCCCCGAAGAACACCTCGCCCCACAACACCGGCCTGACCGACCTGCCCCCGGCCCAGCCCGCCTGGATCCCGTACAACGGCCCGTCCGTGCCCGACTTCGGCGACGGCTCCGAGTCCCCGATGGGCGGCCCCGTCTACCACTACGACGCCTCGCTCGACTCGCCGGTGAAGTTCCCCGAGGCGTACGACGGGAACTTCTTCGCCGGGGAGTTCGGCCGCCGCTGGATCAAGCGGATCGTGAGCGACGGCAGCGGCACCGTGCAGTCGATCAACGCCGTCCCGTGGACCGGCACCCAGGTCATGGACATGGCCTTCGGCCCGGACGGTGCGCTGTACGTCCTCGACTACGGCACCGCATGGTTCGGCGGCGACGACAACTCGGGCCTGTACCGCATCGAGAACGCCACCGACGGTCACTCACCCGTCGCGCAGGCCGCGGCCGACCGGACCTCCGGGCAGGCGCCGATGAAGGTTCAGTTCTCCTCCGAGGGCACGTCCGACCAGGACGGTGACGCGCTCACGTACAGCTGGGACTTCGGCGACGGCGGCACGTCGACGACGGCCGATCCGACGTACAAGTACAAGAAGAACGGCACGTACACCGCGACCCTGACCGCCAAGGACACCTCGGGCCGCACCGGCAGCGCGAGCGTGCAGATCGTCGTCGGCAACACCGCGCCCAAGGTGACGATCGAACTTCCCGAGGACGGGCAGCTGTTCAGCTTCGGGGATGCGATCCCGTTCAAGGTGAAGGTCACCGATCCGGAGGACGGCCGGAACATCGACTGCTCGAAGGTCGAAGTCACGTTCGTCCTCGGCCATGACACCCACGGCCACCCGATCACCTCGGCCGACGGCTGCACCGGCACCCTCCAGACCACCGCCGACGGCGGCCATGACGAGAACGCCAACATCTTCGGGGTCCTCGACGCCGAGTACACCGACGGCGGTGGCGGCGGCCAGGCCGCGCTCACCTCGCACGGCCGCAACGTCCTGCAGCCCAGGCACCGCCAGGCCGAGCACTACACAAACGCCTCCGGCGTCTCGGTCATCACCAAGGACACCGCGCACGGCGGCAGGACGGTCGGTGACATCGACAACGGCGACTGGATCTCCTTCACACCGTACGCCCTGAGCAACGCCAAGAAGATCACGGCGCGTATCGCCTCCGGCGGCGCGGGCGGAACGCTGGAGGTCCGAGCCGGCTCGTCCAACGGGACCCTGCTCGGCAAGGCGACCGTCCCGGTGACCGGCGGCTGGGAGACCTTCCAGGACGTCAGTGCCGACCTGTCCCGCGCACCGAGGGGCACGACAACGCTCTACCTGGTCTTCAAGGGCGGCTCGGGCGCTCTGTTCGACGTGGACGACTTCACCTTCACCACCGGCTGAGAGGAGGAACCCTGATGCGCTCAACCGGACGACTGGCGACCGCTGTCGTGGGCGCCGCACTGCTGATCGGCTACGTCTCGGGCCCGGCCTCCTCGCACCCCGGGGACGCGGCGAAAAAGGTGCTGGTCTTCTCCAAGACGGCCGGCTTCCGGCACGACTCCATCCCCGAGGGCGTGGCGGCGGTGAAGCAGCTCGGCGCGAGCGGCGGCTTCACGGTCGACGCGACCGAGGACGCGAGCGCGTTCACCGCGAAGAACCTGCGGCGATACGACGCGGTCGTGTTCCTGTCGACGACCGGAGACGTCCTCGACCAGGCCCAACAGCTCGCCTTCGAGGGCTACATCCGGCACGGCGGCGGCTACGTCGGTATCCACGCCGCCGCCGACACCGAGTACGACTGGGCGTTCTACGGCGGCCTCGCCGGCGCGTACTTCCAGTCGCACCCGGCGATCCAGCCGGCGCGCGTGGCCGTCGAGGACCGCGCTCATCCCGCGACGTCGGGGCTGGCACGGACCTGGGACCGCACCGACGAGTGGTACAACTACCGCTCGAATCCTCGGGACCGGGCCCACGTCCTGGCCTCGCTCGACGAGTCGTCCTACACCGGCGGCACCATGAACGGCGACCACCCGATCGCCTGGTGCCAGACCTACCAGGGCGGCCGGGCCTTCTACACCGGCGCCGGCCACACCAAGGACTCGTACGCCGAACCCGCCTTCCGCGCACACCTGTTGGGCGGAATCCGCTGGGCCATCGGCGACGCCCAGGCGGACTGCCGACCGGAGAACGGCTACACCTCCCTCTTCGACGGCACCTCGCTGGACGGCTGGCGGCAGGCCGGCCCGGGCTCCTTCACCCTCGACGACGACGGCACGCTGACGTCGACGGGCGGCATGGGTCTGCTCTGGTACGCCGACCGGAGTTTCGGCTCGTACTCGCTGAAACTCGACTGGAAGGCGGCCGGCGACGACAACTCGGGTGTGTTCGTCGGCTTCCCGCCCTCGGACGACCCGTGGTCGGCCGTCGACAACGGCTACGAGGTCCAGATCGACGCCACCGACGTACCCGAGAAAACCACCGGGTCCGTCTACGGCTTCCAGTCGGCCGACCTGGGGCGGCGCGACCGAGCGCTGAACCCGCCGGGTGAGTGGAACACGTACGAGATCCGCGTGGAGGGCGAGCGCCTCCGCGTCTGGCTCAACGGCGTGAAGATCAACGATTTCACCAACACCGATCCGGCCCGGAGCCTGCGCGACGGGCACCTCGGCATCCAGAACCACGGAGCCGACGACCAGGTGTCCTTCCGTGACGTCCGGATCAAGGAACTGCCCGCGCAGGGCAACTGAGCGACGGCGGGCGGGGGACGCCGGACCCCCGCCCGCCGTCTTCTCCCCACCCTTCTGGGGTTCCCGCACATCAAGGAGGCTGTCCGTGTCCGTTTCCGTGCCAGTGTCCGCGTCCCCTTCCCGAATCCGTGCGGGTGTGTGGCTGATCGGCGCCCGCGGCTCGGTCGCCACCACCGTCGTCGCGGGGTGCGCCGCTGTCACCGCGGGCCTGCACGCGCCGACGGGCATGGTCACCGAGACGCCGCCGTTCAACGCCGCCGGCCTGCCACCCCTGTCCTCCCTGGTCTTCGGTGGCCACGACACCACGGACTGCCCCCTGCCCAAACGGGCGGAGACCCTGGCGGCCGACGGCGTACTGCCGCCCGGCCTGCCCTCGGCGGTCGCCGCCGACCTGGCCGCCGCCGACAGCGAGATCAGACCGGGCGGCCCGCTCCCCGGCGACACCAGGAACGCGGAGGAACTCATCGAGGCGTTCGCCTCCGACCTACGACACTTCGCGCGACGTCACCGCCTGGCCCGCGTGGTGGTGGTGAACGTCGCGTCCACCGAACCGGCCCCGGTCGGCCCGGACCTTCCCGCCAGCTCCCTGTACGCGACGGCGGCCCTCCGCGCGGGCTGCCCCTACGTCAACTTCACCCCGTCGGCAGGACTGCACCACCCGTCGCCGGCCCGGGAAGCGGCGGCGAGCGGTCTGCCGTACGCAGGTCGCGACGGCAAGACCGGCCAGACCTTGCTCCGCTCCGTACTGGGACCGATGTTCGCGCACCGCGCGCTCACCGTGCGGGCCTGGTCCGGCACGAACCTGCTCGGCGGCGGCGACGGTGCCTCGCTCGCCGACCCCGCCGCCGCGGCGGCGAAGAACGCGGGCAAGGAACGCGTCCTCGCCGACACCCTCGGCACGACCCCCGCGGGCCAGGTCCACATCGACGACGTCCCGGCTCTCGGCGACTGGAAGACCGCCTGGGACCACATCGCCTTCGACGGCTTCCTCGGCACACGCATGGTGCTCCAGACCATCTGGCAGGGCTGCGACTCGGCGCTGGCCGCACCGCTGGTACTGGACCTGGCCCGCCTGCTGCTGCGCGCCCACGAGGCAGGCCTGTCCGGCCCGCTGTCCGAACTCGGCTTCTACTTCAAGGACCCGATGGGGGAGGGTCCGTCGGCGCTCGCCGACCAGTACGCCGAACTGACGGCCTTCGCACACCGGCTGGCGCAAGCAGGCGCGGGAGCACATACGGGGGCCCGGCCGACGGAGCACAGCGGGGAGCAGCGGTGAAACGCCGGCCGACGGTGGCCGCGGATGTCCCTGGCCGTGTGGCCGGCGACGGATCGGACGGCGTGGCTGCTGATGCGGGGAGCTGCGCGGCCGCCGATGTCCCGGCTCGCGTGGGTGTCGATGTCCCGCGCCGCGCGCATCACTCGCCCCCCGACCACGTCCACGCCCGGAACACCCCCCGTGCCTGGGCCGAACTGCTGCGTCTGCCCGCCCTGTTCACGGTTCCCGGGGACGCCCTGGCCGGCGCGGCGGCGACCGACGCGCGCCCCGACTTCCGCACCCTGCTCGCCATCGGTTCCTCCCTCTGCCTGTACGAGGCCGGCATGGCCCTCAACGACTGGGCGGACCGTGAGGAGGACGCCAGGGAACGCCCGCACCGTCCCGTCCCGTCCGGCCGGGTCCGACCCGCCGCGGCGCTCGCCGCGGCCTGTGCCCTGACCGCGGGCGGCCTGGCTCTCGCGGCCGGCGCGGGCCGCCCCGCCCTCGCCGTCGCCGCCCCCCTCGCGGCCACCGTCTGGACCTACGACCTCACCCTCAAGCACACCCCCGTCGGTCCCCTGGCCATGGCGGCGGCCCGCGGCCTCGACCTGCTCCTGGGCGCCGCGGCCACCTCCGGCCACCTCCGCGAGGCCCTCCCTTCCGCCGCCCTCCTCGGCACGCACACCCTCGCGGTCACGGCCGTGTCCCGCCAGGAGACCCGAGGCGGCTCACCACTGGTCCCCTTGACGGCGTTGACCACCACCGGCCTTCTGACCGGCCTGTTGAGGCACCCCCCGTCCCGACCCCGGCGCCACCACCCGGGATCACCCGTCCGGGGCCTGCCCGGCAGCCTGCCGCGCACTGCACTGTCAGCCGCCTATGCCGCGACAGCAACCCGCCCCTACTTCCACGCCACCCTCAATCCCTCACCACCGCTCACCCAGCGAGCCGTGGCGGGCGGTATCCGCGCCACGATCCCTCTCCAGGCGACGCTCGCCGCCCGCTCCGGCGCCGGCGCCACCGCGCTCCTCGTCGCGGCCCTCGCCCCGCTCGCGGGGAGGTTCGGCAGGAAGGTGAGCGTCACATGAGCCCCCTCACCCACCTCCCCGGCGCGAACCCGGACCAGGACCCCGAGCCGAGGCAGGGAGGTCTTCGCTTCGGCTACGGCACCAACGGTCTCGCCGACCTCCGCCTCGACGACGCCCTCGCCCTGCTCGCCGACCTCGGCTACGACGGCGTCGGACTGACCCTCGACCACATGCACCTCGACCCGCTCGCCCCGGACCTCGCCGCCCGCACCCGCCGGGTGGCGCACCGCCTGGACGCCCTCGGCCTCGACGTCACCGTGGAGACGGGCGCTCGCTATGTGCTCGACCCGCGCCGCAAACACGGCCCCTCCCTGCTGGATGCCGACCCCGACGACCGCGCGAGGCGTGCCGACCTGCTGATCCGCGCCGTGCGGGTCGCCGCCGACCTGGGCGCCCACGCAGTCCACTGCTTCAGCGGCTCCACCCCGGCCGGAACGGACGAGGACGCGGCCTGGCAGCGCCTGGCCGACGGTCTCGCCCCGGTCCTGGACGCGGCCACCGCCGTCGGCGTCCCGCTCGCCGTCGAACCCGAGCCGGGCCACCTCCTCGCCACGCTCACCGACTTCCACCGCCTGCGCCGCGCCCTCGGCGACCCGGAACTCCTCGGTCTCACCCTCGACATAGGCCACTGCCAGTGTCTCGAACCCCTTCCTCCCGCCGAATGTGTCCGCGCCGCCGCCCCCTGGCTGCGCCACGTCCAGATCGAGGACATGCGCCGCGGCATCCACGACCATCTCCCCCTCGGTGCCGGGGACATCGACTTCCCGCCCGTCCTCGCCGCCCTGACCGCCGTCGGCTACCAGGGCCTGACCGTCGTCGAACTGCCCCGCCACTCCCACGCCGGCCCCCATCTCGCCGAACTCTCCCTTCCGTTCCTCCGCACCGCGGCCGCCTCCTCACGAGGGAGCACCCCATGCAGCCCATGACCCACCCGGACGCCGACCAGGGATCCCGGACGGCAAGCAGCCGGGGCGCCACCTCGGCCCCCGCCGCGCCGGACGAACTACGCGCCCACCTCGAAGCCCGCCTCGGTGGAGCCGCCCGCGCCTGGCTCGGCCAGGCCCTCGACGAGGCCGCCGCGCACCCCGGTACACACGGCCCCATCTCCGTGTGGGAGTTGCGCCTGGCCGAGGCCGGTCGCCGCTGCGGCCCCGGATACGCAGACGCCGCCCGTGTCCTCATTCTCGACGCGGCCCGCGCCGACCCGGCCGCCCTCACCCGCGTCTACTTCCAGGGCACCGCCGACGAACGGCGCGCCGTCCTGCATGCCCTGCCCCACCTCGTTCCGGGCCCCGACGCCGTCCCGCTCGTCGAGGACGCCCTGCGCACGAACGACACCCGGCTCCTGGCCGCAGCAGTCGGCCCGTACGCCGCCCGGCACCTCGCCCCTCACCACTGGCGGCACGCCGTCCTGAAGTGCCTGTTCACCGGAGTGCCCGTCGCCGAGGTCTCCGACCTGGCCCGACGCGCCCATGGGGACGCGGAACTCGCCCGCATGCTCGACGACTACGCCGCCGAACGCACCGCCGCGGGCCGTCCCGTGCCCGAGGACCTCCACCGCGTCCTGGCCCTGACGAGGGCCACCACCACGCCGCGCGGTACGGACGACCCCCATGGCAAGGAGTCCTGATGCGCATCTTCGACCCCCACATCCACATGACGTCCCGGACCACCGACGACTACGCGGCCATGCGGGCCGCGGGTGTCCGCGCCGTGGTCGAGCCGTCCTTCTGGCTCGGCCAGCCCCGCACCTCTCCCGCCTCCTTCCTCGACTACTTCGACTCCCTGCTGGGCTGGGAGCCCTTCCGCGCCGCCCAGTACGGCATCGCGCACCACTGCACGCTCGCCCTCAACCCCAAGGAGGCGAACGACCCGCGCTGTGTCCCCGTTCTCGACGAACTGCCCCGGTATCTCGTCAAGGACCAGGTGGTGGCCGTCGGCGAGATCGGCTACGACTCGATGACCCCCGCCGAGGACACCGCCCTGGCCGCCCAGCTCCAACTGGCCGCCGACCACGGGCTGCCCGCGCTGGTGCACACGCCGCACCGCGACAAGGCCGCCGGTCTGCGCCGCACCGTGGACGTCGTCCGGGAGTCCGCACTGCCGCCGGACCGTGTCCTGCTGGACCACCTCAACGAGACCACCGTGGAGGAGGCCAAGGACAGCGGCTGCTGGCTGGGCTTCTCCGTCTATCCCGACACCAAGATGGACGAGCGGCGCATGCTCGACATCATCCGCCGGTACGGCCCCGAGCGGGTCCTGGTGAACTCCGCCGCCGACTGGGGCAGGAGCGATCCCCTCAAGACGCGCAAGGTCGGCGACCTGATGCTCACGGACGGCTTCACGGAGGACGACGTCGACCGTGTGCTGTGGCGCAACCCCGTCGCCTTCTACGGACTCAGCGGTCGTCTGAACCTCGAGGTGGTGCCGGGCGGCGCCAGCCACGAGGGCAACTCCGTGCTGCGCGGCGGGGAGTGAGGGATGCGCTTCCGCCACCGTGACGGCTCCACCGTCCACCTCGCCTACTGCACCAACGTCCACCCCGCGGAAACCCTCGACGGCGTCCTCGCCCAGCTTCGCGACCACTGCGAACCCGTCCGCCGCCGGCTCGGCCGGGACCGCATCGGCATCGGCCTGTGGCTCGCCAAGGACGCTGTCCGGGCCCTGGTCACCGACCCCTCCGCACTGCGCGCTCTGCGCACCGAACTCGACCGGCGCGGACTCGAAGTCGTCACTCTCAACGGGTTCCCCTACGAAGGCTTCGGCGCTGAACACGTCAAGTACCGCGTCTACAAGCCGGACTGGGGCGACCCGGAACGCCTCGACCACACCACCGCCCTGGCCCGCGTCCTCGCCGCGCTCCTCCCCGACGACGTCACCGAAGGCAGCATCTCCACCCTGCCCCTCGCCTGGCGCACCGCCTATGACGAGCGGCGCGCCGAGACCGCGCGGACGTCCCTGCGGACCCTTGCCGAACGCCTGGACGCGCTCCAGGAACTGACCGGCCGCTCCATCCGTGTCGGCCTGGAACCGGAACCCGGCTGCACGGTGGAGACCACCGGCGATGCCATCGCCCCGCTGACGGCGATCGCCCACGACCGCATCGGCGTCTGTGTCGACACCTGCCACCTCGCCACCTCCTTCGAGGACCCGCACACCGCCCTGGACGCGCTCACCCGAGCCCGCGTCCCCGTCGTCAAAGCACAGCTCTCAGCCGCCCTGCACGCCGAGCACCCCCATCTCCCCGACGTCCGCGAAGCCCTGGCGGCCTTCGACGAACCCCGCTTTCTGCACCAGACCCGCACGTCCCCCACTTCCCACTCCGTTCGAGCGGGAGGGACCCCCATCGCCGCCGGTCTGCGCGGCACCGACGACCTCGGCGAGGCCCTGGAGGGCGAATCCCTGCCCGACGGCTCTCCGTGGCGGGCCCACTTCCACGTCCCGCTCCACGCGGCCCCCGCCGCGCCCCTCACCTCCACGCTCCCCGTGCTGAAGGACGCGCTGAACCGGCTCGTCGGCGGCCCGCAACCGCTCACCCGTCACCTGGAGGTGGAGACCTACACCTGGCAGGCCCTCCCGCCCCGGCTGCGTCCCCGGGGCCGGGCCCAGCTCACCGACGGAATCGCCGCCGAACTCACCCTCGCCCGTGACCTGTTGACGGACCTCGGCCTGAAGGAACTCCCATGAGTGCCCACCGCACCGGCACGGGCCCGACCCCCCTCCTCGTCCTCGACGTCGTCGGCCTCACCCCTCGGCTCCTCGAACACATGCCCCACCTCAAGGCCCTGGCCCAGTCCGGCTCCCGTGCGCCCCTGGGCACCGTCCTGCCCGCCGTCACCTGCGCCGCCCAGTCCACCTTCCTCACCGGCACCCTCCCCTCCGAGCACGGCATCGTCGGCAACGGCTGGTACTTCCGCGAACTCGGCGACGTACTGCTGTGGCGCCAGCACAACGCGCTGGTCGCCGGGGACAAGCTGTGGGACGCCGCCCGTCGCGCGTACCCGGGCTATACGGTCGCCAACATCTGCTGGTGGTACGCCATGGGCGCCGACACCGACATCACCGTCACCCCCCGTCCGATCTACTACGCCGACGGCCGCAAGGAGCCCGACTGCTACACCCGGCCCACGGCCCTGCACGACGAACTCACCGGGGAGCTCGGCACGTTCCCCCTGTTCCACTTCTGGGGTCCCGGTGCGGACCTCGTCTCCAGCCGGTGGATCGTCGACGCCACCCGTCACGTCCTGCGCACCCGCCACCCCGACCTGGCGCTGTGCTACCTCCCTCACCTCGACTACGACCTGCAGCGCTTCGGCCCCGACGACCCGCGCTCCCTGAAGGCGGCCGCGGACCTGGACGCCGTGGTGGCCCCGCTCCTGGACGACGCCCGCGCCGAGGGCCGTACGGTCGTGGCGCTCTCCGAGTACGGCATCACCCGCGTGAGCCGGCCCGTCGACATCAATCGGGCCCTGCGCCGCGCCGGCCTGCTCGACGTGCACACGCAGGACGGCATGGAGTACCTCGACCCGATGGCGTCACGCGCCTTCGCCGTCACCGACCACCAGATCGCCCACGTCTATGTGCGCCGCCCCGAGGACCTCGACGCCACCCGCGCAGCGCTCGACGGTCTGCCCGGCATCGAGCGACTCCTCGATGACGAGGGCAAGAAGAGCCATCACCTCGACCATCCGCGCTCCGGCGAGCTGGTCGCCGTCGCGGAGCCGGATGCCTGGTTCACGTACTACTACTGGCTCGACGACGCCCGCGCACCCGACTTCGCGCGACTCGTCGAGATCCACCGCAAACCCGGCTACGACCCGGCCGAACTCTTCATGGATCCCCTCGACCCCTACGTCAGGGTCAAGGCGGCGACCGCGCTGGCCCGCAAGAAGCTCGGCATGCGCTACCGCATGGCGGTCGTGCCCCTGGATCCGTCACCTATCCGCGGCAGCCACGGCCGCCTTCCCACGAGCGCCGACGACGGTCCGCTCCTCATCTGCTCCACCCCCCGCGCCGTCGGCGACCGCATCGCGGCCACCGACGTGAAGTCACTACTGCTCCAACTGGCCGGTCTCACCTGACCGGTACCACAGAACCGGTCTCTTCCGACTGGCCACAAGTGAAGCACTCACCACTGACAACGCCCTCCGAACCCGAGGAGTTCCAGGCATGAGCCGCATGTCCCAGACCGATCCCGAACTCACCCACCGCCTCACCAGACGCGGCATGCTCGGTGTAGCCGCCGGCGCCACCGCCGCCGCACTGCTCGGCGCCGCCGCCGCACCGGCGACCGCGGCCACCGAGACCGCCTCCGGCACCGCGGGCCGCGGCCGCCCCGTGCTGCCGCCCGGGCGCCTCGGCATCCAGCTCTACAGCCTCCGCGACAAGGTCTCCACGCTCGGCTTCGCCCCCGTCTTCGCCGAACTGGAGGCGTACGGCTACGACGAGATCGAGTTCGCCGGGTACACCCAGGGCTCCGCGGGCCCGATCACCCTCGCCCAGCTCAAGCGGCTGGCGAGCGACCACGGCCTGACCCCGATCGGCAGCCATGTCGGCTATTACTCCAACGACCCGAACGCCTACACCTTCGCCCAGAACCTGACCAAGGTCCTCGACGACGCCCAGGCTCTCGGCCTCCAGCACATCGGCACGGCCTCCGGCCCGTTCCGCTACGGCTCGACCGTCGACGCCTGGAAGCGGGCGGCGGAGGAGTTCAACACCTACGGCGCGGCGGCGAAGGCGCGCGGCATGAAGTTCTACCAGCACAACCACTCCGACGAGTTCTCGTTCGCCACCGACGATCCGAAGGTCCGCCTCTACGACGTCCTGCTCGCCGAGACCGACCCCGACCTCGTGTTCCTGGAGATGGACATCTTCTGGGCGTACGCGGGCCAGTTCCGCTTCGCCGTGCGGCCCGACGGCTCACCCGCCCCCTTCGAGCCCCTCGACTACGTCCTCAAGCAGCCGCACCGCTACCCGCTCTTCCACGTGAAGGACGGCGTGAGCGACCCGTCGAACCAGTTCGGCTACCGCATGGTCGACGTCGGTGACGGCGACATCGACTACCAGCGGTTCATCTCCGCCGTCAGCCGGCTGCGCGGCGAGCGCCTGGCCCACCACTGGCAGACCGAGCACGACAGCCCGACCGAGTCGTTCTCGTTCGCGCGGCGGTCCGGCGAGTATCTGCACTCCCTGCGTGAGAAGTGCTGAGAGTACGCACCCGAACGCATGAGGCGGCCCTCCCCGAGTCCCGGGGAGGGCCGCCTCATGCGCTCGAAGTCGAGCGACGCCCGATCGGCGCCCGTTCGGTGCCGTCAGCCCGCGGGCTGCGGCTGGACGATCGACGTGGCGTCCCGGCTGTGTCCCGGCTGCCGAAGCAGCAGGGTGATCGCCGCCGCCACCATCGAGACGGCCCCGGCCAGGGCGTAGGCGCCGTTGTAGCCCCAGGCCGCGACCACCATGGAACCGAGGCCGCCGCCGAACAGGCCGCTGATGAGCTTGCCGCTGTACACCAGCCCGTAGTTGGTGGCGTTGTAGTTCTCGCCGAAGTAGTCCGGGGTCAGCGCCGCGAACATCGGGTAGAACGCGCCGCCGCCGAAGCCGGAGAGGAAGGCGAAGAACAGGAACAACCACTCGCTTCTCAGGTCGCCGGCCAGGATCACGCCGAACTGCGCGAGGCCCAGGACGACGATGACGAACACCAGGGTCGACTTGCGGCCCCACTTGTCGGACAGCCAGCCGACGACCCCGCGGCCGATTCCGTTGATGACCGCCATGACGCCCATCGACGAGGCCGCCACCAGCGGACCGAAGCCGACCTCCTTGGCGAAGTCGACCTGGAAGGAGATCCCGAAGATCGACACGCCGGCGGTCATCACGATGGAGATCCACATCAGGGGGAGCATGCCGGTCCTGATGGCTTCCTTGGGCGTGTACTGCTTCACCGCCGGAGGGTTCTTGGCGAGGTTCGCCGCGTTCTTCCCGTCGCCGGAGTACGCCAGGGGATCGACGTCCGCCGGCCACCAGTTCTTCGGCGGGTCCTTGAAGAAGAACGCGCACCCGAACACCACGATCATGATGTAGCAGCCGATCAGGTCCAGCACCCGGTGGTAGTTCCCGGTGTCGAACGCGTAGTTGAAGATGAAGATGAACGGCAGCGACCCGTACGCGAAGCCGCCGTTGACGAACCCTGTCTTCGCGCCACGCCGCTCGGGGAACCACTTGCCGACCATGTTGATGCAGGTCGCGTAGACCAGGCCGGCCCCGATCCCGCCGACGACGCCGAAGCCCAGGATCGCCAGCAGGACGTTGCTCAGGTGGGAGAGGGCGAGGAAGCCCACGACGCACATGCCGGAGCCGATGTACATGGCCCTGCGGGCGGTCAGGACGCCCTTCTCCCGCAGCCAGCCCGCCGGGAAGGCGATGCCGGCCTGGAAGAACACCCAGACGCTGAGGATCCAGAAGGTGTTGCTCTGCGTCCAGCCGTGCGCGTGGGACAGGGTGTCCTCGGCGGAGCCGTACGCGTATTCGAAGACGCTGATGGCCATCATGGCGATCCACGGCAGATACACCATGATCTTGCGGGAGTGCCCGAGGATGTCCCGGTCGGTCTCGCCGACACGGTAGACGCGGCCACGGGAGTCGGTCACTTCACGGTAGGGACGGTGTGCGACGTCGGGGTCTGCCGACGAACTGTCGGTCGCGATGGGATCTGCCGTCATATCAGGCCATCTCCTCGCCGAGCGGGTGCGGGTTGGGAACGATGTGACGACGGGCCTGCGGCCGTCCCGGCGCCCTGAGGAAGAGCGCCAGTACCGCGGAGGCCAGCCCGATGGAACCTGCGATGATGAACGCGCCCTCGTAGTCCCACGCGCCGACCACGATCGAGCCGACGCCGGAGCCCACGAGGCCCGAGATGAGCTTCGAGCTGTAGACCATCCCGTAGTTGGTGGCGTTGTTGTTCTCGCCGAAGTAGTCCGCCGTCATGGCCGCGAACAGCGGGAAGATCGCCCCGCCGCCGAAGCCGGAGACCATGGAGCAGAACAGGAAGAACGGCATGCTGCCCATCTGGCCGGAGACCAGCACGCCGAACTGGGCCGTGCCGAGCACGATGCAGACGATGATCAGCGTGTTGCGGCGCCCGTAGCGGTCGGATATCCAGCCGATCACCCCGCGCCCGGTCCCGTTGACGATCGCCTTCAGGGACATCGCCGTGGCCACGATCCCGCCCGCGAAGCCCATGTCCTTGCCGAACGGCACCTGGAAGGCGATGCCGAAGATGTTGATCCCGGCCGTGCACAGCAGACAGAACCACATCATCCACAGGACGGGGGTACGGGCGGCCTCCTTCGGGGTGTACTGCTTCACCGCCGGCGGATTCTTCTCCAGCGCCCGCCGGATCTTCGGGTCGTCGGTCATCTTGAGCGGATCGACGTGCGGCGGCCACCAGCTCTTCGGCGGGTCCTTGAAGAACCACCCCGCGAACGCCACGACGAAGCAGCAGACGAGGCCCACCAGCACCAGGACGCCCTCGTAGTTGCTCAGGTCCATGTACGAGGTGAACAGGAAGACGAAGGGCACCGAGCCGTAGGCGAAACCGCCGTTGACCATGCCGGTCTTGCCGCCCTTGCGCTCCGGATACCACTTGCCGACCATGTTCACGCAGGTCGCGTAGACGAGGCCGGCGCCGATGCCACTGCACACGCCGAAGCCGAGATAGGCGACGATCACGTTCGGCGCGTACGCGAGCGAGAGATAGCCGAGGATCGTGCCCAGCGCGCCGAGCATCATCGCGTACCGCGCGGGCAGCCTGCCGCTCTCCCGCAGCTGCCCGGCCGGGAAGGCCACGGCGGCCTGGAAGAACACCCAGACGCCCATCAGCCAGAAGATGTGCCCACTGCTCCACAGATGGGCCTCGTGCAGTGTGTCCTCGGCCGACGTGAACGCGTACTCCGAGGAACTGATGCCCAGCATGCCCATCCACGGGAAGAGCACCATGGTCCAGCGTGGCCGCCCCATGATGTCCCGGTCGGTCTCGCCGATCCGGTACACGCGGCCGTTGCGGTCCGTCACCTCCCTGTAGGGGACGGACGTCGAGTAGTCGGTGGTTGTCATGTCGCTCAGCACCCCTTGCGTCGAAAGCTCTGGCCAGCGCCCCCTGTCCAATGCCTTTCGTGCGCGCACGGGTCCCCGGGGGCGGCCGACGCGCACCGTCGGCCGCTCCCGCGCCCACTCACCTCATGACCCGCCCCCCGACAAGCCGGCCGCCCGCGCCCACCGGACGGTGTTCCGCCCGGGCGACAGCCCCCGGACCCCCGGCCGATTCCTCACGTGGCCCGTTCATCGCAGCACCCCCGCCGCCCGCGCCCACCGGTACTTCGCGCCCAGTACGGCCACCGGCTTCTCGGTCGTGTACGGGTACGCCACGACCCCCCGCTCGTACAGGTACTGGCAGGCTTCCTCGACCTCGACGTCGCCTGCGAGCGAGGCCACCACGGGCTTCTCGATCCCGCGCTCCCGGAATTCGGCCACCACGCGCGCGGTGAGCTCGGCGAAGACCATCGGGGGAGTGACGATGGTGTGCCAGTAGCCGAGGACGAGCGCGTGGATGCGTGGATCCTCCAGACCCAGCCGGATCGTCGCCTCGTACGTCGACGGCGGCTCGCCCCCGGTGATGTCCACCGGGTTGCCCGCGGCCCCGAACGGCGGGATGAACTTCCGGAAGGACGCGTCCAGGTCCGGCGGGATCTCCATCAGCGACAGGCCGTTGTCCGTCACCGCGTCCGACAGCAGTACGCCACTGCCGCCGGCCCCCGTGATGATCACGACGTTGTCGCCCTCGGGGGTGGGAAGCACTGGCAACGCGCGCGCGTACTCCAGCATCTCGTTGAGCCCTGGCGCCCGGATGACGCCGGCCTGCCGGAGGATGTCGTCGTACACGGCGTCGTCGCCCGCGAGCGCGCCCGTGTGCGAGCCGGCCGCCTTCGCGCCGGCCGCCGTACGGCCCGCCTTGAGGACGACAACAGGCTTCTTACGGATGGTGTTTCGCGCCGCCTCCACGAACGCGCGCCCGTCCTTGAGGTCCTCCAGGTGCATCGCGATGCACTCGGTGTGCGGGTCCTCGCCGAACCAGGTCAGCAGGTCGTCCTCGTCCAGGTCCGACTTGTTGCCCAGGCCGACGATCGCCGACACGCCTGTCTTCGTGGTGCGGGCGAAGCCCAGGATGGCCATCCCTATGCCACCGGACTGCGAGGTCAGCGCCACCCCGCCCTTGACGTCGTACGGCGTGCAGAACGTGGCGCACAGGTCCTGCCACGTCGAGTAGTAGCCGTAGATGTTCGGACCGAGCAGACGGATGCCGTGCCGCTCGGCGATCGCCACGATCTCGTCCTGGAGTTCGTGCTCGCCGGTCTCCGCGAACCCGGAGGGGATCAGTACGGCGTTGGGGATCCCCTTGCGTCCCACCTCCTCCAGGGCCGAGGCCACGAACTTGGCGGGGATCGCGAAGACCGCCACATCCACCTCACCGGGAACGTCGATGACACTCTTGTACGCCTTGCGGCCCAGAATGTCATCGGCCTTGGGGTTCACCGGATGGATCTCACCGGCGAAACCGCCGTCGACGAGGTTGCGCATCACCGAATTGCCGATCTTGCCCTGCTCGTTGGACGCGCCGATCACGGCGACGGAGCTCGGCTGCATCAGCCGACGCATGGTCGCCAGTATCTCGTCGCGTGTATACCGGCGACGAGATGGTGGCTGCGACTCGGCCAGGATGACGCGGATGTCGGCGGCCACCGCGCCCTCCGCCGTCGCGATCACCGGATTGAGGTCGACCTCGGCGATCTCCGGGAAATCCGTGACCAGTTGGGACACCCGGCGGATCTGCTCGGCGATGGCCCACCGGTCCACGGCCGCGGCGCCGCGCACCCCGCGCAGGATCTCCGCCGCGCGGATCGAGTCCAGCATGGACAGCGCCTCGTCGGCGTCCACGGGAGCCAGCCGGAACGTGACGTCCTTGAGCACCTCGACGAGCACCCCGCCGAGCCCGAACGCCACGACCTTCCCGAACGTCGGATCGGTCACCGCGCCGACGATGACCTCCTGCCCTTGCGGAAGCAGCTCCTGCACCTGCACGCCCTCGATGCGCGCCCGCGGGTCGTACGCCCGCGCGTTCTCGACGATCCGGTGGAACGCGGCCCGTACGTCCGCCGCGCCCTCGACCCCGACGATCACACCGCCGGCGTCGGTCTTGTGCAGGATGTCGGGGGAGACGATCTTCATCACGACGGGCCCGCCGAAGCGGGCGGCGTACGCCACCGCTTCGTCCACATCGGTCGCCAGCTCTTCGCCCGGTACGGCGATCCCGTACGCGTCGGCGATCACCTTGCCCTCGGGCGCGGTGAGCGCGGTCCGCCCCTGAGTCCGTACGGTGTCCAGGAGCGTGCGCACCCTCAGCAGCCGGTCTTCGGCCATCACGTCAGATCACTCCGTTCGACTTGAGCAGGCGCAGCTCCTCGTCGCCGAGGCCGAGTTCGCCGATGTAGACCTCTTCGTTGTGCTCCCCGAGCAGGGGTGAACTCGTCACGTCCACGGGGGAGTCGGAGAGCTTGAGCGGGCTGCCGACGGTCATGAACTCGCCGCGCTCGGGGTGGGGAACGGTGACGACCATCTCGTTGGCGACCAGCGAGTCGTCCTCGATGATCTCCTTGGTGGACAGGATCGGCCCGCACGGGATGTTGTGGGCGTTGAGCTTCTCCAGCACCTCCCACTTGGGCAGGGTCGAGGACCACTCCTCGATCAGCTGGAACATCTTGTTCAGCTTCGGCAGGCGGGCCTCCGGCGTCGCCCACTCGGGGTCGTCGGCCAGTTCGGGCCGGCCGATGAGCTCACTGATCGGCTGCCAGCCGACGGGCTGCACGATGACGTACACGTAGTCGTTCGGTCCGCCCGGCGCGCACTTGACCGCCCAGCCGGGCTGGCCGCCGCCGGACGCGTTCCCGGACCGGGGAACCTCCGTGCCGAAGTCGTCGTTGGGATATTCAGCGAGCGGCCCGTGTGCCAGGCGTTGCTGGTCCCGCAGCTTCACCCGGCACAGGTTGAGTACAGCGTGCTGCATGGCCACGTTGACCCGCTGCCCACGCCCGGTGTGCTCCCGCTGATACAGCGCCGCGAGTATCCCCGCCACGGCGTGCACACCCGTCCCCGAGTCCCCGATCTGGGCCCCCGTCGCCAGCGGCGGCCCGTCCTCGAAACCGGTGGTCGACATCGACCCGCCCATGGCCTGAGCGACGACCTCGTACGCCTTGAAGTTGGTGTACGGGCCGTCCCCGAACCCCTTGATGGAGGCATAGACGATCCGCGGATTGATCTCCTGGATGCGGTCCCAGGTGAAGCCCATACGGTCGACCGCGCCCGGCCCGAAGTTCTCGACCATGACGTCGGAGCGCCGGATCAGCTCGGTGAGGATCTCCTTGCCGCGCTCGGTCTTGGTGTTGAGGGTGATGCTGCGCTTGTTGCAGTTGAGCATCGTGAAGTAGAGGGAGTCCACGTCCGGGAGGTCACGCAGCTGCTTGCGCGTGATGTCCCCGGTCGGCGCCTCCAGCTTGACGACGTCCGCCCCGAGCCAGGCGAGCAGCTGGGTCGCGGAGGGCCCGGACTGCACATGGGTCATGTCCAGGACGCGGATGCCTTCGAGGGCCTTGGGCGGCGTTCCGGTCGTTGCGGTCATGAAGGCCACCTCACTTGTACATGGTCTGGTTCATGGTTCCGGGGGCGTACGCGTCCGGGTCGACCCAGACGTTGATCAACGACGGCTTGCCCGACTCGCGGGCACGCTGCAGCGCCGGGCCGATGTCGGCGGGGTCACGGACCTCCTCGCCGTAACCGCCCAGCATCTGCGCGAACTTGTCGTAGTGGACGTCGCCGAGGGTGTTGCCCACCCGCTGGCGCTCCGGGCCGTACTTCTGGGCCTGGCCGTAGCGGATCTGGTTCATGGAGGAGTTGTTGCCGACGATGCCGACGAAGGGCAGGTCGTAGCGGACGAGGGTCTCGAAGTCCCAGCCGGTGAGGGAGAACGCGCCGTCGCCGAAGAGGGCCACCACTTCCTTGTCGGGCCGCGCCTGCTTCGCCGCGAGCACGAAGGGGACGCCGACGCCGAGCGTGCCCAGCGGGCCCGGGTCCATCCAGTGGCCCGGCGACTTGGGCTGCACGACCTGCCCGGAGAAGGTGACGATGTCGCCGCCGTCGCCGATGTAGATCGAGTCCTCGGTGAGGAAGTCGTTGATCTCGCTGACCAGCCGGTACGGGTGGATCGGCGAGGCATCCGACCTCAGGCTGGGCAGCCGCTTCTCGAGCGCGGTCTGCTCCGCCGCGCGCAGCTCGTCGAGCCACTCCTTGCGCCTCGACGCGCCGCCGTTGATGCGTCCGGAAGCCGCTTCCGTCACCGACTTCAGGACCAGCCCGGCGTCGCCGACGATGCCGAGGTCGACATCCCGGTTCTTGCCGACGGTGCGGTAGTCGAGGTCGATCTGCACGACGGTCGCATCCGGCGAGAGCCGCTTGCCGTAGCCCATGCGGAAGTCGAAGGGCGTGCCGACGATCACGATGACGTCGGCGTTGGAGAACGCGTACCGGCGCGACAGCTGGAAGTGGTGCGGGTCGCCGGGCGGCAGGGTGCCGCGGCCCGCTCCGTTCATGTACGCGGGGACGTTGAGGGTCCGTACGAGGTCGATGGCCGCCTCGGTGCCCCGGGTCGTCCACACCTGGCTGCCCAGCAGGATCGCGGGCTTCTCGGCGTGCACCAGCAGGTCGGCGAGCTTCTCGATGGCCTCGGGGTCGCCGGCCGAGCGGGTCGAGGCACGGTAGGCGCCGGGCTTCGGCACCCGTGCCTTGGCCGCGGGCACCTTGGCGTCGAGGACGTCCCGCGGGATCTCCAGGAAGGAGGGGCCGGGCGCGCCGTGGTAGCACTCGCGGAACGCCATCGACACCATGTCCGCCGCGCGCGCCGTGTCCGGCACGGTCGCCGCGAACTTGGTGATCGGCGCCATCATGTCGACGTGCGGCAGGTCCTGCAGGGACCCCATCTTGTGCTGGGTGAGGGCCCCCTGGCCGCCGATCAGCAGCATGGGGGACTCCGCGCGGAAGGCGTTCGCGACACCGGTGACGGCATCCGTCGTACCGGGACCGGCGGTGACGACCGCGCAGCCGGGCTTTCCGGTGAGGCGTGCGTAGCCGTCGGCCGCGTGGGCGGCGACCTGCTCGTGGCGGACGTCGACGACTTCTATGCCCTCGTCGACGCAGCCGTCGTAGATGTCGATGATGTGGCCGCCGCACAGCGTGTAGATGCGGTCGACCCCCTCGGCCTTGAGTGCCTTGGCAACGAGATGGCCACCGGAAATCACGTCCTGCGTGTCGTCGGGCATGGCGAAGTCCTGTCCCTTCGTAGGGGTGGGAACGCTCTTGCGGTACTGCATTCGGTAGATTGCATACAGTCGACGAATACTGTATGAAGATTGTTATCCCGCATCCGGTGGGTGGTGTCCAGGGGGCGTGCGGCACTTTTCCGGGGTCTGGGGTCGCTCCCCGGACGGACGTAGCAGACAGGAGCCGAGATGGACCTGTACGAACACCAGGCAAGGGAACTCTTCGAAGAACACGGGATCTTGGTTCCGCGGGCCGAGGTCACCGACTCGCCCAAGGAGGCGCGCGGGATCGCCCGTCGGCTGGGCGGTCGCGTCGTCGTCAAGGCGCAGGTCAAGACCGGTGGACGCGGCAAGGCCGGCGGCGTGAAGCTCGCCGCGGACCCGGCCGCCGCAGAACTGACGGCCCGCCAGATCCTCGGCATGGACATCAAGGGCCACACAGTCGGCGCGGTGATGCTGGCCCAACCCGTCGACATCGAGACCGAGTTCTACGTCTCCTACGTACTCGACCGCGCGGCCGGCCGCTTCCTCGCGATCGCCTCCGCCGAGGGCGGCATGGACATCGAGGAGGTCGCCGCCTCCCGGCCCGAGGCCGTGGCGCGCGTCCCCGTCGATCCGGCCGAGGGCGTCACCTCGGCGAAGGCCGGCGAGATCGCCGAGGCGGCCGGCCTGCCCGCGCAGACCGTCGACGTACTCGTACGGCTCTGGGAGGTGCTGGTGGCGGAGGACGCCCTCCTCGTCGAGGTCAATCCGCTCGTCCGCACGAAACAGGGCCAGATCCTCGCCCTCGACGGCAAGGTCACTCTCGATGACAACGCCGGCTTCCGGCAGCAGCGTTGGGGCGCCGACGCGGCCGCGCACGAGGACCCGCTCGAGGCGGCGGCCGCCGCGAAGGGCCTCAACTACGTCAAGCTCGACGGCGAGGTCGGCATCATCGGCAACGGCGCGGGCCTCGTGATGTCGACGCTCGACGTGGTCGCGGGCTGCGGCGCCCGACCCGCCAACTTCCTCGACATCGGCGGCGGGGCTTCCGCCCGGGTCATGGCCGACGGGCTGTCCGTCATCCTCTCCGACCCGGCGGTGAAGTCCGTCTTCGTCAATGTCTTCGGCGGCATCACCGCGTGCGACGCGGTCGCCGACGGCATCGTGCAGGCCCTGGACAGCGTCCAGTTGACCAAACCGCTGGTCGTCCGCCTCGACGGGAACAACGCGGCCCGCGGCCGCGCCATCCTCGACGAGCACGCCCATCCCCGGGTCCAGCAGGTCACCACCATGGACGGCGCCGCCCACCGGGCCGCCCGACTCGCCACCGAAGTCTGAGGAGACGGGACGACATGGCCATTTACCTCACCAAGGAAAGCAAGGTCCTCGTCCAGGGCATGACCGGCGGCGAGGGCATGAAGCACACCCGGCGCATGATCGCGGCCGGCACGAACGTGGTCGGCGGCGTCAACCCGCGCAAGGCGGGCCGTACCGTCGACTTCGACGATCGGGCCGTCCCGGTCTTCGGCTCGGTCGGCGAAGGGATGGCGGCGACCGGTGCCGACGTGACCGTCGTCTTCGTCCCGCCCGCGTTCGCCAGGGCGGCCGTCGTCGAGGCCGCGGACGCCGGCATCGCCCTCGCCGTCGTCATCACCGAGGGCATCCCGGTGCACGACGCCGTCGCCTTCACCGCGTACGCGAAGCGGCAGGGGACGAGGATCGTCGGCCCCAACTGCCCCGGTCTGATCACCCCCGGCCAGTCCAACGCGGGCATCATCCCCGCCGACATCGCCAAGCCCGGCCGCATCGGCCTGGTGTCCAAGTCCGGCACCCTGACCTACCAACTCATGTACGAACTGAGGGACGTCGGCTTCTCGACATGCGTCGGCATCGGCGGCGACCCCGTCGTCGGCACCACCCACATCGACTGCCTCGCCGCCTTCCAGGACGACCCCGACACCGAACTGATCGTCCTCATCGGGGAGATCGGCGGCGACGCGGAGGAACGCGCGGCCGCGTACATCCGCGCACACGTCACCAAGCCGGTCGTCGGCTACATCGCCGGCTTCACCGCTCCCGAGGGCAAGACCATGGGGCACGCGGGCGCGATCGTCTCCGGTTCGTCCGGCACGGCGCAGGCGAAGAAGGAGGCGCTGGAGGCGGTCGGGGTGAGCGTGGGAGGCACACCGACGGAGACCGCGCAACTCGTACTGTCCGTACTGTCCCGATTCGAGGGCAGCCGTGACGTCACTCATAGTTGATGTGAGGTGACTGTCACCCACCGGGCGGTGTCACTACGTTCCCCTGTACGGGACGCTCATGTGTACGACTGCATGCGACGCTCATTTGTACGACGTCCGCGCACGGCGGTCCGAACCCGTGCGCCGGGCGAGCCATCCACCTCCCGCCCCCGACTGTGCACCGAGAGCGGAGCTCAACCATGGCGCCCACCCTCAACCCCGACTCGAGTCCCGGCCCACGGACTCTCACCCTCAAATCAGGTACGTCCTGGTCCGACGCCTGGCAGCGCTGCCTGAGCGTCGCCCCCGAAGCCTTCCGGGACGACCGCGTCCTCAACCTCTGGCAGTCCGCCTGGCACGCGGACGGCCGGGCCCTGCCCGCCACGAGCCCGGTCGACGGCAGCCCCATCGCGGGCCCGCCCCGCCTGGACCAGGACACCGCCCGGCAAGCGGTCCGTGCCTCGCTCGACCAGCACCGGGCCTGGCGGTACATACCGCTCGACGAACGCCGTGCTCGCGTCGCCGCCACCCTCGACGCCCTCACCGAGCACCGCGAACTCCTCGCCCTGCTGCTCGTCTGGGAGATCGGCAAACCCTGGCGGCTCGCCCAGGCGGACGTCGACCGGGCCATCGACGGCGTGCGCTGGTACGTCGACGGCATCGAGCCGATGGTCGCCGGCCGGGCCCCGCTGGAGGGCCCGGTGTCCAACATCGCGAGCTGGAACTACCCGATGAGCGTGCTCGTTCACGCATTGCTGGTACAGGCATTGGCGGGCAACGCGGTCATCGCCAAGACCCCGACCGACGGCGGTGTCGCGTGTCTGACGCTGGCCTGCGCGCTCGCCGCCCGCGAGGGAATCCCCGTCACCCTCGTCAGCGGCAGCGGAGGCGAGCTGTCGGAGGCGCTGGTGCGGGCGCCCGAGATCGGCTGTGTCTCCTTCGTCGGTGGCCGCGACACCGGCGCCGCGGTGGCCACGGCCGTCGCCGACCTCGGCAAGCGGCACGTACTCGAACAGGAGGGACTCAACACCTGGGGCATCTGGAACTACACGGACTGGGACGCGCTCACGGCCGTCGTCCCCAAGCTCTTCGACTACGGCAAGCAGCGCTGCACGGCCTACCCGCGCTTCGTCGTCCAGCGTGAGCTGTTCGACGCGTTCCTGGCGGCGTACCTCCCGGCGGTCCGCACGCTCAGGGTCGGTCACCCGCTGGCGGTCGGCCGGAGCGACGACCCCTGCCCCGAGCTGGACTTCGGGCCGGTGATCAACGCGGCCAAGGCCAAGGAACTGCACGACCAGGTCGCCGAGGCCATCGACCGCGGCGCCGTGCCGCTGCACCGCGGCAAGCTGTCCGACGCCCGCTTCCTGCCCGGCCAGGACACCTCGGCGTACGTACAGCCGGTCACGCTCCTCAACCCGCCCCCGTCGTCACCCCTGCATCACGCGGAACCGTTCGGCCCGGTCGACACCATCGTCCTGGTCGACACGGAGGCGGAGCTGCTGGCCGCGATGAACGCGTCCAACGGCGCGCTGGTCGCCACGCTGTCCACGGACGACCGGGCGACCTACGACCGGCTGGCCCCGCAGATCCGCGCCTTCAAGGTCGGCCACGGCAAGCCCCGCTCCCGCGGCGACCGCGACGAACTGTTCGGCGGCTTCGGCGCGTCCTGGAGCGGCGCGTTCGTCGGCGGGGACCTGCTGGTGCGCGCGGTGACTCAGGGTCCGGCGGGGGAGCGGCTGCCGGGGAACTTCCCGGAGTATCACCTCATGCCGTGACCGGCCGGGTGGGTGGGGGTGGTGGCGGTGCGACCTTCGTTGATCGCGGTCGCCGGCAGGGCCGTGTCCGCCGCCGCTGCCTCCCCTCGCCGTCCCCTTCCGGAATGCGCAGAGCGGCGGCGAAAGGGCCGTCCGTGGGCGTATTCGTCCGATCACCCGCAGTGACGCGACTGCCCCCTGTCCACGCGCGTCACCCAGGGGCGCCGTCAGGGTGGATACGCAGGTGAAAGGCACTCCGAAACCTTGGTATTGTTGTCCATGTCGCCGCGGGGAACACGCCCCGCAAGGCGGCAGACACCTAGTCCGGGTGGCGGAATGGCAGACGCGCTAGCTTGAGGTGCTAGTGCCCTTTATCGGGCGTGGGGGTTCAAGTCCCCCCTCGGACACCGACAGGTAGCCCACGGGTTACCGCAGAGTGCTGGTTGAGATTCGTCTCGACCAGCACTTTCTGTTTCCCGGAGCCGTGGGTGAGGGCGAGCCCGAGCCGGCGGTAGATCTCCGCCTCGTCCGCGGCTTCCGCTTGCGGCGCGGGCTTTGCGGGCCTGGGGCTCGGCAAGTACCGGTCCAGCGCCTCAGTAGGTCCTGGAGGACGTCGAGGACCTCTCGTGGCAGGTATGAGGCGATCTCGGAGACCTACGGGGCCGGCTGTCCGTGGGGTCAGCTTGTGCCCGCGCCCTCCGTCGGGAGGCAGGAGAGTACGCCGGACAGGAGGTCGACGTACTCCTCGGAATCCCAGTCGGGGTAGATCTGCGAGCCGACGGCCGCGCCGTCGGCGAAGGCGATGACGAGGGTGGCGACGTCAACGGCCCGGTCCGCCGGGACGCTCGGTTCGACCCGGCGCGCCCAGGCGGAGATCATCCGCTTGACCTGGAGCCGACAGTCGAGGAACGCGCGGCGGGTCTTGGCGTATGTGTCGCCCTTCTCGAGGAGGACCTGCATCCCGACGCGCATGAAGTCGGGGACCATGCCGAGGGTCTGGTGTGAGGCGCCCAAGACATGGCGGACGCCCTCCCCGAGGGTCGTTTCGTCCTCGGTCTCCCACCGGGGCACGGTCACGAGCCACTCGGCGAAGCTGTGCCGGATCACCTCGGCGAAGAGTTCGTCCTTGTCCTCGAAATGCCAGTAGATCGAGCTGACCGGTAGGCCCGAGCGCCGGCACACGGCCGCGATCGTCGCGCCGGCCACCCCGTGGGTCTTCGCCAGTTCGGCGGCCGCCTTGAGGATGCGGTCGGCCGACCGGGCGGTCGGGGCCTCCTCCTCGGACGCCGACTCGAGTTCGGCCGCGGGCTGCCGCGCCGTCATGCCGCCGCCCCCGTCCGGACGAGGTGCTCGGCGAGGCCGAGGGCGACGAGGTTGACGACGCGCTTGACGTCGCGGCCGGCGGTCGAGCGCACGTGCATGAAGAGGCCGTCCATGACCATCATGTGGAACCGGGCGAGGCGCCGCGGCAGCTGCGGGTCGTCCGCCACCGCCTCGGGCCGCAGGAGCTGGACCCACCAGTTGGTGATCTCGGTCTCGGTGTCCTGCCGGACCTCGGCGTAGAGGCGGCGTGCGGCCGGCTCCTTGATCCGCTGCTGGAGGGTGAGCAGGAGTCCGAGGGACCAGAACTCCGGCGAGGTCGTGAGCGAGACGGCGGCCCGCTGGAACCGTGCCTCGACCTCCTCGGTGACCGAGCCGGTCTCGACGGGGCCGGCCCAGGTCGGGGCGAGCGCCCGCCACTCCTGGTAGGAGAAGTCGAGGGTCGCGGCGAGCAGGTCGTCCTTGTTCCCGAAGTGCCAGTAGATCGAGCTCGCGGGCAGTCCCGTCGCCTCGGTCACGGCGGCGACCGTCGTCCCGTCGTAGCCATTGCGCGCCGCGATCTCGAGCGTCGCCTCGAGGATCGCGCGCCGGGATTCGTCACCCTGGCGGTGACGGCGGTCGGTCTTGCGTGGCACTGCTCTCCCCCTGCTGCCGGGCCCGGGTCGGGAGCATCCGGGCTTCTTTCACTGTAGCAATAGTTCCGGAAGAACCTGCTCACTTGCCAGCCCGAACATCGGCCAATTCTCGTTGCTGTGCGCGCGAAACCTTGCGCAGCACGGTCGGAGACCCTAACTTTCGCTGTAGTGGGCACTACAGAGTCGTAGATCAGTGAGGTGACGCCGTGATCGATTCCCAGCAGGCGGGCGAGCCGGGAACAGCCGTCGACCCCGCGCACTACCGGGAGGTCATGGGCCACTATCCCACCGGCGTGGCCGTAGTGACCGGGACGACCGAGTCGGGGGAGCCGGTGGGCATGGTCGTCGGCACCTTCACGTCGGTTTCGCTCGACCCGCCGCTCGTCTCGTTCATGCCGACGACGACGTCGGGGACCTTCGCCCTCATGCGCGACTCAGGGACCTTCTGCGTCAACGTCCTCGCGCACGACCAGCTCGAGTTGTGCCGGACGATGGCCGTGCCGCGGCCTGGGAAGTTCGACGACGTCGACTGGTCCCCGTCGGCGTACGGCGTGCCCGCCCTCGACGGTGCCGTCGCGCACATCCACTGCGTCCTCGATCGGGTCGTCCCGGCAGGTGACCACCTCATCGTCCTGTGCCGCGTCCAAGACATGGCGGTGACCCGGCCCGCGACGCCGCTGCTCTTCTTCCAGGGCGGCTACGGCGGCTTCTCGCCGCGCGGTCTCGTGGCGCGCGGCGACGCCGAGCTCATCGAGGCGGTCCGGCTCGCCGACGTCGGGCGGACGACGGTGGAGCGACTCGCCCGCGAGCACCGGTGCGAGGCGGCCCTCCTCGTCGCGGTCAACGACCACGAACTCACCACCGCGGTGAGCGCGTTCGGCGGCAGTGCCCGGCCGCAGGAGCAGCTCGGGCGGCGGGTGCCGCTGATGCCCCCGCTCGGCGAGGCGTACATCGCGTGGGCGCCCGAGGCGACCATCGAGGCGTGGCTGCGGCGCGCGTCCTCGCAGGAGCCCGACGTCGTCGAGAAGTACCGCTGCCGCCTCAAGACGGTCCGGGAGCTCGGCTACGCGATGTCCCGGATCCAGCCCGAGGGCGGCCCGCAGTACGGCGACCTCACCGAGGCGATGCGGGAGTACGCCGCGGGCGAGCTGACGCCGGCCCGCGAGCGCGCCGTCCGGGCCGTGATCGCCGACGCCTCCCCGTTCTACGAGACGTGCGAGATCGTGGACGGCGATACCTACGACCTCGGCGCGATCATCGGTCCCGTCCTCGGCCCGGACGGCTCGGTCGCGCTGTGTCTCCGGCTCGGCCAGTTGCCCCGAGGGGCCGGTGCGCACCAGGTGCGCCGGTGGATCGCCGCCCTCGAGGAGGCCGCGGCCAGGATCTCGCGCAGCCTCGAGACGCGGGCGGGCGACCAGTACGCCGCATGGCAGGCGACCACCGGCGACTACCTCATTTGAATGCTCCCCTCCCTGAAGGGGAAGGGGATTCCTGGCTCAGGCTGCCGGGCGGAACTGCGTTCCGGCCGGTCTGATGCCCTCGGCGCCAGCAGGGCTCAAACCTGCCCTGACGAGCATCACGCGTGCGGAGTTCTTGTCCCGGGGTGAGACGTGTCCGCAGGCGGTGCAGGTGTAGGTGCGTTCACCCAGCGGCAGGGCGTGCTTGGCTCTTGCTCCGCACTGCGCGCAGTCCATCGTGGTGTACGCGGGATGGACCAGATGTACGATCCTGCCGTGCTTGCGGGCCATGTGGAACAGGGCCTGTTCGGTGGCACCGATGGCGGCGTCCGCGGCCTTGCGGAGTGAGCGTCAGGTGAGGCCGGCGGCGAGGTCGTTGCCGACGATCCAGCCCATGCCCATCGCGGCGAGCAGGCCGTTGCCCGAGCTGTAGCCGGAGGAGTCCGGGCCCGCGAGCCCGACGGCCGTCCCGCCGCCCGCGCGCAGACCGGCGACGGCCGAGCCGTCCTTCCGGAGCACCCGGCCGTGCGTGTCGATCGCGGTCCCGCCCTGGGTCGTGAGGACGCCGTGGGTCAGCCAGGCGTAATGGAACGGAGCGACGAGGCGACGGCGGCCGGCGATCGGCTCGAGGGCGCGATCGAGGAGGAGCGGGTCCATGCGTACGTCCTCGGCCAGGGTCGCGAGGTCCGGAGCGCTGCCGAGGGCCCCGGCCTTCGCCGAGTCGCGCATCATCTCCGAGTGCGAGGCGACGAGGTCGGCTTCGTCGTCCCAGACCATGAGGGCACGTTCGTTCGGCTGGGCGGCGACGTGCGGCGCGAGCCCCGAGTAGCCGTACGCCTGCTCGTCGATGAACCGCTCGCCACGGGTGTTCACGAGGACTGCGCCCAGCCAGGGCAGGTTCGGGTTGATCCGGGTGCCGTGGATCGTGACCTGGCCATGGCGCAGGCAGGCGCCCATGTTGCGGAACTCGGCGCCGAGGTCGCGCAGCCATGCGACGGCGTCTCCGGTCGCGGTGCTCACGCCCCCGTGGAACGGGTCGCCCAGTTCGGCGCAGAACTCGCGCATCAGCGCCCGGTTGCCGGCGAAACCGTCCGTGGCGAGGACCGTCGTCCGCGCGGAGACGGTCAGATCGGCACCGCCCTGGCGGGCCGTCACCCCGATGACCCGGGTGTCCGGCCCCGAGCCCTCGACCCGCAGCCCGGTCACAGGTGCCTCGTCGAGGAGGGCGACGTTGGGGCGGCCGGCGAGGATCCCGCGGAGGTGGCTGACGAGCGGGCTGCCACCGCGGCGCAGCGGATCGGTGTGGAGGCGGGGCACGGAGATCCCGTGCCTGGTCATATCGACCCCGACCTCGAGCGGATAGCCGAGGTCGTCGGCGATCCAGTGGACGTAGTGGGGCGCGACTGCGGTCAGTGCCTCGACGAGAGGGCGGTGTCGCTCGTCGCCGTTCTCGGCCAGGATGTCCGCGGCGTGCCGGGCGGGTGAGTCCTCGATCCCGGCGGCGGCCTGGAAGCGGGTCCCCCCGGCGGCGAGGCTGCCACTCGACACCTGCGCGTTGCAGCCCTCGCGTGTGCTCTTCTCGAGGACGGCGACGACGAGGTCGGGGTTTTGCGACGCGCGGAGCCCGGCGAGCAGGCCGCAGGCCCCCGCCCCGGCGCAGACGACGTCGACTTCGAAGTCCCCGGACATGCTCAGCTCCCCTCGGACGGGACGCGGTTCGTCCCGTAGAAGTTCCGCGCCCGGTTCACGAGTTCGCGCGGCGGCTGCTCGTGGTGGAAGCCGACGCGGGAGGCGACGAGCCCGGCGCCGCGGTACTGCCGCGCCCGCATCTGAGCGACCTGGAGGCAGGTCCCGAGGGAGTCGAGGACGGGCACGTCGTCGACACGGCTCACACGGTGGTCGGCGAGGAAGACGTTGAGCGGCCCCTCCCCGGGGACGATGACGGTCGCGCCGGCCGCGATCGCCTCGCGGGCCGCCTCGGTGAACGCCGAGAGCAGACCGTCCGGGGACGCGTACGCGGCCATGACGTCGGTGAACTCCGCGGCGACCTGGCGGATCGGCCCGACGATCCGGTCCAGGCCGTAGACCCGCATGTTCCGGCGGAGTTGCGGCTCCAGGGCGCCGATGAAGTTGACGATCCCGACCGTGTCGCCGAGGGTCGCGGCGAGGAGGACCGAGGTCTGCCCGAGCGTCACGACGGGGATGTCGACGAGGCTGCGGCACTCCTCGTACGCCGTGTCCGGGATCGTCGCGATGAGGAACGCGTCGTAGCCCTCGTCCTGCGCGCGGAGGGCCGCGTGGACGAACTGCTCCTTGTGCAGCCCGGACAGGTAGGCGTACCGGATGTGCGTCCCCGGATAGTCGCTCGGGTAGGTCCCCGGCGTCATTCCGTGCAGGACGACCTCCGTCCCCGGCGCGGCGACCGACCCGAGGTGCCGCGCCAGCGCGTCCCGGTAGTGCGGGACGTCGTCGAGAACCGTGAAGGACTGGTGCCAGATCCGCATGTCAGACCGCCCTCGTGGCGGCGTGCGCGCCCGCGATCTTTCCGAGCGTCGCACCGCGCAGGACCGAGGTCGAGCCGGTGTAGTTCGAGTAGTACAGGCCCGTCATCTCGCCGGCGGCGTAGAGGCCCGGGATGATGCGGCCGTCCTTGTTCACCACGCGCGAGGACGCGTCGACCTTGAGCCCGCCGAAGGTGAAGACGTTCGCGGCCATGACGGGGTAGGCGATGAAGGGTCCCTGAGCGATGGGCCGGGCCCAGTTCGACTTGGGCGGTGTGACGCCGGTCGTCGCGAGTCCGTCGGGCCGGGTCGGGTCCCACTCGCCTTCGGGGCAGGACGCGTTGTATGCCCCGATCGTCTCGGCGAGGACGTCCGGGTCGACGTCGATCGCCTTCGCGAGTGCCGCGATCGAGTCGCCCCGGACCGGCTTCTCCTCGGTGCGGATCGCGGTCTTGAGGTTCGGGATCGCCTGGCCGGCGGCGTCGAGGATCATCCACGCCATGCCCCTCGGCTGGGCGTGGATGTCACGGGTCGTCCGCTCGTACCACGCGTCGACCGGGCCTCGGGCCTCGTCGACGAACCGGCGTCCCTGGACGTTGACGAGGACGCCGTAGGTGAAGGCCATGATCGCGGCCTCCGGGTCGCCGGAGCGCGGGTCGACCGGCTCGGCGTGGAAGAGGCTGAAGTTGCCGGCGGTCGCGGCGCCGGCGGCGATCGCCATCTCGATGCCCTCACCTTTGTTGTAGTTGCCGCCGCGGGCGACGGGCCGGCAGGTCATGCCCTTGTCGCCGTGGTAGCGGGCCATCATCTCGGCGTTGCCCTCATAGCCGCCGCAGGCGAGGACGACCTGGCCCGAGAAGACGGCCCTGGCCCCGGTGGCGTCGGTCGCGACGAGGCCGGTCACCTCACCGGAGTCGGTGACGACCAGGTTGCGGGCGGTCGTCTCGTAGAACCGGTCGACGCCGAGCTCGACGGCCTTGCGGCCGAGGGTCTCGACGAGCGCGAGCCCGCCGCCGACCGGTGCGAGGCGGGTCGTCGACACGGTCAGGAAGAGCGTCGGCAACTCGCCGAAGGAGATGCCGTGACCCTCGAGCCAGCGCAGCGTCGGTCCCGCGTTGTCGGCGAACGCGGCGACGTAGTCGAGGTCGACGACGGGGTGGGCGCGCAGGAGCGGGTTGCGGCGCTCGAAGTCCAGTCCGGAGTCGGCGGTGATGCCCGGGTCCGGGTGGCCCATGAAGTCGTCGACGATCGCCTCGGCGAGGTCGTCGGCGACCTCGTCGAGCGACTTCATCCGCAGATACGCCTCGGTGTAGCGGGTGTTGCCGCCGCTCTCCTTCTCGGTCGCGCGGTCGAGGAGCGCGACGCGTGCCCCGGACTCCCGGGCGCTGATCGCGGCGCTGAGGCCGGCGATGCCGCTGCCGGCGACAACGACGTCGTACGTCTTTTCCACCATGCTCATGCCCAGCTCCCGATGATGTCGTCGGCCGAGGAGACCGTGCCGAAGAGGGGAAGGGTCGCGGTGACGGCGTGCTCGTGCAGGGCGGGCGCCGGGGCCGCGCACATGTCTTCGACGACCGTGACCTGCAGGCCGGAGTCGGAGGCGTGCCGGGCGGCGGACTCGACGACGAGATGCGTCGCGATCCCGCCGAGGACGATGTGCCCGATGCCCTCGGCCGCGAGCACCTCGCGCAGCGGCGTCCCGATGAACGGGTTGACGCAGCCCTTGTCGACGACGGGCTCACCGTCGGCCGGCGCGAGCTCGGCGACGATCTGCGCCGCCGGCGAGTCGCGGAGCATCGTGCGGTTCGTGGGGTAGCCGTCGAAGCGTGCGAGGCGGTTCGTGCGCAGCCGGTACGTCGGGTCGAAGGCGAGCCGGATGTGGAAGACGGGTATCTGTGCGGACCGGGCGGCGTCGAGGACGCGGCGGGCCGTCTTGAGGACGCCGCGCTCGCGGACGGCTGCGGCGAGCGGGGGAGCGAGACAGAGGTCCCCTTCCTCGGCGAGGGCGACCTGGTAGTCGAGCAGGAGCAGTGCGGTGCGGGTCATCGAGCGATCCTCGAGTCGGGTACGGATGGACGGTCGGTGGCTGGGGGAGCGGCGGTCACCATGCGGACCAGCCGCCGTCGGCGTAGAGGACCTGGCCGGTCACGTAGGCAGAGGCGTCGGAGGCGAGGAAGACGACCGGCCCGGCGAGGTCGGTGGCGGGATCGCCGAGCCGGCCGAGCATGGTCCGTTGCTCGAACCACGTGAGCCGGTCCGGGGTCTGCGCCAGCGGCGCGGTCATCGCGGTCGGGTAGAAGACGGCCGGGGCGAACGCGTTGACGTTCACGCCGGAGTGTCCGAGCTCGGCGGCGAGGGAGCGCGTCACGTTGACGACGCCTGCCTTGCTCGCGTAGTAGGCGCTCTCGGGGACGGGGCCGACGCGCTCGGCGTAGACGGTCGTGAGGTTGACGATCCGGCCGCCGCCGGCCGCCGCGAGCCGGGGGCCGAACTCGCGGCCGACGAGCCAGGTGCCGGTCAGGTTGACCCGGACCACGCGCTCGAACTCCTCCAGGGTGGTCTGCTCGACCTCCTTGCGGAGCATGACGCCGGCGGCGTTGACGACGACGTCGATCCTGCCGTGCGCGGCGACGACGGCGTCCGCGAGCGCGCGGACGGACGCCTCGGAGGTGACGTCGACGGCGTGACACGAGGCGCCGCCGCAGGCCTGGGCGGTCTCGGCGAGTCCGCCCTGCTGCGCCTCGAGGTCGGCGAGGGCGACGCTCGCCCCGTGGTCGAAGAGCCCACGGGCGGCCGCGGCACCGAGACCCCCGGCCGCGGCCCCGATGACGAGCGTGACCTTGCCCGTCAGGTCGAACAGGGTGCTCACCACTCCAGCTCGCTTTCCTCGGCCGCCGCAGCCGTGCCCGCGACCCGGCCGAAGATCGCGGACTTCCCGATGGAGGTGCCGGTCATGTATCCGGCCCCGTGGAAGCCGCCGACGAGCTCGCCGGCGGCGTAGAGGCGAGGGATCGGCTCGCCGAAGACGTCGAGGACCCGCATCGTCGGGTCGACCGTGACGCCGCAGTACGTCGCGAGGACGACCGTCCCCGACAACTGGGCGTAGAAGGGCGGCGTCCCGATCGGGCGGCGCTCACCGACACCGCCCACGAGGTGGACCCGGCCGAACGGGTCCGGCTCGGCACGCGCGATCCGGTCGTTGTACTCCGCGACCGTCGCCTCGAGGACGCCGGGCTCGGTCCCCAGCTTGGCCGCCAGCTCCTCGATCGTGTCGGCCGTTTCGAGCATCCCGGCCCGCAGTCGGTCGCCGAAGTCGTAGATCGGGACCTCGTCGTTCGTCTGGGCCATCGTCGTCGCGTCGAAGACCTGCCAGGTCCGGGCCGTCGGCTGGGCGAGGCTCGCGTCGCCGAGCGCCTTGTAGGGGATCGACTCGTCGACGAAGCGGTGCCCGGCGCGGTTGACGGCGATCGCGCCCTTGTAGACGGCGAGGATCCCCGTGCCGTCCTCGCCCGGGTGCGGCTCGTGGTAGATCCCGTACGTCCCCTTGACGTAGGGCAGGTCACGCATGCCCGCGCCGAGCTGCCAGGCCATGAGCAGGCCGTCGCCGCGGTTCTCGCCGCCTCCCGCGAGGAGAGCCTCCTTCATGAGCGGCGCGAAGCGGGTCAGCATGTCCCGGTCGCGGGAGAAGCCGCCGGTCGCCAGGACGACGGCGTCGGCCCGGACCTCGTGGCGCTCGCCGCAGCGCTCGATCTCGACGCCGACGACCCGGCCGTCCTCCCTGAGGAGCCGTCGCGCGCCGGCGCCGGTCACCAGGCGTGCACCGAGCCGGCCGGCGGCCGCGAAGATCGCCCGGAGCATCGCGGTCGTGTCGCTCGGGTGCGACCTCGGCACGCTCTGCCCGGAGGCAGCGTGGATGGTGCCGTAGCGGATGCCGAGCCCCTTGAGCCAGCGGTAGGTGTCGAGTTGGCGCCGGCAGTAGAGGTCGACGAGGGCGGGGTCGTTGACGTGGCCGCCCGTGGCGAGGATGTCCTCCCGCAGGAGGCCGACCGAGTCGGTGATGCCCTGCTCGGCCTGCTCGTCGGTTCCCGCGAACGCCGAGAGCCCGGCCGACCGCACGGTCGACCCGCCGAGGGTGTCCGCCTTCTCGAGGAGGACGGCGTACGCCCCCGCCTGTGCGGCCGCGAGAAGGGCGGCCGCACCCGCGAGGCCTCCGCCGAGGACGAGGACGCCGACCCGGTCGGGCAGCTCCGTCTCGACCGGCAGGCCCTCGGCCGGGAGACCGGGTTCGGGGCTCATGGCCGGACCCCGACCGCGTCGAAGTGGGCCTCGGCGGCGCTGAACTCCGGGAGGTGGAACAGGTCCTGGCGTTCCTGCCAGGTCGCGATGCGGTCGGCGTACGTCGCGGTCTCCCCTGTCTCGCGGAGGTGGGCGAGTGCGTCGGTGCCGGCGCGGATCACCGCGCGCAGGAGGAAGTTCGCGTAGAGGACGACGCGGAAGCCGAGGCCGGCGTACTCGTCGAGGGTGAGCTGGGGCGTCTTGGCGCCCTCGACGACGTTCACGACGAGGGGGAGGCCGGCGAGTTCGCGACCGACCCGCTCGAGCTCCTCGACGGTTCGCGGCGCCTCGACGAAGAGGACATCGGCGCCGGCGTCGGCGTAGCGGGATGCGCGCCGGATCGCCTCGTCGATGCCGAAGGCGCTGCGCGCGTCGGTCCGCGCGACGATGACGGTCGCCGGGTCCTCGAGTGCCTGCCGGGCGGCGACGAGCTTGGCCGCCATGTGTTCGGCGGGGACGAGGGTGTGGCGGTCGAAGTGCCCGCACCGCTTGGGCATTTCCTGGTCCTCGAGCTGGATCGCGGCCGCGCCGGCCCGCTCGAGCATCCGTACCGCGCGCATCGTCGTGACCGGCCCGCCGAAGCCCGTGTCGCCGTCGACGACGACGGGCAGTGCGGTGGCGGACGCGACCCGGTCGACGTGGGCGACGACCTCCCCGAGGGAGATGAGGCCGATGTCCGGCACGCCGAACTGGGCGTTCGCGAGGCCGGCCCCCGTCGCGTACGCGGCCTCGAATCCGGCCGACTCGACGAGCCGGGCTCCGAGCGCGTCGGTGACCCCGGGCAGCACGAGCGGACCGGCCGTGGGGTCGGTGAGGAGGGACCTGAGCCGGGCGCGCCGCCCTGCCGGGGTCGGCGTGGGGCCGACTCCGGTCAGCGCGCCTGCGTCCGGGAAGGGCGCAGTGGTGTGGGTCATGTCTGGATCAGCCCTCGTCGCCGGCAGGCCGGGCGGGCGGCTCGGGGAGCGGGTGCATGATGCCCGGCGGGCGGCCCTGGCTGTCCGGGTGCTGCTCGTGGCCCCAGACCGCCGTGCGGTCGTAGACCTTCGGCACCCACGTCTCCTCGTCGACCTCGAGGCCGCCGAAGCCGTACTCGACGTGGAACGAGCTCGGCGTCGAGTGGTAGAAGCTGAACTGCTGGTCGTTCGTGTGCCGGCCGAGCGTCAGCGTGATCGGGACTCCCGTCTTCCGGGCGATCTCGTAGCCGGTGCCGACGTCGTCGAGTGAGCCGACCTGGATCATGAGGTGGTTGAGGCCGGCGACGCCCGGGGGGCACTGCCCGAGGGCGAGTGTGTGGTGGCGTGCGTTGCAGTGGTAGAAGCGGGCGTTGAGCCGGCCGGGGACGATGATCTTGTCCGAGAGGCGGAAGCCGAGCCGGGTGAAGAAGCGGTGGCCCTCTTCGATGTCCGGCATGAGCAGCAGGACGTGTCCGAGGCCCTGCTGGCCGGTCACGAAACCGGAGATCGCGCGGCCGGGGCGGAACGTCGACGGCTGGGCCGTGCGGCCCCATGTGACCTCGTGGCGGAAGCCCCAGGGGTCGGTGAAGAAGAGGATCCGGTTGACCTCACGGGCTGCGGCGAGCTCTGCGTCACCGTGCTCAGCGGTGATGCCGGCGTCGGCGAGGGCCTTCTCGATCGCGTCCAGGTCCTCCTCCCAGTCGACGCCCCAGCCGATGTAGCGGGTCTCGTCCTGGTCGGCCGGGTGGATCTGGATGCGCCAGGGCTCGTCGTCGAATTTGATGCGGACGGCCCCGTCGGGTCCGGGGTCGGCGACCATGGCACCCCACATGTCGGTGGCCATCTGTGGCCACTTGTCCTTGTTCGGGGAGCCGACGCCGAGGTAGGCGAGAGAGGTGATCATTTTGTGGTCTCCTGGCGGTTTCGTGGTGGCCGGGTCAGGCGAACGGCGGGGGTGGCGGGAGCTCCCCGCCGAGGTCGTCGGCGGCCCAGGCGACGCTCACGACCTCGGTGAGGTTGCAGATGTGGCTCAGGCCCGACTGCAGGTCGCGCCAGTACCGCTCGTTCGGCAGGCGCAGGTGGATGCCCTGGGCGCCGGAGAGCTTGTAGAGGCGGTCGACGGCGTCGGTCGCGCGGCGGACGGCACGGACCCCGTTGCGGCGGGCGGTGAGCCGCTGGGTCCAGCTCATCTCGCCGCCCTTCTCGACGAAGTCGAAGAGCTCACGCATGTCGCTCAGCAGGTGGGCCCTGGACGCGGCGACGTCGGCGGCGGCCTCGGCGTAGGCGTTCAGCTGGATCGGGTCCTTGCTCGCGACGCGGCCGTCGGCGGAGACACGCTGGACCATGTAGTCCCGGTAGACGTCGAGGGCGCCCTGGGCGATGCCGATCGTCGCGCTGTTGATCGCGGCGGAGAAGACCACGGGGAACTTCAGCTTGTAGAGCGTCTTGCCGGGCCGACGGTCCTCGTAGGCCCCGTCGTGCATCGCCATCCCCTCGACGACGCGGTAGTCGGGGACGAAGACGTCGTGCATCTCGACGTCCTTGGAGCCGGTGCCCTTCAGGCCCAGCGTGTTCCACGTGTCCTCGAGGATCGCGTAGTCCTTGCGTGGGATGACGAAGTGGCGGATGTCCGGCGGCGTACCGGGGTCGCCGGCCTCGTCGACGACCATGCCGCCGAGGATGACCCAAGCGGAGTGGTCGGTACCGGTCGAGTAGGGCCAGCGGCCGGAGAAGAGGAAGCCGCCGTCGACCGGTGTGGCCCTGCCGAAGGGCGCGTAGGGCGACGCGGTCCATGTGTCCGGGTCCTCGCCCCAGATCTCCTCCTGGAGGCGGTGGTCCATCATCGCGATCTCCCACGGGTGGACTCCCACCACGCCGCTGACCCAGCCCGCGGCGGGCGAGGCCGCGGCGACAGCCATCAGGGCCTCCATGAACTCGACGGGGTGTGCCTCCTCACCGCCGAACTCGATCGGCTGGTACATCCGGATGATGCCGGTGTCGCGGAGGGTCGCGGCCAGCTTGTCGGTCAGCCTGCCGAGGTCGTCGCTCGGGACGGACTCCTCCTTGAGGACCGGTATCGCGGCACCGACCTTGTTCTTGACATCGCTCATGTACGTATGACCTTCCTGGGGCGCGCTGCGGGTCGCCGTCGCGCGGGGTGGCACTGTCAGTTGTGGGTGACGAACCCGGTCACGAGCCGGTTGAACTCGTCGGCGTGCTCGACCTGCGCCCAGTGGCCGCACTGATTGAGCAGGACCAGCCGCGAGTTCCGGATCCGCGCGAGCAGGGTCAGGGAGTTCTCGAAGTGGACGACTCGGTCGTCACGGCCGTGGATGAGCAGGGTCGGGATGTCCATCGACTCGAGGGCGTCGAGGGAGAACCACTGGGCGATCGCGCCGCCGCGGGCGAAGCCGTCGAGGTAGTTCGAGAGGTGCTCGGGGTGCTTGGCGGCGCCGGCGGCGCGCTCGGCCGCGAGTTCGTCGGTCGCGAAGCGCGCGTTGTCGAAGGTCATGACCTCCGTCAGCCGCTTCATCGACTCCGCGGACGGGTCGCGGTAGGCGGCGACGAGGACCTTCATGCCCTCGGACAGCCCGCCGCCCGGCGTGAGGAGCTTGGGCTGGGGGCCGGAGCCGGGCCCCATCGTGATGACGTGGCTGACCCGCTCGGGGTACTCGGTCGCGAGGCGCAGCGTCGTGATGCCGCCCATGGAGTTGCCGACGAACGCGGCCTTCTCGATCCCGAGCGCGTCGAGGAGCTGGACGGCGGCCTTCGCGTGGTCGCGCTCCTCCTTGGCCACCGGGTCGGATTCGCCCCAGCCGGGCATGTCGGGCGCGATCACGCGGAAGTGCGCGGACAGCGGCTCGAGGTTCGTCTTGAAGTTGCTCCAGCCCGTCGCGCCCGGTCCGGAGCCGTGGAGGAGGACGACGGCGGGGGCCTCCTGAGAGCCCGCCTCGTTGTAATGAATATTCCAGTCCTCGGTCTTCACGGACCGGCTGGTGTCGTCGTACGTCAGCGTCATTGCTCAAGTACTCCTGGTATCTGCTGTTATGACGGCTCTTCTGGTCGGAGAGCGCCGCGCCGCCGAGGGGGACCGGGTCGGCGTTCGCCTCTGGCTGATCAGTGGCGCTCAGTACTGCGCGGTGGCCGGGATCTCGCCGCCGAGGTGGTCCAGACCCCAGGCGAGATAGCAGGGTTCGCGGCTGTTGCACACGTGCGTCGCCGCGACCTGGAGGTCCCGCCAGTAGCGCTCGAGCGGCGACGTCTGCTGGATCGATGAGGAACCCATGAGCCGGTAGAGCTCGTTGACCGAGCTGATCGCGCGGTCGGTCGCCCGGACCTGATCGCGTCGGAAGCGGAGCCGGTCCTTGACCGTGATGTCGCCGCCGGAGCCGACCGTGTCGTAGAACCCGGCGATGATCGCGCGGACGTGTGCGATTCCGGCCTCGACGTCGGCGTGCGCCTTCGCGAGCGCGTCGAGGACGAAGGGGTCCGTCTTCGAGACGCTGCCCTGGGAGGAGACCCGGCCCACGATGTGCTGCTCGGCGGCCGCGACGGCCCCACGGGCGATACCGAAGGTGCCCGCGCTGATCGCGAAGGGGAACATGACTCCGAACCGCATGGCGTACAGCGGCGCGCCCGGCCGCCACCGGTCGCTGTACGTGTTGTTCCGGACCTCGATGCCGTCGAGGACGCGGTGGTCGGGGACGAACGCGTCGGTCATCCGGACTGTTTTGGATCCGGTGCCGGACAGGCCCATGACGTTCCACGAGTCGGGGACGATCTCGTAGTCCGACCGCGGCAGGATGAAGTGGCGCATCGTCGGCGGCGTCGTCGGCCTGCCGGACTCGTCGGCGAGCAGGCCACCGAGGATGACCCACTCGCAGTGATCCGTGCCGGTGCTGAAGGGCCAGCTCCCGCTGAACCGGTAGCCGCCCTCGACCGGCACCGCCCGCCCGAAGGGGGCGTACGGCGAGGCGACCCAGATGTCGGGGTCCTGCCCGTAGACCTCCTTCTGGAGCCGCGGGGACGCGATCGAGATCTCCCACGGATGGATGCCGACGACGCCGGCGATCCAGCCGGCCGACGGGTGCTGCTCGCCAACGGTGAGGACCCAGTCGAGGAAGTCGTTCGGGTGGGCCTCGAAGCCGCCCAGGTCCTTGGCCTGCAGGAGGCGGATCCCGCCCGACTCCCGGAGGATCTCCGCGGTGCGGTCGGTGACCCGTCCGAGCTCGTCGCTGGGTTCGGCCTCGGCGCGCAGCGCGTCCGCGTGCTCGAGGATGTACGCCGTTGCCGGGTGCATGGTCGGTGTTCCTTTCGGCGTGGGGGGAGGACTATTCGGTGGTCCGGTCCCGGACGATCTTGGCGAGGGTGACCGCGACGACGAGACCGGCGCCGTAGAAGACGTTCTGGATCCAGCCGGAGAAGCCGAGGAGCTGGAGGCCGAAGATGCCCGTCGTGAGGAAGTAGATGGCGATCATCGTGCCGATCGGGTTGAACATGCCCGGCTGGACGACGGCCGTGCCGAGGAAGACCGCGGCGATCGCCGGCAGCAGGTAGGTCGCCGAGGACGAGGAGTCGAAGCCGCCGACGGTCGCGACGAGCATGACCCCCGCGAGGCCGGCGAGGAGCGCGCCGGCGAGGTACGCACCGATCCGGATCCGGCGTACGGGGATGCCCGCGAGGCGGGCGACCTCGGGGCTCGCGCCCACGAAGATCATGCCGCGGCCGAGCGGCGTCCAGCCGAGGATGTAGGCGAGGAGGACCGCCAGGAGGATGCCGTAGTAGAACGAGACCGGCATGCCCAGGACCTCGTGGAGCGCGAAGCCGCTCAGCGACGGGCTCGCGACCGAGACGATCGTCGATCCGGAGATGGCCTGTGCTACTCCCATCAGCAGCGTGCCCATGCCGAGGGTGACGACGAAGCTGGGCACCCCGGCGATCACGACGAAGAACGCGTTGATCGCGCCGGCGACGAGGCAGACCAGCAGGGCGAAGAGGCACGCGCCCCAGACGTTCCAGCCATGACTTGTCACGAGGACCGGGACGAGGGTCGCGGCGAGGCCCATGACCGAGGCGATCGAGAGGTCGAACTCCCCGACGACGAGGGTGATCATCGCCGACAGCGCGAGGAAGACGAGGACCTGCTGGGAGCCGAAGATCGAGGAGATCGTCGCCGTGGAGCCGAACCGGTGCGGCATGAGGATGTAGTAGACGAGCGCCATGAGCGCCCACACGAGGACGAGGGCGTACCTGCTCGCCATCGTCCCGAGCCAGGGCATCCGGCCGCGGTCCGTCGTCGCGGTGCCGGCGGTCGTCGCGGCCGACTGGTCGACGATCGGTTCCTGGCCGGCCCTGGCTGCGAGGACGGAGTCGGAACGTCCCGTGAAATCCGACATGGTCACCTCCCCTCGGTCCCGATGGACCGGTCGTCTCGTACGTCGGTGGTGGGTTCGGTCGGTGCCGGCCCCGTGGGCGCGGGCTCGTCGTAGACGGCCTCGAGCACGTCGTCCGGCTCATGGGTGCGCAGGGTCTGCACCCGCCCGTCCCGGCCGACGACGAGGATCCGGTCACAGGCGTCGACGAGGTCGTTCGGCGCGATGCTCACGAGAAGGACGCCGAGGCCCCGGGCCGCTGCCTCGCGGATCGACCGGAGGATGTCGGCCCGGGCGCCGACATCGACGGCCTGGGTCGGTTCGTGGAGGACGACGACGTCCGGTGCGACCGAGAGCCACTTCGCGAGGAGGACCTTCTGCTGGTTGCCCCCGGAGAGCTCGCGGATCAGGGTCCGCGAGGATCGGGTACGGATGCCGAGCCGGGTGATCGCCTCGGCCGCCGTGGAGTCCTGCCAGCGGCGTCCGACGAACCAGGGACTGCCGCGGTGCCTGACGTTGGGGATGGCGATGTTGTCACGGATGCTCAGTTCGAGGGCGACCCCCTCGACGATGCGCTTCTCGGGGACGAGCGCGAGGCCGGCCTTGAGGCAGTCGCTCACGTCGGCCCGGCTCAGGTCGACCGTCCGCCGACCGGTCGTGAGGGTGCCGGCCCGCGCCCGTTCGACACCGGCGATCAGGCGAGGGATCGACTCGAATCCGGTGCCGGGAAGCCCGGTCAGGCCGACGACCTCCCCACGCCGGATTTCCAGCGCGAGGTCTTTGAGGTCCCGGGCGGTGAGCCCGGAGACCGTCGCGACGACCGGGGCGTCGGTGAAGTCGCGTTCCTCGCGGGCGACGGCGTCGACGGATCGACCGAGCATGTGCCGGGCGAGGTCGTGTTCGGAGAGGTCCTTCGTCGCGAGTGCCCCCGCCGCGACCTTGCCGTCCCTCAGTACCGTGACCCGGTCGGCGAAACGGAGCACCTCCTCCAGGTTGTGGCTGACCATCAGGATCGACGTTCCCTCGGCGACGACCCGCTGGAGCAGGCCGTGAAACCGGTCGAGCTCCTCGCGGGGCAGGGCCCGGGTCGCCTCGTCCAGAATGACCAGGCCACGCCCCGGCTCGAGGTCGCGCAGCGCCCGTGCGATCGCGACCTCCGCCCGGCGCGTCGGGGAGAGGGACGCGACCGGCGCGGTGGGGGCGATCGGCACCCGGAGGCGGTCGAGGACCCTGCGCGCGATGTCGTTCTGGGCGCGCCAGTTGATCTTCCCCGTCGTCTTCGAGTGCGCATAGCCGCCGACGCCGATGTTCTCCGCGACGGTGAGGTGGTCGAGGAGTCCGAGGTCCTGGTGGACGACGGACACCCCGGCCGCCGTCGCCTCGCTCCACCGCACGGGCAGGCTCAGCCCGGTCCCGTCGACACTGATCGAGCCGCCCGGATCCGGTGCGTGATAGCCGGTCAGGATCTTGACGAGGGTGGACTTGCCGCACCCGTTCTGGCCCACGAGGGCGTGGATCTCGCCGGGCGCGACGGCGAGGGCGGCGTCCTGGAGAGCGCGGGAGCCGCCGTACGTCTTCGACAGCCCGCGCGCCTCGAGCCGGAGTTCGGTCCCCATCGGTTACTTCAGTCCCCAGGCGGTGAGGAACTTGTCGCGGTAGCCGCTGCCGCCGAACCAGTCGTCGGTGAGGTACTTCTGCGGCGTCAGGGTCAGCGGGCCGACGTTGTCCTTGGTGAAGTCGCGGGTCACGAGCTGGTCGCCCTTGGACACCTCGTCACCGGCGAGGAGCTGCATCATCGCGTGGGCGAAACGCCATCCCTCGTAGAGGACCGGGGTGCCGAGGTCGGAGGTCTGCCGGCCGTCCTTGACCCGCTGGAGCCCGGCGAGGTCGGAGCTCGAGGAGAAGACCTTGATCTTCCCCGCCTTGCCCGCGCTCTGGATGCCCTGGAGGGCTGAAGGGACCATCGTGTCGACCGGGACGACGATCGCGTTCGTGTCCGGGTTCGAGAGGAGCGCGGCGCTGATCGCCAGGCCGAGCTTGTCGAGGTTCACCGTCGTGAACTCGACGCTCTCGATCTGGCAGCCCGGGCAGAGCTCCTTGAACTTGGCGATACCCTTCGCGCTCGCGGTCCGGGTCGTCGTCGAGTCCATGAGCTTGGCCCAGACGACCTTCGCCCCGTCGCCGAGCTGGGCGACGGCGCTCTCCGCCATCGCCTCGTGGAGGGCGAAGACGCGCGGAGTGTTGTCGTAGAAGGCGAGGGTCGGGTCGTTCGTCCTCCCTCCCGACGGGGCGACGCCGCCGGCGATGACCTTGACGCCCTTGCGTGCGAGCTGATCGAAGGCGGGTCCGGCCATCTGGTAGTCGATGAACGAGGTGATGACGCCGTCGACCTTCTCGTCGCCCGCGGTCTTGAGGCAGGAGGCGACCGAGGTCGGGTTGAACTTGCCGTCGCAGGTGTCCACCTTCGCGCCTGCGGCGGAGAGCGCCTGTTCGACACCGACTCCGATGCCGTGGATGACCGGCACCTGGTCACCGAGGGCGACGTAGGTGAATCTCTTGCCCTTGAGGTCGACCTTCTTGCTCAGCTTCGGGACGTCCGGCCACTGCGGGGTGCCGGCCCAGGCGGCGACGTTCTTCTTCGCCTCGTCGGTACCGGCGCTGCCGGCCGAGGCGGAGGTGCCGCCGGACGTGTTCGTTTCGGTCGAGCCCTTCTCGCCCGCGCCGCAGGCGGCGAGGAGGAGGGCGGTGACGGTGGCCGTGGTGAGGGCGGTGAACCGCCGGGTGGAGAGGGGGTGGGGCATGGGTTCGGCTCCTTTGCCGATGCGGGCCTGGTCCGACGAACTCAGGCGGCGCGGGTTCAGCGGAAGACGTGCCGCATCCGCCCGATGCCGTCGATCCAGGTCTCGAGGACCTCGCCCGAAGCGAGGTAGCGGGGCGGGTTCATTCCCATCCCGACGCCGTCCGGCGTCCCCGTGAACACGAGGTCGCCCGGCTGGAGGGTGAGGACCTTCGACAGCTCGGAGAGCGAGCGCGGGATCGAGAAGAGGAGCTTGGTGGTCGTGCCCTGCTGGACGACCTCGCCGTCGATCGAGCAGCCGAGCCGCAGGTCGTTCGGGTCGTCGAGCTCGTCGAGGGTGACGACCCACGGCCCGATCGGCGAGAAACCGGGGTAGGACTTCGAGAGACCGAACTGCGGTGCGGGCCCGGAGAACTGACGGCTCCGCTCGGAGATGTCCTGCCCGACGGTCAGGCCCGCGAGGTGGTCGAACACGTCCTCGGGCGCGACGTCGTGCATGGCGGCTCCGACGACCGCGACGGCCTCGACCTCCCAGTCGGTCGTACCGCCCTCGGGCAGGGCGATCTCGCCGTGAGCCCCGGTGATCGACGAGGGGAACTTCGCAAAGACCGGCGGCAGTTCGGTCGGCGCCTCGAAGCCGGCCTCGGCCGCGTGCTCGGCGTAGTTCAGGCCGATCGCGACGATCGTCCCCGGCTTCGGCACCGGTGCGTCGAGCTCCTCCGGGCGTACGGTCTCGGCCGCGGCCCCGGCGTAGGCGGCGAGCCACTCCTGGATCTCGGCGACGCGGGCGTACATGGCCATCGGGTCGGCCGGGAACCGGCCGTCGCTCGCGGACTCCAGGTCCCAGCCGGTTGACTCGTCCCGGAGGACGAAGGCGCGTCCTCCGCGGCTGGCGAGCCTCATCGGGTCGCCTCCTCGAGCTTGTTCAGGATGCCGGGCGGGTTGTCCCGCCCCCAGTCGGTCAGTTCGTGGCCCCACAGGGAGGGGCGGTCGTTGGTCGAGGCGACCCATGTGCGGTCGTCGACGACGAGACCTCCGCAGCCGTACTCGATCTGGAACGAGGACGGCGTCGTCATGTAGAAGCTCGTCATGAGGTCGTTCGTGTGGCGGCCGAGCGCCCGTACGATCGGATGACCCTTCTTCCGGGCGAGGTCGTGTCCGGTGCCGACGTCGTCGAGATCGCGCACCTCGAGCATGAGGTGGTTGAAACCGACCGTTCCTGGCACCTCGGCGATCCCGAGGGAGTGGTGCCGCCCGTTGCAGTGGTAGAAGCGGACCTTCATGAACTCCTCGTTCACCCGGTCCGAGAGGGTGAAGCCGAGCAGGTCGCCGTAGAACGCGTCGGCCTCGGCCAGGCTCGGCGCGATGAGGACGATGTGGCCGAGGCCGAAGTCGTCGCTCACGAAGCCGCTGATCCGCCGGCCCGGCCAGAACGTGCCGGGGTGGCGCTGCTGGCCCCAGACGAACTCATGACGGTTCCCCCACGGGTCGGTCACCCACCACATGCCGGCGACGGCGCGGTCGGCGCACTCCTCCGGGGTGCCCTCGGTGACCCTCACACCTACGCCCCTGAGGCGCTCGACGTATGCCGCGAGCTCGGACTCGTTGACGAAGCCCCAGCCGGCGGCCTCGAAGGCGTCCTCTGCCCCGGGCGAGATCCCGATCCGGTGGGCCGCGTCGTCGACGCGAAGGCGGACCGAGCCGTCGGTTCCGCGGGGGGCGAGCTGGCAGCCGAGGACCTCGGTGGCGTAAGCGACCCAGTCCTCGTGGCGTGGAGAGGCGACTCGGAGGTACGCGAGTTCCCTGATCATCGATCTCCCTTGATCTTGGACCACGACGGACGTGACATCGACGTCCCTGTAGTGGTTGCACCAGAGGATGCAGGACCCATAACGCGAACGCAAGGGGCTGAGAATTAGGAATTCTGGTGGGTGAATGAGCCTTGTGGCCCTGCTGGAGCAGCCATAAATTGTAGTGCTCGATTCAGATCGGTTCGCAGCCCTTGCCAGCATGAAGGAGTCGCCCATGACCACCGTGACCAGCAGCGACGTCTCCGTCGGAGGCGTCACCTACCGGCTCCACCGGACGGGGACCGGGGCCAAGGAGGCCCTCCTCTTCCTCCATGGCTCGGGACCGGGGGCGACGGGAACGTCCAACTGGAAGGCCGTCATCGAGGAGCTCGGCGAGCGCCACTACTGCCTCGCGCCGGACATGATCGGCTTCGGCGACTCGACTCATCTCGAGGACCCGCCGACCGGCATGGGGCCGCTCAACCTCGTCCAGGCCGAAACCCTGTGGGAGCTGCTCGACGAGCTCGGCGTGGAGAAGGCGCACCTCGTCGGGAACTCGATGGGTGGGATGATCGCGCTCCGCATGGCCCTGAGCCGGCCGGAGCGCGTCCGCACGATGCTCCTCATGGGATCCGGTGGCGCTCCGAACCTGCCGATCACGCCCGGTCTTGAGCACCTGCGCACCTTCTACGCCGACCCGACGGCCGGGCAGCTCCAGAAACTCCTGGCGTCCTTCGTCTTCGACATGAGCACGCTCTCCGGGGTCGTCGACCGCGTCGTCGCCGAGCGCATGCCCTACATCGAGCGGGCCGATGTGAAGCGCTCGCACGCCGCGATGTTCGCGCCCGGCACGCAGCCGCCGGCCTTCACGGTCGAGGAGCTCACCTCACTGCCGCACAAGACCCTGTGCGTCCACGGCCGCGACGACATCATCGTCCCCGTCGAGTCGAGCACCTATCTCGCGAAGACGCTGCCGAACGCGACGCTCCACATCATCCCCAAGTCCGGTCACTGGACCCAGATCGAGGCGCACGACGTGTTCGTCCACCTCCTCGAGGACCTGCTGCACGACCGGATCTGAGGCCCGTGGCTCGCAGGGGCACGGGCCTCGGCCGGCCCGGGGCGGGCGTCGCCGCGACCGTCAGGCATCGGCGCCCCAGCGGCTGAGATGCAGTGATCACCGGTGCGGCGGCGCAGGGGCCCGGGGCCGGCGCGAGAGAGCGGATACCGGGTGTCACCGGGTGCGCCTGCGGCGGCCGGCGACGTCGATGGTCGCCGCAGGCGAGCCCAACCGGTACCGCCGACTCCGACTCGACGATCTGTAGCCGGACAGGTGTCGCGAAGGGGCAGCCGGCACGGGTAGCGCCCCGGGCGGACGGGCACCACGCCGACGACGGCACTCCGACCGCCGTGCTCCTGCCGGCCGGAACACGGTGGTCAAGTGCCGCTCGAGACAAGGGGGTTCACTTGCTCGGGTGATTGGTTCATATGTGGGGGACGCCTGGTCTTGGGTCTGGAAGTCTGCTCAGACCGGCGCGCGGAGGGCCGACCACCGGGAATCCTTCCCCCGTGCGTCGGTCACCCGGCAGGATCGAGCACGACCGGAAGCTCCGCGAGGCCGCGGAAGGCCGGGAAGGGAACCTCCAGCCACCGCGCCTCGGCGCGGGGGTCGGCCAGAGTCATCCTCGGGAACCGGTCGAGCAGGGCGGTGAGCGCCAGCTGCGTCTCCAGCCGGGCCAGCGGGGCTCCCAGGCAGTAGTGGCTGCCGTGCCCGAACCCCAGATGCGCGTCCTGCGCATTGCCCGGACGCAGCACATTCAACTCGTCCGGGGCGTCGAACTTCAGCGGATCGCGGTTGGCCGAACTGATCGCGACCTGGACCAGGGCGCCCTTGGGAATCCGGGTCCCGCTGTACTCCACGTCCTCGGTCGCGTAACGGAACGTCGCGCTCTCCACGGAGCCGTCGTAGCGCACCAGTTCCTCGACCGCGGCACGCATCAGCTCCCCGTTCTCCCGCACGGCGCGCAGCTGTTCGGGATGGGAGAGGAGGTGATGCACGGCGTTGCCGAGCAGGTACGCGGTCGTCTTGTGACCCGCGAACATCAGCAGGAACGCCGTGGAGACCAGCTCGTTCTCGGTCAGCCCGCCGTCGTCGTCCCGGACCGCGGTGAGCGCGCTCAGGAGATCGTCACCCGGACGCCTCCGCTTGGCGGCGATGAGATCCGAGAAGTACGCGTGCAGATCCTCCTCCGCCTTCTGCTGGGCCCGCTTGGCCTCCTCGTTGAAGCCGCTCTGAGCCACCGTGGCGGACAGGTTCTGCATCCGCGACCGCTCCTGGGGCGGTACACCGAGCAGATCGCAGATCACGATGATCGGCAGCGGGAACGCGAAGACTGGCAACAGGTCGAAGGGCTCCCGCGTCGGGCACTCGTCGAGCAGGCCCCGGACGATGTCCTGGATCTTCGGCCGCAGAGCTTCCACCCGCCGTGGGGTGAACGCGGAGTTGACCAGCTTGCGCAGCCGCGTGTGCTTGGGCGCGTCGGAGTTGAGCATGTTGTCGTCCAGCGCGACGGACGAGTCACCGAAGATCCTCCGGTAGGCGTCCATGGCCCCGTACATGTCCTTGCTCAACCGCGGATCCGCCAGGGCGGCCCGCGCGTCCTCGTATCGGGTGATGAGGTACGTCTCGTTGCCGTGCGGCGGTCTCATGGGGCAGACCGGGGCCGCGTCGCGGAGATGGGCGTAGACCGTGTGAGGGTCCCGCCGGAACTCCGGGGTGCAGCGTTCGGCCGCGGTGACGGCCTCTTGCGTGGTGGTCATGGACGACTCCTGAGGTCGAAGAGGGCCTCGGCGTTGCCACCGAGGACGAGCTGCTGCGACGCCCTGTCGACCGGCAACTTCTCGATCATGCGGATCTGCTCCTCCAGCGGCACGGCCAACGGTGGTGAGTCGGTGCCGAACAGCATCCGCTCGGGCCCCAGCACCTCCGCGTTCAGGCTCAGATGCGCCGAACTGAGCGGGCTCGTGTCGACGTACATGCGCTGCAGCGCCGCGGCCGGGTCGACCGCCGGTCCCCGGGCCGCCGACGGAGCCGAGGCCGCCTCGGGCCGGCCGGGGGGCGGCGCGCCCCCGGCCCAGTGCCGGGGGCGCGCCGCCGTCTGCAGGCGCTCCGGCAGCAGCGCCATCGCGCCGCCGCCGGTCGCGCCGATCAGCCGTAGATCCGGGTACTTGTCCAGCCATCCCGCGAAGGCGATCATGGCCATGCCCATGGTGACGTCGCCGAACCGGCCGATCTGCTCGACGAAGCCGATCTCGTCGACCCGTTCCGTGCCGACGGGTTCGGCCGGGGCGTGTACCAGGACCGGCACCCCCGCCTCCGCGGCCAGCGCGAAGAAGGAGTCGGCCCGCGGGGAGCCGAGCAGCTCCCCGTGGACGCTGGACGTGGTGATCAGGCCGACGAAGGCCGGGTCCTCCAGGGTCTCCCGCACCCCTTCGAGGTGATCGTCGTCGCCGAACGGGTTGGCGTACACATAGCCGCGCAATCGGTCGGGGAACCTGGCGATCAGCCCCGACATCCAGGCGTGGAAACTGCGCAGCCGGTCTCGTGGTTGCGCGTAGTTGTCCACGCCCGGTACCCGCGCCATCGCTCCGGCGCCGACGGGGCTGCCGATGATGGTGAGGTCGATGCCGGCCTCGGCGCGAGCGGCGAGCATGCCGTCGACGTCGGTCAGGCTCGGGGGCATGGGGAAGCGTTTGGCCGCTTCCGGCGGGGAGAGATGCCCGTGGATGTCGATGATCACGTGTCGCTACCCGGTTTCGGTGTGAGTGCGCGGGTGACCGCGGCACAGTCCTGGTCGCCCAGTCCCTGCTCGGTGGCACGGACGTGGGTCTCTGCCGCGGCGGTCGCCAGCGGCAGACTCAGGCCGACTGCCGCCGCCTGCTTGGTAGCGAGCATGAGGTCTTTCGCCATCAGCCGCAGCCGGAAGTCCGGCTCTTCGAAGCGGCCGGAACCCAGGCGTCTCGACTTGAACGCCATGACCGGAGAGGCGAAACCGCTGCCCGCGATGGTCTTGAGGACCGACTGCCGGTCGAGGCCACAGGCGGCCGCCAGTTCGGTGACCTCGGCCAGGGCCTGCACCTCGATGCCCATCAGGAGGTTGAGGCACAGTTTCATCCGCATGCCGGAACCGAGTGCGCCCAGATGGACGACCTCCTTGCCCAGCGCCTCCAGCAGCGGGCGGCAGGCGTTGAAGGCCTGTTCCTCGCCGCCGACGAAGAGCCGCAGCTCGCCGTCACGGGCGTGATCGCGGTTGCCGAGCATGCCGACGTCCACGACCGAGGGGATGTCCCCGGCGATCTGGAGGACCTCTTCGGGGGAGACGGTGCTGGCGCAGATGAGGACGCCGGGGTAGGGACCCTTGGACAGGACGCCGTCGGGTCCGCGCAGCACGGAGCCGAGGGCTTCGCCGTCGGCGACGACGCAGATGGCGGCGCTCGTCCCCTCGACGGCGTCGGCGGGGTGGGGGGCGACGAAGGCGCCTGCCTCGGCAAGCGGTTCGGCCCGCTCCGGGGTACGGTTCCAGACCCGGACCTGCATTCCCCGGTCGAGGAGGCGGGCGGCCAGGCCGGTGCCCATCGTGCCGAGCCCGAGTACGGCGACGGGGCCGTTGGTGGTGCGCGTCATGACGTCACTCCCTTGGTCTCCTTGACGACTCGGAACCGCAGCGACTGCGTCGAGTCGACCCACTGGCGCAGCGGGGCCACCAGTGCGCGGTGCTCCGCGCTCTGCTGCCAGGCGAAGAAGTGCTCGGCCGTCTGCCACTCGCTGCTGATGACCCACTGCCGGGAGTCGTCCACGGGTGCTCCCAGCCTCTCGACGATGTGGCCGGGGGTCCGGGCGACGGACTTGCGGAGCTGGTCGTACAGATCCAGGAATCCCTGCTCGCCGCCCTCGATCACTCGGACGGTGAAGACGACGCTCAGCTTGTCGGCCGGTTGGCCGTTGTTCCTCGTGCCCATGTCTCCTCCTGAGGGTGAGATCCAGCGGGACACGACTCCTACGGCCTCATGTCCCCCGTGCGGACGCAACTCCGAATGGGGCACGGGCCAATGGGGACAAGGCGATAACGGTTCGTGATTGCTCTGTTCGGGTGAGTGACGAGGCGGGGCGTTGTCAGTCGCCGGGAAGCGTCCGCCGGTGGGGTTGCAGGGGCGGGCTCCTGAGAGGAGCGCGCCGGCGAGGGGCTCGCCGGACCGCTGGTGCCCCGGGCGGCGTTTCGCCTCATCTGGCTGTGTGCCTCACCTGTCGGTGATCACGGAGAGCCAGGCCGTGTCCTCCGTGCCCGGCGCTTCGGGGCCGGGTGCGGGCAGCCGGCGGACCTCGCCCGTGCGCAGGGCGACCGTGGCCCGTGGCCGCATCGGCCCGTTGCCCCTGCGTGAGAGCAGGACGAGTTCCCAGACGGTCGCCGTCATGGCGGCGAGCCGGGTGGCGCAGTCGGCGGTGACTTGCCGCGGATCCCGGGTCCGGCCCAGGGACAGATGCGGGGTGAAGTTCTTGGCGGCCCCACGACAGCGTGGGAACCGTTGCTGCAGTACGCGGTGCAGGTCCGCCCATGGCGCTTTGCCGACCGCCGTCGGGTCGAGCCACACGGTGAAGTACGCCCTGTGCCGGAAGGTCCGCACCCCCTCCAGCCGGGCGGTGAAGATCGGCGTTTCGGCCGTTGCCGCCGCGAGCAGCGGGGCAGCCCGCTCGAAGTCGGACTCCGGTACGAAGCCGAAGAGCACGTTGACGTGCGGCGGCCAGCGGTGGATCTGCGGATCGTAGTCCCGGCGGATGTCCTGGATCGGCGGCCACAGCTCCGCGGGCGGGATCCAGGCCACTGCCGTGCGGGCTGTCGGCGATACGTCGAGGACGCCGGCGGGTTCGCCCCTGCGGGAGCTCGTGTCGAAGCTCAGGTCCGTTCGCGGTTCCCGTACCCGGCCGGCGCCCGACGCGTCGATGCGGTCCACACCCGTGGCCCGGTCCCAGACCACCTCGCCGTCCGCCTCGATGAACACCACCCGGTGCCACGGGATGTCGCCCCCGGGCACGAAGGAAGGCAGCGGGATACGCTTGAGGGCATCCCCGCGCTGGCTGATCCCCAGCACGAACCGCGCAGGGTCGAACCGCGGGTCCCAGCGGACCCGGTGATAGATCTCGTCGCTGGTCCGCATCACGCCTCCGCTCCCGCCTTCACACCCTCTCTTCCTCCAGGGTGCCGCCCACCTTGTCCTCCACGGTCGGAGGATCAGACATCCGTCTGACTCCGCGGCCCTCTCTCCGGCTCCGCGAGCAGTGTCCGACACGGCCGTGTTCCGCGATCGGCGTTGTCGGCGGTGCTCCTGAAGCTGCCCGGGCGAGTGTCCCGGGTGGGCGTTCGGCCTGGTCGTGGAGGAGGTCTCGCACCTCCATCCCATTCCGTGGTCAGCGGCGTGACCCGTGGGCTCCCGGGCCGACTCCCCCTCGGACACACAGCTGAGACCCCTGTTCATCAGGGGCCTTTCGCATCTCCGGGTCCGTGCTCCGTCCGTCCGCGTTCCCGTTCCGGTCCTGCCATGCGGCGCGGTGCGCGTGGGCCGTGGATTCGGCGCGGTGTTGGGCACTCGCGGGGACCGGCAGGCGACACAGGGCGTCGAGTGTATGCAGCATACGGTCGGCGAAGCGGTGGCCCAGTGGGGTGAGCCGGTCCGAGGCCAGGGTCACGAGCGTCGCCTCCCGGGCCGCCAGGCGCCAGCGCGCGAACTGGACGTGCGCCTCCGCCCGCAGCCCGGGGTCCGGCTCCGTCTCGCGTCGGCGAGCCCAGAAGCGAGCCACGCCGAGATGGGCGTACGCCCCGTGGAAGAGACCGAGCAGGGGCCGCGGGTCGGGGCGCCAGGGTGCGTAGAAGCGCTCCGGGCCGCCGGGCTCCAGCAGGTCGAAAAGGTGCAGCACCGCCGCGAACTTGTTGTGCTGCATCTCGTGTGTCACGGTCACCGCGAACCCCGTCGCCGTCGTCGGCCGGGACATCGCCACACACCCGAACGTCTCCGCGCTGCTCCCGCTCACGGTTCCACGGCCCGGGTTCGTCAGCGGCACCAGGAGGCGGCCCCCCGCCGCCAGTTCCGCGTACAGCTCCGGATGGTCCGCGTGCAGCAGCCCACAGGCCTCTTGCGCCACCGCCGACCAGCGGCGCACCTCGTCGGCGCCCAGGCCGTCGGGGCAGCGCACCGCGTTCGGGAAGCCCGGCTGGTCCAGGACGTCCAGCAGCAGCGGGACGCCGGAGTCGAGGGTGGTGAGCAGGTGTGCGCCGTGCCAGCGGCCCTCGCTGCGGTACGGAGACGCGGGCACCGTCACGGGAGCGTCGTCGGGGGATTGTCCGTCCAGCGTGATCCGGGCCCGGCCGGCCGCGTCGATGCGCACCTCGGCCCGGCCCCCGGAGCCGGCCCCGGGGAAATGGGCCCGGCCGAGCGAGGGCAGCGCCACCCAGGGCCCGTCCACCGGCCACTCCACCCGTCCCGGCAGCCCCGCGCGTACCGCCGCGGCCGCGGCCAGCGCCGTGTACCAGCTCACCGGCGACCGCTCCGGATCCTCCCCCCGCGTCAGGTGCGCGAGCAGCCCGAACAGGGCGGGCCCCGCCGCCGGGTGGGTCAGAACGGCCGCCGTCGCGTCGGGAGCCGCGCGCGTGGCGGCGGTGAACAGCTCCCAGGCGCGCCCGGCCTCCTCGGCCACGGAGCCGCTGGCCTCACGGGCGGCGGCCGTCACCGCGTACGCGCAGGCCAGGCGGCGGCTGTGCTCGGCGCGGGCCAGCAAACGCAGGGACCCGGCCCCGCCACCGCCCGCGGCGACCGCGTCGAACAGCGCGCCCGGCATACGATGCGGCAACGGCGTCATGCCACCTCCGCGCCCGTCGCACCCGGTTCCTGCCATCGTCCCGGTGCCGGGCTTCGCCCCTGATCGGGTGGTGGGGCGTGTTCCCGCGCGGGATGCGAACCTTGCCGTCCGTCGGCCGACGGCCCCTGCCCCGGAGTCGGGCCCCGCTCCTCACGCGGAGCCGAACGCCACCCCACCCCGGAAGTCGCCCGCCACCTCTCCCGCGGCCCTCCGGCCCTGGGCGCCGGGCCCGCACCCGGGTCCGCCCCCACCAGGCCCGTACCCACCAGATCCGTCCTCAGCCGGTGCCGTACCCGGCCGATGAGTTCCGTCAGTTCGGCGCAGTAGACGCTGGGGTTGGCGAACCCCGTGGCGTGGCGGTAACGGGTCGCGTAGTGGCCGCCGCCGCACACCCGGTGCAGCGGGCAGGCCCGGCACTCGGCGCACAGGCCGTCGGCGCCCCACTGGCGGGCCGCGACGCCGGGGTGGTGCAGGAGGTCGTCGAAGGAGTCGCGCCGGATGTCGAGTCCGGTGCGGGCGGCGCCGTCGTAGGCGGTGCGCAGGGTGTCGTCCTGGGCGAGGGAGCCGTCCGTCTCCACGACCGCGTACCGCACGGGGGACAGGCCGAGCGACTCCGTCTGCGGGGTGCCGCCGAGCAGGAGCGCGAGCAGGTCGTCGAGGAGCCGTACGCGGGTCTCCCGGGCCGGGGCGCCGTACCAGCGCTCGAAGACGCCCCACAGCCAGTCCGCGTAGGGGGTGTGCCGTCCGACGGGGTCCAGTCCCGGCGGCGGGGTGTGCCAGTTGCCCAGGGGGAGGAGGAAGTCGATCGCGGGCGGCCGGTGGACGAGGAGGTCCTCGTAGGCGCGTACCGGGTCGTTGCGCAGGTCGATCGTGCACAGCAGTGCGCCGAACAGCGGGCGGTAGGCATCCTCGGCGAGGAGGCGCAGCGCCCTTTGCACCCGGCTGTGGCTGCCGCGGCCGTCCGCGCCGCGCCGGTGCCGGTCGTGCGCGGCACGCCCCCCGTCGGTGCTCACGCCGATGCGCAGGCCCAACTCGCCGCACAGGTCGAGGCGTTGCCGGGTCAGTCGTACACCGTTGGTCTGCAACGAGAGGTGAAGTCGCACGCCGTCACCGACCGTCGCACGCAACACCCGTACCGTACGCGCGAGTTCGGCGTCGGCGACGAGGAGGGGCTCGCCGCCGTGCAGGACCACCCCCGCCTCGGTCAGCCCGTGCGCGGACAGGTGTGCGGCGATGCGTTCGGCGGTGCGGGCCACGGTCGCGGGGGCCATCGTGCGTGGCTGGGTGCGCCAACTCTGGTCGTGCGAGCGGTACATGTAGCAGTAGTCGCAGGCCAGGTCGCAGCGGCTGTGCACTTTCAGGACGAAGGAGTGGAACGGGTACGGCACCCAGCCCGCGGCCTGTGATGCCTCCACGTCGGCGGCCCTCGGCCAGGGCGGCTCGGCATGGCGCAGTGGCGGTCGACTCATCCGCTTCCCCCCGAAGGCGTACGCAGCGGACCCGGCCCGGCACGGTCCGCGGCGCACTCCGTCCGACCAGTATTCGTTCGTGGCGCGTCCAGCGTCAACATCACGAATGAGTCAACGGGCGAGCCAACATCCACCGTGCGAGCGGGAGTTGGCACCAGCCGGAGAGCTCTGGCCGCTGCCGCCGGGGCGGGCCGCGGCGCTACGCTGAAAGTGACATCCCGTAGCCTGCCGCACGCGCAGGCGCCCGGAGGGCCGCCACGGCGGCCCACGAGACCTCATGGAGTGGCCACCATGGCAGCAGCCGAAGGCGTCGCCCCTGGTGAGGCCCGCACGGGCGGGGGCGGCGAGCCGGCGCCCGACGTCGAGTCCGTCGTCCTGGACCTCACCGTACTCGCGCCCGAGGACGTCGCCGCCCTGCCGGAGTCCGTCCTCGGCGCGGTACTGCGCCGGGTGTACGCCGGCTGCGCGGAGGGCGACCCGTTCGTCACCGGGCACAAGGAGAGCGCATGAGCGCCCGGTGCGCGGCGCGCCCCTATACTGACACCCTCGTACGTCCGTTTTGTCGGTATTCGCCCTTGGTTTATTTGCCCTTGGTTCCGTCCTTCCCTGTCGCGCCGCGCCGAGCGGAGAGGTCATGCCAGACGTCAACCCCCTTGACCGGCCAGGTCCGTTCGCCGTCTTTCTCGCCACCTCCGAGAACCTCGGCCTGAGCACCACCCTGCGCAACGCCGCCGACGTCCTCGCCGAGGCGAACCGCAGCGTCCTCCTCGTCAACGGACGCTCCGGCGCCGTCGGCCCGCCCGCACCGCTGCTCCCACCCGAACCCGGCCGGGTCCACACGCTCACCACCGGCGGCCCGTCGCTGGCCGCTCTCGCGGAGAACCCCGTCGCCGCCTCCTACGACCATGTCCTGATCGAGGCGCCGGTCCCCGACACACCCGAAGCAGCGGAGGCGACCCGGCCGGCCGCCTACGCCGACGCGCTCGTCGTCTGCTTCGCCATGACGGCCTGGTCCATCGACGGAGCCGCCGCCCTCGCCGAGGACCTGACGGCGCGCCGGGCCGGCCGCCCCGTCCGGCTGCTCACCCTCGGCCTCAAGAGCGACGTCGGCGTCCACGACCGGCTGCGCAACGCGCGTGAGCGGGTACGCCGGAAGTTCGGCCCGATCGCCCGCACACTCGGGGAGGGCGACATCCCCTTCCTGGAGATCCCGTACAACCCGATGTACCAGGACAGCCGCAGCCTCGCCGTCGAGGCCGAGGACGCCGGAACCGTCACCGGCCTGCGCCCCTACTACGAGCGGCTCGCCGACTGGCTGCGCGACCGCCGCACCACGCGGCTGACCGATGTCACCGTCGTCCACTCCGCCCGCCACGCGCCCTGGGCCGCCTGGGTGCGCGACCGGCTCGCCGCCCAAGGAGTGCGCACCGAACTGCGCCGCGCCGACACCTACACGGGCGAACGCCCCGATCCCGGCGGCGCCCTGCTGTTCCTCTCGCCCGACGACGCCGACGAGACGCTCCTCGCCCAGATCGGCGCGCTCTCCCACACCGACGTACGCATCGTGCTGGTCGACGAGCCGTTCCCGCACACCGAGGCCGCGCACCACGAGCGGATCGACCTGCGCGGCACCACCGAGGAGGAGGCGCTGCGACTGCTGTACACGGGCCTCGGCCTCGGCACCCTCGAGCACGCCGCCCCCCGCGGCGCGGCGCGCTTCCCGCGCCTGCCCGAGACCACCAATGTCACCGCGCGCGGCGGCGGTTTCGTCGACCGGGGCGACCTGCTCGCCCGGCTCGACGACGAACTGCGCACCGCCGGCCTCGACGGCACCTGCCTGGTGCTGCACGGGCCCAGCGGCTGGGGCAAGAGCGATGCCGCGCACGAGCTGTGCCACCGCTACGGTGCCGGCTACGACGTCGTGTGGTGGGTGCGCTCCTGGGAGCGGCAGCGGGTCGAGCGCGGCCTCGCCCGGCTCGCCGACCGCCTCGGCAGCCCCGAGGAACGGCTCGGCACCGACGGCGACGACGCCGGCGTCTCCCGGCTGCTGACCAGACTGTCCCGACCCGACGACGACCTGGGCAGCTGGCTTCTCGTCTACGACGGCGTCACCGACCCCGCCTCCCTGTACGGACTGCTGCCGGTGCCGCACGAGCGCGGCCACGTCCTCATCACCAGCCGCCTTCCCCCGCAGTCCGAGAGCCCGGCGGACACCCCCCACACGGTCGGCGTCCCCGAGACCCGCCCACCGCACCTGACCCCCTTCCCCATCCCCCCGATGACCCCCGAGGAGAGCCGCGCGCTGCTCGCCGACCGGGTGCCGGAGATCACCGAGCAGCAGGCCGGACAGCTCGGCAGCGTCGTGGACTTCGTCCCGCACGCCCTGCACCTGGCCGCCCACTGCCTCGCCGAGCGCGCCGCGGTCCACCGCCGCGACGACCACATGAACCCCGACGCCGCCCTGCGTGACGCCGTCGGTGACGTGCTCGCCGAGTACCGCGCCGGCAAGACCGAACTCCTGCGCCACACCGAAGGCGCGTCCCCGGTCGCCGTGATGGTCCGCGTCGCCCGGCGCGTCGTACAGTCCACCCCGGGCGCCGCCGCCTGGCGCGCGGAGAGCCCCGAACTCGACGCCCTCGGCTGGCTGCTGGACGCCGCGTCCCTGCTCACCGGCCGCGGCATGGGCCTGGAACTGCTGCGCTCGCGCCGCATCCTGTCCGAGCTGGCCCGCGACGACGACGCCGACCAGCCGCGCACCCCCGGCACCCGCCACCCCGACGACGTACAACTGCCCGACGAGCACATGGTGAGCGTCGCCCTGTGGGCCCTCGCCCAGGTCGGCCTCCTCGACGTCGACTTCGACCGCGCCGAGCAGCCCCTCGCCCAGCACCACGGCCTGCGCGACCTGATCCGGGCCGGCATGGGCGACGCGGAACGCCGCCACATCGAGTCGGTGCTGCGGGGCATCCTCGCCGAGTACGCCCCGCAGGAGCACCAGGAGCTGCCCGCCGACTGGGCCCGCGAGGTGTACTCACTGAGGCTGTGGGAAGACCCCCGGCCCCGGGTGCGCCGCTCGCTGCTGCGCCACCTCGGCGCCCTCGGCCAGCGCGCCGAGTCCGCCGACCTCGACCGGCTCCTGGAGATCGCGGGACACGCCCGCGACTGCTGGCGCGCCGACGGCGACGAGCAGTCGCCCGAGTACCTTCGCCTGCTCAACTTCACCGCCCGCGCCCACCGCCTGCGCGGCGACTACGACACCTCCCGCCGGCTCGCCCAGGAAGCCCTCGGTGGCCACCGCAGGCTCCTCGGCATCACCCACCCGCGCACCCTGCTGTCCGCCGACTCCTACGCCGCCACCCTGCGCACGCTCGGCCGGTTCGACGACGCCCTGCTGCAACTGCGCCCCGCCCTCGAGGGGTTGGAGCTGCTGCTCGGCTGGAAACACCCCGCCACCATCCAGGTCGAGCACAACGTCGCCCTCACCGAGGCCCTCACCGGCCGCGTCGCCCGCGCCCTGACCCGGCTCCAGGAGCGCTTCCGCTACCGGCAGGCGGTCGGCGGGACCGACGACGAAGTCGCCTGGGACAGCGCCGACCTGCTCGCCTACCTCTACCGCTCCGCCGGCCGCACCGGCGAGGCCCACGACCTGCTGCGCCAGCGGCTGCGCCGGTACGGCGACACCTGGGACGGCGAGCGGCTGAAGATCGAGGTGGGCCTCGCCGTCAGCGAACGCCGCCTCGCCGACGGCTTCCCGGCCGTCAAGGACCCGCGTTACGGCTACGAACTCGCCCACGAACGCGACCGGCGGGCGCTGCGCCTGTACATCGGCCGCTTCGGCGCCGACCGGTTCGACACGCTGCGCTGCCAGTTCAGCTACGCCGCCGACCTGCACGCCCTGGGCAAGGCCGACGAGGCCGAACAGCAGGCCCGGCAGTGCGGGGACACCCTCGCCCGGCGGTTCGGCGCGGGCCACCCGTACACCGCGTTGTGTCAGGTGCGCCACGGTGTCTATCTGCGTGCCACGGGCGAGCTGCGGCTGGCGGAGGAGGTGGGCCGCAGCGCCCTGAACCTCCTCGGCCACAAGCTGGGCCAGGCCCACCCCTGGGTGGCCGCCGCGGAGAACTCCCTCGCCGCGTCCCTCGCCGCCGACGGCCGCCCGGACGAGGCGGCCGTACTGGCCGGGGCCGCGCTGACCCGGCTGCGCGACCTCGGCGTCGCGCACCGGCCCGACGGACGCCGGGTGAGCCAGCACCTCGACCGGCTCACCGCCACCGATCCGGCCCGCCCGTCACCCCCGTCGGGCTACGACATCGACCTGGAACTGCCCGACGTGTAGCGCACCGCCGGTGCCGACCGGCCGCACGCAGCCCCGCACTCACCCACTGAAAGGCGAGCATCCGTGGCAGCCCCCGCACCCCACCGCACCGACACGCTGAAGGAGTCCCACTGGACCGGCAAGCGCCACGGCCGGATCACCGCGCTGTGCGAGGAGGAGGTCGCGGGGACACCCCAGATCCGCTCCCTGTCCCACTACAGCAACGGCATCCTCGACTTCACCGTCTTCCGCTTCCCCCGCGCCCCGCTCAGCAGCCTGGTCACCGAGCTGGGCGAAGAGGACGCGAGCGAGGCGCTGCCCGGCAGCCGGCTGCTGCTGTGCGCCCAGGACCTCGGCGCGGTCCTGCGGCCGCTGGGCACCGGCGAACTGATGCGCACCGTCGTCGGCAACGCGCGCGGCGGCCTGTGGGGCGGACGCGCCCGCCCCGGCGAGTTCCTGGCCGCGGTGACGGACCTGCCCGACGGCGTGCCGGCCATGGACGCCGCCATGAACCACCTCGTCACCCGCATCCGCACCGAGGTCCACTCGCTGCCCGACGAGTTGCCCGGGGGCGACCCCCAGGCCAAGGCGCACCTGCGCACGGGAGCGGGGCCCGAGGGCCCGCACGTCGACTTCGGAACGGCCGCCGAACCGGACGCCGTGTACGAGGAGCGGCTCAGAGGGCTGTGGCGCACCCATGTGAACACCACCGACCTGCAGTACGCCGGCTACTACCGCGACTGGAGCCTGGTCTGCGTCGGCGACGTCTTCGACGCCCACGAACTCGGCCCGCGCTTCATCGGCGTGAGCGTCCGCACCCGGCGCACCGCCTACCGCGACCTCTCGCGCAGTCTGCGCGGCCACCTGGTCCGCCTCACCGACGCACTCGCCCTGGTCGCTCCGCCCGTTCCCGGCCGTGCCCCCGTGGACCGGCTCGTCCTCGACGTACAGGAGGGCGCCGTGTACGTCCACTGGACCTCGCCCGGCGCCTTCGTCCTCGGCGTCACCCTCGACCAGCGGCAGGTCGACAACGCCGAACGCCGACTGTGGGGCCTGGCCGGAGCCGTCGGCGGCGTCACGACACCGCCGGCCCGTTGAACCACCGTACGGCCATCGCGTCGATCCGCCGTACGGCCATCCCGTCGAAACTCCGGACGGCCGGACGGCTCACGGCACGCCGGCCGCGCTGAGGGAGCCCCACACCTCCTCCGCGAGGATTTCCACGGTGCGCGCCGGCGTCAGCGGATGCCGGTGCTCGGCGCCACCCAGCAGATGCACCGGCAGCACCTCGACCGCGCACTCGTACTCCCGGCAGATCCGGCGCAGTTCGCTCAGCTGGAGCTCGGTCGGCGCACCCGGCATCGCGCTGCGCGCCCACGCCGCGACCGCACCCCGGAAGTCCTCCGTCAGCTCCCGCACCAGCGTGGCGCAGCCCAGGACGCTGAGATCCGCGGGCGTCGCCGCGGCCCGCCGGTTCACCGCCCGGCCGGCCACCCGCCGCGTCACCGTCTCCAGCATCGCCAGCGCGTCACGGAACCTGCGCCGCACCGGAACAGGCAACTCCGCGACACCGCCGTCCGGTTCACCCGCGGGCCACGCCGTCGCCGCCGACGGGACGGCCGCCCCCGGCTGCGCCTCCGCGGTCAGCGCCGCGAGAGCGCGACGCAGCTCGTCGAGGTGGGCCGTCTGCTGCTGCTCCAGGTCGCGGCGCATCCGCTCGCCCAGCTCGGCGAGATCGCCCTCCCGCTGCTCCTCCACCAGGCGCCGCTCCAGTTGCAACAGCGCCTCGTGCACGCTCTGCGCGAACCCGCCCTGCCGGTACACCAGCGGCCGTGAGCCGATCGACCGGCCGAGCCGGTCCTGCATCGCCTGCGACACCAGCCCGTTGACCACCAGCAGCGCCTCGAACCGCCCCGGACGTACCGCGCTGCGCAGCCCTTGTACATGGGTCGCGATGCGTTCGGCGTCGCCGGCGAGCAGCACCGACCGGGTGTGGATCACCGCCAGGTACGCGTTCGGGGCGGGCGACAGCCAGTGGACGACCTCGTCCAGGCCGCCCGGTGAACGCGACAGCCGCGCCGGCACCGGATCGCGCGAGGCGATCCGCCACTGCCCCAGGTCCAGCGCGTCGTGCACATCGTTGAGGACCTGCCGGTACGACACCTGCTCGTGCAGCTGCCGTACCGCCTTCAGCACCGTCGCCCCGGTCACCTGACGCACCACCAGGACCCGAGGGCTCTCGGAGTCGTCCGGATCCCCGGTGTCCCCGGTGTCGTCGGGATGCTCGGGCTCCTCGCTGAGCTGCCATGCCAGCCGGCACACCTTGAGCACCTCGCGCGGCACGCCCTCGGTCAGCTCGTGCAGCAGCCGCAGCGCCTCCTCCTCGAACGGTCCCGTGGCCGGCGTCCCGGCGGCGGCCCCCTCCCCGCTCGCCGCGAGGTACTTCGCCACCAGCTCCCGGGTGTGCTCGTCGCTCAGGCCCGTCGGCCACAACTGCACCACCCGCTCGTGCATGCTCGGCCGCAGCGCCCGCAGCCCCTCGGGCGAGGTGCAGAACACCAGCAGACCGCCATGGCTCGTGTAGATGTTGACGAGACGTTCGAAGGCGTCCATGAAGGTGCGCCGGCTCTCCTCCGGCCAGTCCAGCACCTTCTCCAGAGAGTCGAGCAGCAGCACGTACGCGGTGCCGACCCGGCCGTGCAGGAAGCCCTGCACCGCCAGCGCGTCGAACACCCGGTCGATCCCGGCCGCGTTGCCCGACCCGCCGCCGGACGGGCCGATCGCCTCGGTGATACCCCGCTCGCGCAGCGGCTCGGCCGGCTCCTCGCCACCGAGCCAGTTCCACACCATCCGCTTGAACGGCGCCTCCAGCAGCAGCGCCAACGCGGTCGCGAACCTGCGATGCTCCGTGACCTCGCCGAGCGTGCCCCGCAGATCGGCGTGGATCACCTCGGGGTCGTAGCGCAGCGCCGCCACCACCTTGTCCGGATCCAGCGCGCGTTCGCGCAGCCCGGTCGCGATCTCCTGGAGCGTGTCCCGGCGCGGATCGTCGTCCTGCGCACTCACCCAGCCCGCCGTCACGTACGCGTAGTAGTCCCGCACCAGCTCCTCGAAGGCCTGACGCCCCTGCGCCGAGTCGCCGGGACCGCGCAGCCGGTCGCGGTACAGGCGCCCCATGTCCTGCGCCGGCTCGTCCACGATCCACATCGCCGCCTCGGGATGCCGTTCGCGCACCGTCTGGTACGTCCGCCGCAGCGCATGGCTCTTGCCCAGGCCGAACCCGCCCACCAGGGCTACGGCCCGGCCGCGCCGACCGGGCGCGGCGGGTGGCGCGAAGTAGTCGTCGACGAGCGCCCGAAGGTCCTCGACGAGCGGGGTGCTGATGTGGGCGTTGCCCGAGTCGGCCCCCCGCACCGCCGGGTTTCCCAGGTCGGACGCCGGACCGAGGCGCACGACCGGGATCTGCGGGAAGGGGTTCTCGTGCCAGAGGTCTCCACTGTCTAGGGCCGCGTTGGTGTCTGGGGCCACGATGGCACTCCTCGTGTGTCCGGTTTCGGCGTTCCGAGCGGCGGGCGGATGCGGGGATCGCTGGGGGCGGGAATCGCGGGGACCGCGGGAAGACGCGGGGGTGCTGGGCCGGGTCAGGAGCCCGGCGGGGCATCGTGCCGTCTGGGCGGTGGGACGACGGCGGACGGATTGCGGGCCATGGCCGTCACATCCAGAGCGGGGGCGCCGAGGTCGGCCGCGGTGACCTGGACCTCGCCACCCGTGCGTCTCCGCTCCTCCGCGATGCTGAAGTACCTCTTGCGCAACTGCCGTACGTCGGAGGTGAGCCACTCCCTGGAGTGGCTCGGCGCGTCGGGGTCGGGGTGCTCGCCGCGGACGGCGGACTGACTGAACTTCACGGTGTCCTCCGAGGTGAGGCTGCCGAGTTTCAGATGGGTGAGGGCCGTGTCGGGCCAGACTTCCTCGACCACTTCGTGCGCCCTCTCGGGATCGTGGTGACACACCTCGACGAACAGTACGATCCGGCTCCGCGCATGTTTCAGACAGGTCCTCAGGAAGTCCGTGCGAACGGATCCCATGTCGTCCCGCCAGTCCATGTGCGGCACCAGGACCAGCAGCAGCGCGTCCTGCTGCGCGAGCAGCCTGCTGAGCCCCAGGAACGCCTGGTGGACGTCCTGTTCGGTCCGCACCCGCTGCAACGCCTTGTCCGGGAAGTGGCCGCCCAGCTCTTCGACGATCTTGTTGCGGAGGGCGGTGTTGATGTCCTGGGTCGAGGCGAACTGCCCCCGAGCGTCCGTGCTGATGCCGTTCGCGCGGTTGTCGTACCCGCCGGTCATCGCCACATACGGGCGGGGCGGCCGGATGACCCCCGGCCGCCCGGAGTTCGGCGGTGCCAGCCGGGCGAAGTGCTCGAGCCGCTGCCGGGCGAGATGTACGCACCGGTGGATCAGGGTGGTCTTGCCCATGCCGACCGGACCGGTCACCACCACCAGGTGCCCCATGTCCACCTTCGGCAGGATCATCTCCGGCAGCCGTTCCAGACACTGCTCGAACTGTTTCACCTGATCCAGCGCGTGATCGACGTCCACCCACTGACCGGCGTGGCTCTCCTCCGCCCACGGCACCAGCGGATGGTCGTCCAGCAGCGGCGGCGGCAGCCACGGCAGCCTGTCCTTGCTGCCCGGCACGTACACGCCGTACGGGTTGTCCTGAACCGGCCGGGTCATACGGCCGCTCCCGGCTCGAGACGGCGTACCCGCCACTCGCGTACCGTGCGCCAACCCCAGTGCGCGACACCGCGGTCGAGGCCGGACACCGAGCGCGGCACGCGGTCCACGGCATCGCCCGCCGCCCGCGCCTCACGGGCGCGGTCCTCCGTACCGAGCACCAGGCCCTCACGCGACGAGGGCAGCGGCTCCGCCAGCGGAAGCCCCTCGACGGCCAGCCCCGCGGCCCGCCGCCGCGCCGCCGGTCCCGGCACCTGGAACAGCGTCCCGGCCAACGCCTCACGCGCCGACCGGACGGCCGCGTGGTCCGCGTCCGCATCATCCTCGTAGGCGGCCAGATACGCCCGCGCCGCCCCCCTGAACGCCGCCTCGTCGGTCCGCAACCGCTGCCGCAGCTGCCGTCGTTCGGACGAGACACGCTCGGACAACTGACCGCCCAGGGTGAGCAGCGCACCCACCGCCAGCACGGGCAGCCCCTTCAGGAACGTCACGAACCAGCCGTCGCCGTCGGAGCCCTGCGCGGCCGGCTCCCGGGAGTCGGCCCCGGCCGCCATCAACGCCGAACAGGCCCGCGAGAAGTCCTTCTCACGCCGCTCGGCCCACCGCTGGAGCGTCATGCGCCCGCCGGACCCCACGGGGCGAACCGAGTCCTGCCCCGCCGCTCCGCCCGGCACGAGCAGCCCCAGGGCCACCGCGGCCGCGACGAGATCGTCGCGATGCGCGGCGGCCAGACAGTACACCAACTGCACGTCCCGCTCCCCGGACGCCGCCGCAGTGGCGGACCACGGAGCGGCGGACGCCGGAGCGGTCGCGGCGGCCAGCAGCAGCGCCGCCCCGCACACTGCCGCCCCGCGGACCGCCGTGAACCCGTGGACGCGGCGAGCAGGGGACCGTGACCCGCGCGGCGGTGCGGTGGCGCGCTCCGTCGGCCGGATGCCGGGCGCGCGGCCACCGTTCGGTGCCCCCCGCCGACCGTGTCCCGTCCCCTGCCTCATACGCCTCTCCCCGTCCGGCCGCCCCGTGGCACCGGTGCTTCGTATGATCCGTCGGTTCCGTCGGCCCCGTCGGCCCTGTCGACATCGCTGACTTCGTACGACCCTCGCCGCCGGGGACCGCCCACGCCCCCCGGCCGCCGCCCGCCGCGGTTACGCGACCGACTTCTCGTCCGCCCCCCGCCGGTCGTGCCGGGAGTGACGCGCATCGGCCGCGCCGAGTTCCCCACGGGCGAGCGGCCACCGCAGCCGGGGCGAACGGGCCAGCAGCGCCTGGGAGGCGCCGTGCAGCACGTTCACCGTGACGACGGCAGGGCCCACCGTGGCGGCCGTACCGGGGAAGTCACGTTCCAGGGTCAGCGCGATCAGCACGGCCGTGATGCCGTTCTGCTGTCCCAGGCCCAGCGCGATCCGGTCACGGCGCTCCAGACCACGTACGAACAGCGGCATCACCCCAAGGGCCACCACCGCCTGCGCCCCGAACGCCGCCGCACCCAGAACGAATCCCGGCCACCACGACACCCCGTGCGCGAGCAGCAGTCCGAGCGCCAGGAACGCGGCGAGGAACGCACCACCCACCGCACGCTCCAGGGCCCTGCCGAGGACCGTGGAACGCACCACCAGCCCAGCCAACGCCACCGCGAGCATCAACTGCCGCGCCGCCGCGAGCACCAGCATCGCCACCACGAGCAGGACCGTCGCGGCGCCCTTCGTCCGCCGGGCGGACCCGGTGTCGGGCACCCGGCCCGCCACCCGACGCCCCGCCCACCACAGCAGCGACACCCCGGCCAGCAACGCGGCGTTGAGACCGAGCCCGGTCAGATATCCGCCCCCGCCGCCGCCCGCGACCTCGGGCGCACCCTCGTGTCCCGCGGCCGTGTACGCGTATCCCGCGAGGTACAGCGTCAGCAGCACCGTCATCGGATCGTCGAACGACGCCCACGCCGACAGCAACGACCGCGCACGCGGCGACATCCGCCCGCCGCGGCCGAGCGCGGCGACGGACAGCGGATCGATCTGGGCCACCGCGATACCGAGCACCAGCGCCTCGGGCCGGCGGAAGACGAGCAGCATCGTCCCGGCGATCAGCCCCGCCTTCAGCACCACACCCACGGTCACGGCGGCCAGCACACCCGTCAGGTCGGCACGCAGCGCCTTGAGATCGATCGCGTACGTGCTCCCGTACAGGCCGACGGCGAGCAGCAACCCGGCGCCGAACAGGTAGCCGCCCGAGTCCACCAGGGCCGAGGTGTCCACCACCAGCCCGACCAGCACACCGGCGAGCAGCGTGCCCGCCGCGCCCAGCACGACGGTGGGAACCGACTCCGGCAGCCACCGCAGACGGGCGCGTCCCGGTGTCGCCATGGCTCGTCCCCCCTCCGTCGTGGGCCCGCACGGTCTCCGGCACGGCCGAGGACGCATCGCACACACGGCACCCGCGGCCGCCGCGCGTCCGTAGCCGTGGGGCAGGTGAATCGTAGGGGTCCGTGATACCGCGCCGGAAGCACGACACCAGCCTCGAGTACGGCAGTTGACGTTCCTGCCCCCGGATGGTCGCGCGGGACGGCACCGTTGCCGCACCGCCTTGTATGCACGATGCCCTTCACAGGGCATCACCGAACACGGAGCGGCGGGAAGCGGCCGTATCCGGTCGGTTTCTGCCGGAGTCCCTCGGTGTTCCGGCGGTGTTCCTGGTGTTCCCGCAATGTCCTGCAGGTTCCGGCGGTGTCTGGTCCAGGGCGTCATTCGAACTGGCTGGGTGAGGGCGCGGGCGACTTCCCGGCGAGCACGTCCTTCAGACGCTGGGTGCCGAACAGCACCGCGTCCCCCGTGCTGTCGTGATCGACGCCGTCCACACCGCCGTTGGTGACCGTGATCGCGTTCGGGCCGACCTGCACGGCGGCGACGTCCAGGGCGAGGGTGACGGGCGTACCGCCCGTGCTGCCCTGCACCGTCACGGTCACGGCCTGCCGGACATCGCTCCCCTTCGGCAGGGGTGCCGCCACGACCTGAACGGTCCGGTCGCCTTCGGAGCTGTTCACGGTGAACTGGTCGCACTTGGTGGGGAGGCTCTTCAGCCAGGGCAGCGACTTGTCGAGGTCGTCCTTGCTGTAAGCGGCGACCTGGTAGAGGAGACGGGAGTTGCCCTCGGTGAATCCGGTGAGCGCCGAGGCCCCGGACGGCTTGCCCAGGAGGTCCTCGTCGTAGAGGCCGTCGATCAGACGCTGGCAGTCGGCGGCGGCCGATTTGTCGGTGGTGAACGCGGACGCGTCGACCTTGCCGGTGAGCAGTGAGCTGTGCCAGGTGTCGGCGTCCTTGGCCTGGGTCCACCCGTCCTCCAGGAATGCCGCGGTGATCAGCGCGGTCTGCGCCTGGGCCTTGGTGAGGGCCGCCGTGGCTGTCGGGGTCGGGGTCGGGGACTTCTTGGCCGTGTCGGCCTCCCTGGTCTCTCCGGCCTCCTTCGCCACGGGGGACGCGACCACGTCCGGGCCGCCCGCGTCACCGCCGTGACCGTCCGAGCAGGCGGCCGTGGTCAGCAGCGTGCCGACGGCCAGAGCCGAGGCGAGGGCGCGGACGGGGCGGGACGGACGAGGGGTCATCACGGATGCCTCCTGAGGAAGTGGATGTTCCACCGAGGTGCTTGGTGTTCGCTCCCTTCACCACGGCACCACCGGCCCCGGCGGGCGACCAGTGCACGGCGCCGAAAGGGTGAACGCGCGCCGGACCTGAACCCCGCACTCCGCGCGCCGGCTCCCCAACCCGCGCCCCCGGCTCCCCACTCCCCGCCCCGACTCCCCGCTCCCCTCAGCCCGCGCTCCCGGAGCCCCCTCGGCCCGCGCCGCCACCGGGTGACGTCACTCGCACCCTGCGGCTGCCGCAGTCGGGGCAGACCGCCTCGGACAAGGGCGTTCTGACGGCCCGGCCCTCCTCGTCGACGTACTCCTGGGTGGTGAGTCCCGAGGCGTCGGTCGGGTCGGTGAAGAACATGACGCGGAACACGGTCTCCCAGACGTGCCCGCAGTCGCCGCAGGTGAACGCGAACGTCTCGGACACCGGTCCGGGATCCGCGTCGGACATGGACATGCGTACGGTCCTCTCGCCGACGCCGCTCCTCAAGCGCACTCCGCGCGCCGCGCCCCTGCAACTCGAACGCCACGCCCGGCAGGCCGCCGCCCGGCCCCCGCCCGACACTGACGCAGAACGAGCCGGACCGGACCGGAGCGGACCGGACCGGACCGGACCAGAGCGGACCGGACCAGAGCGGACCGGTCCGGAGCAGAGCCGACCGGAGCGGACCAGAGCGGACCGGTCCAGAGCAGAGCCGACCGGAGCGGACCAGAGCGGACCGGAGCGGAGCAGAGCCGACCGGAGCGGACCGGAGCGGGGGCTCGGGCCGAGTGGCCGAAGGAGTGCGGATGCTGCCCGGAATTCTCGCCAGGGCCATGGAGTTGCTGCTCGCCCGCGAGGGACGGTCACTGCACCTGAGGGCCGCCGGCGGCGCCCTCACTGCGCTCCTCGTCGTGATGCTCCTCGGGTCGTGGGCCGTCGTGGCCGCCGAGGAGGGCGCGCGTCACGCCAACCTGACCACGTACCCGAGGGCGCTGTGGTGGTCGATCGAGACCGCGACAACTGTCGGCTACGGCGACTTCTTCCCCGTGACACCGTGGGGGCGGGTCGTCGGCTCGGTGGTGATGATCGTCGGGATCACGACGTACGGAATGGTCACCGCGGCGCTCGCGACCTGGTTCGTCCGCCGTGAGCGGGACCGTCGGGGACGCGCGCACCGCGTGGCGGACGAGGCCGCGCGCGCCCTGCACGAGCGTTTCGACCGGCTGGAGCGGTTGCTCGCCGACGCCGGCCGGCACGACGAGGGCCGGACACAGGGCCCCCGCAGGCCGTGAGGCGCCTGGCCGCGCCGGAAATTCCGAGGTGACAGGCGGCCGTGGCACGGCATCATGGCTGTCCCGCCGCCCTGGCACCCGGGGCGGGACACGGGACGGCGCCCGTGGCCGCACGCACGGCCTGCGTCGGAGACACGACCACCACCGGGGGCTCCTGTGACCGTGACGAACATCCTGCTGTCCGGCGTCGTCGGCTCGACCGCGTACGGACTCGCCCGCGAGGGCTCCGACGTGGACCGGCTGGGCCTGTTCGCGACCCCCACCGATGACCTGCACGGCCTGCGCACACCGAAGGAGTCCCACGTCAGCACGGCACCGGACCGCACGCTGCACGAGGCCGCCAAGTGGTGCCGGTTGGCCCTCGGCGGCAATCCGACCGTGATGGAACTCGCCTGGCTGCCCGACGAGTTGTACGAGGTCCGCACCCCGCTGGGGGACGAACTCATCGCGATCCGCGCGTCGTTCCTGAGCGCCCGACGGGTCCGCGACGCCTACCTCGGCTACGCCACCCAGCAGTTCAGGAAGCTGCAGAGCCGCGGCGACGGATCGTTCTCCTCCGACACCCGCAAACGGACCGCCAAGCACGCCCGCCACCTGAAACGACTGTGCGCACAGGGTTACGAGCTCTACGCGACCGGCCGGTTGAGCATCCGGGTCGAGGACCCCGAGAGCTACCACCGCTTCGGCGAGCAGGCCGCGGCCGACCCCGTGACCGCCCTGCCCCTGTTGCGCCGGTTCGAGGAGGACTTCCAGGAGACCCGCAGCGTGCTGCCGGAGCAGCCGGACGAGGCGGCGGCCGACGCATGGCTGCGACGGGTGCGGGCGCACTTCTACGCGGCTGCCGGTTGACGGTGCCTGGTCGGCGGTGCCTGGTCGGCGGTGCGAGAAAACCGCGTGACCCGGCGTCGCGGCGCTCCCCGCACTCACAGCGCATCACGCGCCGCCGAACGGTACGGCGGCGCGTCGTCGTGACGAGTGAAATACAACCGTTGCACAGGGCCCCCGCGGCCCTCCCCTCGCAGGTCACAGACTGTCCGGCCGGTGCGCGCCCCCGCCCGGCCCCCTCGTTGTGCGCTGCCTCCCTCGGGCGACCCTGCCGGATGTCTTGACGCGCCTGTCTCCCGAGGTTTAACTCACGTCCTAAATTAAGCCATGAGGGGCTTCGGGAGTCGAACGGGGTGTCGCTTCCGCGGTCTGCCTCGGGGTCACGACTCCAGGAAAGGGACACCAGGAGCCATGCGTAGCATCCGAGCCGCGGCCGTAGGCGCCGTCACCATGTCACTCGCCCTTGCCGCCTCGGCCTGCGGAGGCGGATCGGCGACGGGCGGCGGGTCCAACGACTCGCCGAAGACGCTCACTTACTGGGCCTCCAACCAGGGCGCCAGCATCGAGGTGGACAAGAAGGTCCTCCAGCCCGAACTCGACAAGTTCGAGAAGCGGACCGGAATCAAGGTGAAACTGGAGGTCGTCCCCTGGTCGGACCTGCTGAACCGGATCCTCACCGCCACCACCTCCGGCCAGGGCCCCGACGTCCTCAACATCGGCAACACCTGGAGCGCCTCGCTCCAGGCCACCGGGGCGCTGCTGCCGTGGGACGCGAAGAACTTCGAGAAGATCGGCGGCAAGGACCGCTTCGTCGGCTCGGCGCTCGGCTCGACGGGCGCACAGGGCAAGGACCCTGCCGCGGTGCCGCTCTACTCGATGGCGTACGCGCTCTACTACAACAAGAAGATGTTCGCCGACGCCGGCATCGCGAAGCCGCCGGCCACCTGGGACGAGCTGATCGCCGACGGCAAGATGCTCTCCAAGGGCGGCAAGTGGGGCATCGGCGCGGAGGGTTCGAACCTGTCGGAGAACATCCATCACGCCTTCGTCTTCGCCAAGCAGCACGGCGCCGACTTCTTCACCGCCGACGGCAAGCCCGACTTCACCTCCGACGGCGTGGTCACCGCCGTCAAGCAGTACGTCGACCTGATGGCGACCGACAAGATCATCGCGCCGGGCAACGCCGAGTACGCCCAGAACCAGTCCGTCAGCGACTTCGCCAAGGGCAAGAACGCGATGCTGCTGTGGCAGTCGGCGTCCGCCAACCTCACGTCGCAGGGCATGAGTGAGGACGACTACGGCATCGCCCCGGTGCCCGTGCAGTCCGGGACGCCCGGCGCGGGCACGAACGTCAACTCGATGGTCGCCGGCATCAACCTGGCCGTCTTCAAGAACACCGACAACCTCGACGGCGCCACCGAGTTCGTGAAGTTCATGACGAGCGACGCGGAACAGAAGGTCCTCAACACCGCGTACAGCTCCATCCCGCCGGTCGCCACCGCGCAGGCGGACGCCGCCTTCAACACCCCCGCCAACGCCGTCCTGAAGGACACCCTCGCGGAAAGCGCCGCCGCGCTGCCACAGGTCGCCGACGAGTCCCAGTTCGAGACGGCCGTGGGTACGGCGATCAAGGACCTGTTCGCCGACGCGGCCGCCGGACGCCCGGTCACCGCCGACTCGGTGAAGGCCAAGCTCGAAAAGGCCCAGCAGCAGATGCCGGCGAAGTGAGCACGATGACGACCACTGTCTCCACGGAGGCCGGCGGGCGGACCGTGCGCAAGGACGCCACCGGTGCGTCGGCACGCGACCCCCGCCGCCGCACCGGGCGGATCCGGCGCGTCGGCCTTCCGTACCTCCTGCTCCTGCCGGCGCTGGTCCTCGAACTCCTGGTCCACCTGGTGCCGATGGTGATCGGTATCGTGATGAGCTTCAAGGAGCTCACCCAGTTCTTCATCCGCGACTGGGGCGCCGCGCCCTGGTCCGGCGTCGACAATTACAAGGTGTCGGTCGACTTCGACGCGCCCGTCGGCGAGGCGCTGCTGCACTCCTTCCTCGTCACCGTCGCCTTCACCCTGTTGTCGGTCGGCCTGTGCTGGCTGATCGGCACGGCCGCCGCGATCTGCATGCAGGACACCTTCCGCGGCCGCGGCCTGCTGAGGGCGCTCTTCCTGGTCCCGTACGCGCTGCCGGTCTACGCGGCCGTCATCACCTGGGTGTTCATGTTCCAGCACGACAACGGCCTGGTGAACCACGTCCTGCACGACCAACTGCACCTCACCGACAAGCCGTCCTTCTGGCTGATCGGCGACAACAGCTTCTACGCGCTGCTCACCGTGTCCGTCTGGAAGGGCTGGCCGTTCGCCTTCCTGATCGTCATGGCCGGCCTGCAGAACATCCCCGGGGAGCTGTACGAGGCGGCCGCCCTCGACGGCGCCGGCGTGTGGCAGCAGATCCGCCGCATCACCCTGCCGTCGCTGCGCCCCGTCAACCAGGTGCTGGTCCTGGTGCTGTTCCTGTGGACGTTCAACGACTTCAACACGCCGTACGTCCTGTTCGGCAAGGCCGCCCCCGAGGCCGCGGACCTCATCTCGGTCCACATCTACCAGGCCTCCTTCGTCACCTGGAACTTCGGCACCGGATCCGCGATGTCCGTTCTCCTCCTGCTCTTCCTGCTGTTCGTCACCGGCGTGTACCTCGCCGCCACCTCACGCGGACGGAGGACTGCCGATGCGTAACTCCCCGATGGCCCGGCCGAGTTCGTTCCTCTGGACCCGGCGGGTCTTCCTCACCCTGCTCACCGGGTTCGTGCTGGTGCCGGTCTACGTGATGGTCTCCAGCTCCCTGAAGCCGCTCGCGGACGTCACCGGAGAGTTCCGCTGGCTGCCGAGCGGCCTGACGATCCGCCCATACATCGACATCTGGTCGACCGTCCCGCTCGCCAGGTACTTCGTGAACTCACTGATCGTGGCGGGCGCGGCCACCGTCTGTTCGGTGGTGATCGCCGTCTTCTCCGCGTACGCGGTCAGCCGCTACGAGTTCCGCGGCAAGCGCGTGTTCACGGTCACCGTCCTGTCGACGCAGATGTTCCCCGGCATCCTCTTCCTCCTTCCGCTGTTCCTCCTCTACGTCAACATCGGCAACGCCACCGGCATCGCCCTGTTCGGCTCGCGGGGCGGCCTGATCCTCACGTATCTCACCTTCTCCCTCCCGTTCTCGATCTGGATGCTGATCGGGTACTTCGACTCGGTGCCGCGTGAACTCGACGAGGCGGCTCTCGTGGACGGCTGCGGCCCGCTCGGCGCACTGCTGCGGGTCGTGGTCCCGGCCGCGATCCCGGGCATCGTCGCGGTCGCCGTGTATGCCTTCATGACCGCCTGGGGCGAGGTGCTGTTCGCGTCGGTGATGACCAACGACACCACCCGAACGCTCGCCGTCGGGCTCCAGGGCTACTCCACGCTCAACGACGTGTACTGGAACCAGATCATGGCCGCCTCGCTCGTCGTCAGCGTTCCCGTGGTCGCCGGTTTCCTGCTGCTCCAGCGCTACCTCGTCGCCGGGCTGACGGCGGGCGCCGTCAAGTGATCGACTTCCCCCGTTCCGAAGGGACTTCCGTGTCCGACCGTATCGACCTCGCCGCGCTCCCGCACGACTTCCTGTGGGGCACGGCCACAGCGGCGTACCAGATCGAGGGAGCCGTCGCCGAGGACGGCCGCGCCCCGTCGATCTGGGACACCTTCTCGCACACCCCCGGAAAGATCGACAACGGCGACCACGGCGACATCGCCTGCGACCACTATCACCGCTGGCGCGACGACATCGGCCTGATGCGCCGACTCGGCACCAACGCCTACCGGTTGTCGATCGCCTGGCCGCGCGTGCTGCCCGGCGGCGACGGCCCGGTCAACCCCAAGGGCCTCGCCTTCTACGACGAGTTGGTCGACGGCCTGCTGGAGGCGGGCATCACCCCGTCCGTCACCCTCTACCACTGGGACCTGCCCCAGGCACTCCAGGACCGCGGCGGCTGGCCCGAGCGGGACACCGCCGAACACTTCGCCGCGTACGCCTCCACCGTCGCCGCACGCCTCGGCGACCGCGTCACCCACTGGGCCACCCTCAACGAGCCGTCCTGCTCGGCCTGGATCGGCCACCTCGAGGGCAAGATGGCCCCCGGTTTCACCGACCTGACCGCAGCCGTCCGTGCCTCCTACCACCTGCTCCTCGGCCACGGCCTCGCCGTCCGGGCGATCCGTGCCGCCGCGCCGGACACCGAGGTCGGCATCGTCAACAACCTCTCCACCGTGTACGCCGCCACCGACCGCCCCGAGGACGAGGCCGCCGCCCGCCGCCACGACGGGCACGTCAACCGCTGGTGGCTGGACCCCGTCCACGGCCGCGGCTTCCCGGCCGACATGCGTGAGGCCTACGGCGCCGAACTCCCCGAGAAACCGGGCGACTTGGAGACGATCGCGGCCCCGCTGGACTGGCTGGGCCTGAACTACTACTTCCCGGCGTACGTGGCCGACGACCCGGACGGCCCGGCCCCCCGCGTCCGTTCGGTCCGCCGCCCGGACGTCCCGCGCACCGGCATGGACTGGGAGATCGACGCGAGCGGCATCGAGACCCTGCTGCTCCGCCTGACCCATGAGTACGGCGCGCGCAAGCTGTACGTCACCGAGAACGGCTCGGCCTACCCGGACGTCGTACGCCCCGACGGGACCGTCGACGACCCCGAGCGCCAGGACTATCTGGTCGAGCACCTGGCCGCTGTGGCCTCGGCCGTCCGCAAGGGCGCCCCGCTGGCCGGCTACTTCGCCTGGTCGCTCCTGGACAACTTCGAGTGGGCGTACGGCTACGACAAGCGCTTCGGCCTCGTCCACGTCGACTACCGCACCCAGGCCCGCACCATCAAGGGCACCGGCCACCACTACGCGGAGATCATCCGGAGTCACCGGGAGGAGGCGCGCCGGGCCGCCTGAGGCCCTGAACCCCTGCGGTGGGCGTGGGCACGGGACCCGCGCCCGCCGCGAAGGCGCAGGTGCTGCCCCTCGTGTGTCAAGCACGACAGCAAGTTGCGGCCAGGACACCTGGTGACTTCGCGAGGGGGAGGACCAGCTGTGGCAGGCGCTGCGCGTGTTCGCGCAACAGGCCTGAGGGATGCTTGTGAGCACCGGCAGAAGTCGACTCGCCCTCGCATACTCGAAAATGTGTACGCGCGTGTCCCGGGAGCCTGGCACGATGAGGCGCTGCACCGAGCTGTGTTTTCGCGGGCCGAGTGTCCTGACCGAGGGGAAAGCCGTGGCGGACTGGATCTACATCCTCGATCCCGACAAGGACACGTTGGACGGGGAGCCGTCCGACAAGGAGACGATGCGCCAACTGGCCGAAGAGGAGCCGGAACTGGAGCTGTGGCTCAGCCGCCGCAACCGCATGCAGCCGGGCGACCGCCTCTGGTTCTTCTTCACCCGCCCGGAGTCGGCGGTCGCCGCGGTGGCCGAGGTCGACGAGGAGCCCTGGGAGGACCCGGAGGACCCCGACGTCTCGTATCTGGTCGCCGTGACCCTGCTGCCCGAGGCGACGAAGGCGCTGTACCGCGAACCGGTGAGCCGCGACGAACTGGGCCTCAGACAGGTGCGGTCGGTGCAGAAGGTGAAGCCGGAGGCCCTGCCGGTGCTGCTGGCGCGGACGGGCCTCTGAAAGCCGTCGCGGCGTCGGGCGGTCGGTGTGCGGGCGTCGCAGTCGTTGTAGGTGAACTCGTCGGTGTCGTCGCATTCCTCGCCACCGTCGAGAGGCTTTGTTCTCGGCTGGAGCAGAAGGTCTCAGGGCAGGCTCCCGGTCGTCGGGCGGAGTCCTCGGCTCCGTCCGACCTCGGATCGTCGCTCCGGGAATCCGGTTGCCCGCCGCCCCGCACGCTGCGACGCTCGCCCCATGCCGACCTTCGCCGCCCCCGACGGAACCCGCCTCGCCTACCAGGAGACGGGAGAGGGGCCACCCCTGGTCTGTCTCCCCGGCGGCCCCATGCAGTCCTCGGCCTACCTGGGCGACCTAGGTGGCCTCGGCGCACACCGCCGCCTGATCGCCCTGGACCTCCGGGGCACGGGCGACTCGGAGATCCCGGCGGACTCCGCGACGTACCGCTGCGACCGCCAGGTCGACGACGTGGAAGCCCTGCGCGAGCACCTCGGTCTCGACCGGATCGACCTGCTCGCGCACTCCGCCGGGGCGAACCTGGCCGTCCTGTACGCCGCCCGCCACCCGGAGCGTGTGTCCCGGCTCGTGCTGGTCACCCCGAGCGTCTACGCGGTCGGCATCGAGGTCACCGCCGAGGACCGCCTGTCGACCGCCCGACTCCGCCGGCAGGAGCCGTGGTTCGGCCCCGCGTACGTGGCGCTGGAGGAGATCACCGCCGGGAGGGCGACGGCCGACTCCTGGCAGGCCGTCGCCCCCTTCTACCACCGCCGCTGGGACGAGGCGGCCCGTGCCTTCGACGCGGCCGGCGCCCAGCAGAGGAACCCCGAGGCGGCGTCCCGCTACGCGGCCGAAGGCGCCTTCGCTCCGGACGCCACCCGCTTCGCCCTCGCCAGGTTTCCGTCGCCGGTTCTCGTACTCGTAGGAGAGGCGGACCTGGCCGGGCCACCATGTGCCCTGCGGGAGTACACGAAGCTGTTCCCGAACACCGAGTTCGTCCTCCAGCCCGGCGCCGGGCACTTTCCGTGGCGCGACGACGCCGAGCAGTTCACGTCGACGACCGCCGCGTTCCTGAGCACGGGCGATCGGGCCTGAGGCGGCTCAGCCCAGAGTCACGCCGAAGTGGCGCTCCAGGCTGCCGCGGATGGCGTCGCCGACGAGGGCGCGCAGGAGCTGACCCCGCTTCTGCTCGGACTGGAGGGGTCTGGTTGTGGTGAAGTCGGCTGTGTCGTCCCAGAGTTCGGCGGCCAGGGAGGCGATCAGGTCGTAGTCGTACGGGAGGGACGTGCGGACCGTGTCCAGATGCTCTTCGCGCCCGCCGCCTGCGCCTGGGTGCCCGACCGCGCCGAGAAGGGCCGGCTCGGCCTGTACACCGGGGCGCTCTCCTCGGTCTCCGGCTTCGTCGTGCCGGCCGGTAGTGCGGCGACCGGTGCCCCCCTCGACAGCGGACTGCCGCCCGCCGTCCCCTGGCTGGTCCTGGCCGCCGTAGTTGTCCTCGTGATCGGGCTCCTGCCGCGCCGCGACTGAACGCGGGATCGGCGCCACGCGTATGAGTCGTCCGTGGGAGGATCCCTCACCATGAGCGCGTCCCCGGCGGTACGGAGCCTGCGCGCCGCGGTGTTCGCCGCGGTGTGCGTGCTGCTGGCCGTCGCCGGACACGGCCTCGGGACGGGGCACGTCCCGCCGCTGTGGGCGGACGGCGTGGGATTCCTGGCCGTCTTCGCGACCGGATGGCTGCTCGGCGGCCGCGAACGGACCCTGCCTGGCATCGGCGCGGCCATGCTCGCCACCCAGGCGGGGCTGCACGTCGCGTTCTCCCGGACCACCACTGCCGGGCCCGCCATGCACATGGCGCACATGCACGGCCACGCCGTCGCCCAGACGCACACCATGACCGCGCACGCGGTCGCCGCCCACACCCACGCCATGACCCCGCACGCCGTCGGCGCCCACGTCCTCGCCGCGCTCGTCGCCTCCTGGTGGCTGCGGCGCGGGGAGGCCGCCCTCTGGTCGCTGCTGCGCTGGGCGGCCGCGTTCCTGCCCGGACTCGCGGCCTGGTGGCGCGACCCACTCGCCCCGCTTCCCCTGCCCGCCGCCGGCCGCGCGCCGGCAGACGCGGTACCGCCCCGGACGCTGCTGCTCCGGCACGCGGTGAGCCGTCGCGGGCCGCCCACCCGGATCCCGTACGCGATCTGACTCCCCAACACATCCTTCCTGTACGGAGATCCACTCACCCATGTCCACACGCACCACCCTGCGCCGCGCCGGCTTCGTGACCGTGCTCGCCGCCGCCGGAGTCCTCGTGGCGGCCGGCGCCGCCTCCGCGCACGTCACCGTCCACCCCGAGAGCTACGCCAAGGGCGCCACGGACGGTGTGCTCACCTTCCGCGTCCCCAACGAGGAGGACACCGCGAGCACCACCAAGGTGCAGGTGTACCTGCCGACCGACCATCCCGTCCTCGGCGTGCTCGTCAGCCCGCACGACGGCTGGACCGCGAAGGTGACCACCACCAAGCTCAAGACGCCGGTCAAGACCGACGACGGCACCATCACCGATGCCGTCTCCGAGATCACCTGGACCGGCGGGAAGATCGGCGCCGGCCAGTTCGAGGACTTCGACGTCGCCTTCGGTCAACTGCCCGACGACGCCGACGAACTGACCTTCAAGACGCTCCAGACCTACTCCGACGGCCATGTCGCCCGCTGGATCGAGGAGGCCGAGTCGGGCGGCGAGGAGACGGAGAACCCGGCGCCGGTGCTCAAGCTGACGGCGAGCGGCGACAGCACCCCGGCACCTGCCGCGAAGAGCTCCACGAAGAACTCCGCCCAGGCGGTCTCCGCCAGTGACTCCACCGCCCGCGGTCTGGGCACCGTCGGGCTGGTCGTCGGCGTGCTCGGGCTGGCCGCGGCGGCCTTCGCGGTCGTACGCACGCGCAAGGCGGATTCCTAGCGACCGAAGCCGAAGGGCCCGGACCACCACCAGTGGTCCGGGCCCTTCGGTCATCCGTCCGTCCGTCGGTCCGGACGGGTCAGCGTGCGGCCGGCTCCAGCACCTTTGCGGCCGGAGCGGCCGGAGCGGCCGGAGCGGCCGGAGCGGTCCGCTCGGTCCTGCGGGAGGTCCGCCACAGCCAGCGCACGTCCCGGCCGAACGACCACACCAGCAGCCCCAGCGCCAGCACCGCCACCCCGAAGCTGGCCATGTGCGGCAGCAGTTCGGCGCCGGCCAGCAGCAGGCAGATGCCCTGGAGCGCGGCGACCGTCTTGCGGGCGGTGCTCGGCGGCAGCGCGGCGTTCAGCCACGGCCACACCCGGGCCGCGGCCACGAAGGCGTAGCGCATACCGCCGATGAGCAGCACCCAGGGGCCGAGTTGCGTGGAGACGTAGACGCTGAGCACCAGGATCAGGAACGCGTCGACCTCCATGTCGAACCGGGCGCCCAGCGCGGTCGACGTGCCCGTGCGGCGCGCCACCTTGCCGTCGACGCCGTCCAGGATCAGGGCCACGGCCGTCAGGCCGACGAGCAGGGTGACCGGCGGCGAACTCTCGAAGGAGTCCGCGACCAGCGCGGTCACCCCGCCGACCAGGGTCGCCCGGCCGAGGGTGACCCGGTTGGCCGGGCCGAAGGAACGCAGCCGGGAGCGGTGCAGGGCCCGCGACAGCACCGCCCAGGTGGCGATCGCGAAAGCGAGGCCGGTCAGCCAGCCGGCCGGCCCCATCCCGATCGCCGTACCGAGCAGGGCCAGCAACAGGATCTGCACGCCCGCTCCCACAGCGGTCTCCTGCTGGACCAGCCTCGCGTCGTAAGTGTTGTTCAGGGCCACCGCACATCCTCCGGCCGAGTGACAGAGTCGATCAACGCCGCGTACTGTGCGCGGCCTGTGCACATCTCGGTACGTGAACCACGTGTCGATCGTTCAGGAGGATGCCGATGAACCGTTCCGCCCGCGCGTTCTGGCTCCGCTCGCCGGGCCACGGCGAGCTGCGCGACGTCACCCTTCCGGAGCCCGCCGAGGACGAGGTGACGGTGCGTTCGCTGTGGTCCGGGGTCAGTCGCGGCACGGAGACGCTCGTCTTCCGCGGCGGCGTCCCGGTCAGCCAGCACACGGCCATGCGGGCGCCGTTCCAGGAGGGCGACTTTCCGGGGCCGGTGAAGTACGGCTACCTCAACGTCGGCGTGGTGGAGCAGGGACCGGATGCGCTGATCGGCCGTACGGTCTTCTGCCTCTATCCGCATCAGACGCGCTACGTCGTTCCGGTGAACGCCGTGACTCCGGTGCCGGACGACGTGCCCGCCGAACGGGCCGTGCTCGCCGGCACGGTGGAGACCGCCGTGAACGCGCTGTGGGACGCGGCACCGCTGGTCGGCGACCGCATCGCCGTGGTCGGCGGCGGCATGGTCGGCTGCTCGGTGGCCGCTCTGCTCGCCCGGTTCCCGGGCGTACGCGTCCAGCTCGTCGACGCCGACCCGGCGCGGGCCGCGGTGGCCGAGGCACTCGGCATCGCCTTCGCCACGCCCGAGCGGGCACTCGGCGAATGCGACCTCGTCGTCCATGCCAGCGCCACCGAGCAGGGCCTCGCCCGGTCGCTGGAACTGCTCACCGCCGAGGGCACGGTCGTCGAACTGAGCTGGTACGGCGACCGGAAGGTCACCCTCCCGCTCGGCGAGGCCTTCCACTCCCGGCGGCTCGTCATCCGCAGCAGCCAGGTCGGAACCGTCTCCCCGGCCCGCGCGGGCCGCACCTACGCCGACCGGCTCGCCCTCGCCCTCGACCTGCTCGCCGACCCGGCGCTGGACGCGCTCGTCACCGGGGAGTCGGCCTTCGAGGACCTCCCGGAGGTGATGCCGAAGCTCGCCTCCGGGGAGATTCCGGCCCTGTGTCACCGGATCCGCTACGACAAGAGCGCCTGACCTGAGAAAAGAGTGAGACAGCGCTGAACACGGGGAAGCGAAGAGCCGTACTACACGGCATCTCCGGCGAGCATGGGCCGGGGACCAGACGCGCCGCACCTGGAGGGTCGTCCGTTGTTCAGTGTCACCGTCCGCGATCACATCATGATCGCCCACAGCTTCCGCGGTGAGGTCTTCGGACCCGCGCAGCGCCTGCACGGGGCGACGTTCCTGGTGGACGCCACCTTCCGGCGCGAAGAGCTGGATGACGACAACATCGTCGTCGACATCGGGCTGGCCACCCAGGAACTCCGCGCCGTCGTCAGCGAGCTGAACTTCAGAAACCTCGACAACGAGCCCGACTTCGCCGGGGTCAACACCTCGACGGAGTTCCTGGCGAAGGTCATCGCCGACCGGCTCGCCGAGCGGGTTCACAAGGGCGCGCTGGGCGAGGGCGCCCGGGGCCTGACGGGCATCTCCGTCACCCTGCACGAGTCGCACGTCGCCTGGGCGAGTTACGAGCGTGCGCTGTGACCGACACGACCATCGACCGGGCACCCCTCGCCTACGTGCCCCTGCAGTCCGCGGCCCGGAAGAACGGCGAGATCATCCCCATGTCCCTGCGCTCCGTGCACTTCGTGCTGCCGGGCGGCGTCGACGACCCGGCCACGCCGAGCGGCGGCAACGCCTACGACCGGCGGGTCAGCCTGGACCTGCCCGGCTTCGGCTGGCAGGTCCACCAGCACGCCGTGGACGGCGGCTGGCCCCGGCCCGGGGCGACTGCCCGCACGGAACTGGCCCGCACCCTCAGCCAGTTGCCCGACGGGTCCGTCGTCCTCCTGGACGGGATCGTCGCCTGCGGCGTCCCCGAGATCGTCGTCCCGGAGGCCTCACGCCTGCGGCTCGCCGTCCTCGTCCACCTCCCGCTCGGCGACGAGACGGGGCTCGCGCCCGACGTGGCCGCCGACCTGGACGCCCGTGAACGCACGGTCCTGCGGGCGGTCCCCGCGGTGATCGCCACCAGCGACTGGGCGGTCCGCCGCCTCGTCTCCCACCACGGCCTCGCCCCCGACCGGGTCCACGTCGCCGCGCCAGGCGCCGACATCGCCCCCCTCGCCTCCGGCACCGACGGCGTGTCACGACTGCTGTGTGTCGCCGCGGTCACCCCGCGCAAGGGCCAGCACCGGCTGGTCGAGGCCCTCGCCGCGGCGGCCGACCTGCCGTGGAGCTGCGTGTGCGTCGGCGGGCTCGGCCAGGACCCCGAGTACGTCGCCCATCTGCGGACGCTGATCCGTCAGCACGGACTCGAGGACCGCCTCCACCTCGCCGGACCGCAGGCCGGCGCCGAACTCGACGCCAGCTACGCCGCCGCCGACCTGATGGTCCTCACCTCCTACGCGGAGACGTACGGCATGGCGGTGACGGAGGCGCTCGCGCGCGGCATCCCCGTGCTGGCGACCGACGTCGGCGGCCTCCCGGAGGCGGTGGGTCGCGCCCCCGACGGCGGCGTCCCCGGCATCCTCGTCCCGCCGGAGGACCCCGCCGCCCTCGCCGCCGAACTGCGCGGCTGGTTCGGGGAGGCGGACGTACGGCGCCGCCTCAAGGCCGCCGCCCGCGGCCGACGGGCCGCACTCGGCGGCTGGGCGGCCACTGCCAGGAGCCTCGCCGGCGTACTGGGCCGGCTCCCCAGCGAACCCCGGAGGGCGGCATGAGGAAGACGACGGCGACACCGGCGGACCTGGCACGGCGCGGCAGGGGGGTCATCCCCGCACAACCCGGGCCGCGGGAAGCGGCGGGCACGGCGGACACGACCGATACGGGAGATGTGACAGATGCAGCAGATGTGTCGCACGTCGTGATCGCGGGTGCCGGGCCCGTCGGCCGGCCGGGGGAGCGGGCCACCGTGCGGCTGCGGGAGACCGGGCCCGACGAACCGCCTCGTTACGCCCCCGAGTGGCTGGAGTTGCGCGAGAGCGCCGACGCCGACGCGCGGTCGTCGGCCCTTCTGGACCCGCTGCGCATCCGGCTCGCCAACCTGCCCGGACGGGCCGGGCTGGTCATCCACGACCTGGGCTGCGGCACCGGTTCGATGGGCCGCTGGCTCGCCCCTCGCCTCGACGGCGCCCAGCACTGGATCCTGCACGACCGCGACCCCTACCTCCTCCACTTCGCCGCCGTGGCCTCCCCGCGCTCCGCCGCCGACGGCAGCCGGGTCACCGTCGAGACCCGGCGCGGCGACGTCGCCCGGCTGACCCCGGACGCCCTCGCCGGTGCCTCGCTGGTGACGGCCTCGGCACTGCTGGACGTCCTCACCCGCGAGGAGATCGACACCCTCGCCGCAGCCTGCGCGGGCGCCGGCTGCCCGGCCCTGCTGACGCTCTCCGTCGCCGGACGCGTCGAACTCACCCCCGGCGACCCGCTGGACGCGGAGATCACCGCGGCCTTCAACGCCCACCAAAGGCGAGGGGGCCTGCTCGGCCCCGACGCCGTCACCGCGGCGTGCGAGGCCTTCGCCGAGCACGGCGCGACGGTGAAGCTGCACCCGAGCGCCTGGCGGCTCGGCCCCGAGGAGTCCGCGCTGACGGCCCAGTGGCTGCGCGGCTGGGTCGGCGCCGCCGTCGAGGAGCGCCCCGAACTGGCGGCACGCGCCGAGAGGTACCTCGCGGCGCGGCTGGCCGCCTGCGCCGCCGGCGAGCTGCGCGTCGTCGTCCACCACAGCGACCTGCTGGCGCTGGCCCGGCCGACGGGCGGAGCGTCGACATGAGCGCGGAGACGATGAGCGCCGAGACGGTGAGCGCTGAGACGGTGAGCGCGCAGCTCGCCGCCGCGGAGACGAAGCCGGCGACGCCGGCGATCCGGACCGGCGCGCGCCGTCCGACGACGCGGGCCGCCGTGGCCGTGTCCCGGACCCGCATCGGGGTGATCGTGTCCGAGGCGCCGGGCAGGGCCGCTTCTTCCGGGGCGGGGGCGGGTGCCGGCGTCGAGGCCGTTGGATCGGCCGCCCCAGCCGACCCGGCCGTCCTCGCCGTGTCCACCCCCGCCGCCCCCGAGGCCTGCGCCACCCCGAAGCGCGCCCGCACCGTCCTCTCCCGGCTCAACTCCCGTGCGGCCCGCACCCACTTGGGTACCGTCGCCGGAGTCGTCATCCTCGCCATCCTGCTGTGGCGGCTCGGCACCGGTGTCTTTCTGGACGGGCTGCGGCGGATCGACGCGGTGACGCTGCTGGCGGCGGTCGGGATCGGCGCGGTCACGACGGTGTTCAGCGCGTGGCGCTGGGCGCTCGTCGCCAGGGGCCTGCGCATAGGGCTGCCGCTCGGCCCGGCGGTGGCCGACTACTACCGCGCACTGTTCCTGAACGCGGCCCTGCCCGGCGGCGTCCTCGGCGATGTGCACCGGGCCGTACGGCACGGGCAGAGCGCCGGTGACGTCGGCCGCGGTGTACGGGCGGTGGTGCTGGAGCGGGTCGCGGGGCAGATCGCGCTCGCCGTGGCCGGAGTGACGGTCCTGCTCACGTTGCCGTCCCCGGTCATGGCCGAGACCCGGCACCTCGTGCCGCTCGCCGCCCTTGCGACGCTGGGCGCGCTGGCCGTCGTCCTCGCCGTGCGCATGAACCGCGCGCCCTCCGCCTCCCGCCGCGGGCGGGCGCTGCGGGCGACGCTGACCGAGGCACGCGAGGGGCTGCTGTCCCGCCGGAACGGGCCGGGTGTCGCGGTGTCCTCCGTGGTCGTACTGGCAGGTCATCTCGCGATGTTCGTGCTGGCCGCCCGCGTCGCCGGGTCCGGCGCCCCCGTCCTCGTGCTGCTGCCGCTGGCCGTCCTCGCCCTGCTCGCCATGGGCCTGCCGCTGAACATCGGCGGATTCGGCCCCCGTGAGGGCGTCACCGTCTGGGCGTTCGGCGCCGCCGGACTCGGCGCGAGCACCGGGCTGGCCGTCGCCGTCGTGTACGGGGTGCTCAGCTTCGTGGCCGCGCTGCCCGGTGCGCTGGTCCTGGTCGCCCGCTGGTACCAGGGCGTGCGGGCCACCGGGGCCGTCGTAGCGGACCCGGCAGCCGCCCGCTCACCCGACGGGCACTACTCGCGCCCGTCCGCTTTCCCTTCCGCCTCCCCGAGCAGCGTGAAATACGCGCCGAAGGAATCGGTCAGGCTGGCCAGCAGTGCCTTTCCCTTTTCCGCGGACCCCAGGGAAGGACGGCCGATGACGCCCGAATCGGTATAGGCGGACATTCCCGTGGTGAGCAGCTGACGCCGGTCGTCCGCGACGAAATCCGCGGACTCGTAACCAGGACGGATCAATTCGGGATGAGCGTGCAGCAGGATGGAGGTCTCGATTTCCCCCGCGTGCATGTCGGTGAGCAGCGAGGTGCGCACCCCGGCCTGCTCCCGCGCCGCTTCCCAGTCCTCGGCGGCCGGGAACAGCGCCATCCGCTCACCGCGCGCGGAGGACTCCTGAACGACGTTGCCCAGGACGTAGTTTCCGCCGTGTCCGTTGACCACCACCAGGGCGTCCACGCCCGACCGGCGCAGCGACTCGGCGATGTCCCGTACCACCGCGTGAAGGGTCACGGAGGAGATGCTGACGGTTCCCGGCCAGGCCGCGTGCTCGTGCGAGCAGGAGATCGTCACCGGAGGAAGGAGGTGCACCGGGTACGCGTCGGCGATCTCCCGGGCCACGGCACAGGCGACCAGGGTGTCGGTCGCCAGCGGCAGGAACGGACCGTGCTGCTCGAAGCTGCCGACGGGAAGAACGGCGACCTGCGTTGAGACGCCCGCCCCCCGCGTCCGTACGTCTTCCGTAGTGTCCGCCGGCACCAGACCGTATGCCGCCGTACGCGCGCCCGAACCACTCATTTCTTCACGGCCTTTCGTCTCTGCTTAGGAATCAGATCATGACAGAAAAAATCGGCGTACTCGGCAAGAAGTCCCCACAGCGCACGGGCGTGGAACGCGTTGTGAATGCCCCGCTGCCCACCGTGTACGGGAAATTCCAGGCGATCGGTTACCTCGACCACGACCGCGGCGACGAACAAGTGGCCCTGGTCCACGGCGACATCGGCAGCGAGGACGTCCTCACCCGGCTGCACTCGGAGTGCCTGACCGGTGACGCCTTCGGCTCCCAGCACTGCGAGTGCGGCGACCAGCTCGCCTCCGCGCTGCGCGCCGTGGCCGCCGAAGGGCGCGGCATCGTCGTCTACTTGAGGGGGCATGAGGGCCGGGGCATCGGCCTGCTCGCCAAGCTGCGTGCGATGGCCCTGCAGGCGGAGGGCCTGGACACGGTCGAGGCGAACCTCGCGCTGGGCCTGCCGGTGGACGCCCGTGACTACGGCGTGGCCGCCGGGATCCTGCGTGACCTGGGTGTGCGCTCGGTCCGGCTGATGTCCAACAACCCGCGCAAGCGTGAGGACCTGCTGCGACACGGCATCGAAGTCGCCGAGCAGGTACCGCTGTTGATCCCGCCGTGCGAGAACAACATCACCTATCTCAGGACCAAGCGGGAGCGTCTCGACCACCATCTGCCCCACCTGGACGCGGTGGCGCACTGGTCCTGACCGCGCGCTCCAGGCGGTGTCCTGATACGACAGCGACAGCGACAGGTCCAGCGTCGGCAACGGCCCCGGCTTCCCCCGCCGGGGCCGCCCGTCAAAAGGAGCCGCAGCCTTGAACACGCATGCCTCGGTCGTCGTCATCGGCGGCGGAGTGATGGGCACGAGCATCGCCTACCACCTGGCCGCCGCCGGTGTCCGCGACGTCGTCCTCCTCGAACGCGACGAACTCGCCTCCGGCTCGACGTCGAAGGCCGCCGGCGGAGTGCGGGCGCAGTTCTCCGACGAGCTCAACGTGCAGCTCGGGGCGCGCAGCCTGGAGGCGTTCGGCCGGTTCGGCGAGGAGATCGGGTACGACATCGGGCTGCATCGAGTCGGCTATCTCTTCCTGCTGTCCACACCCGAGGAGGTGGACGCGTTCGAGGCGGGCGTGCGCCTGCAGAACTCCCTCGGCGTGCCCAGCCGCATGATCGATCCGGCGGAGGCCCGGCGGCTCTCCCCGTTGATCAGCACCGACGGGCTGTCGGCGGCGGCCTTCTCGCCCGACGACGGGCACTGCACCCCCGAAGCCGTCGTCCACGGCTACGCGGCCGCCGCCCGCGGCCACGGCGTGCGCATCCTGCGGCACACCGAGGTGACCGGCATCGAACTGCACGGCGACACCATCGCGGCCGTGACGACCACGCTGGGCCGGATCACCACCGACACCGTGATCTGCGCGGCCGGCGCCTGGTCGCGGGCGGTCGGCGCGATGGTCGGCGTGGACCTGCCGGTACGACCCCTGCGCCGCCAGATCGCGGTCACCGAACCGGTCACCGCACTGCCGCCCGACCTGCCCATGACGATCGACTTCAGCAGCACCCTCTACTTCCACGCCGAGGGCCCCGGCCTGCTCATCGGCATGTCCGACCCCGACGAGCGCCCCGGCTTCGCCACCGACACTCACGACCGCTGGATCCCCCGGCTGTACGCGGCGATGGAGCGGCGCGCCCCGGCCCTGACCGAGCTGCGCCGCACCGGCGGCTGGGCGGGCCTGTACGAGATCACCCCCGACCACAACGCACTGATCGGCGAGGCGCCCGGGCCCTCCCGCTTCCTGTACGCGACCGGCTTCTCCGGGCACGGATTCCTGCAGGGACCAGCCGTCGGCGAGGTCATGCGCGACCTGTACCTGGGCCGCGTACCCTTCGTGGACGTCGGTCCCCTGAGCGCCGGCCGTTTCGCGGCCGACGCGCCGCGCCCGGAGGTCAACTGCGTATGACGGAACCCCAGGAACCCCAGGAAGCAAGGAGACTCGAGAATCTCGGGGAACTCCACCTGTGGCTGCGCCACGAGGTCCGCACCACCGAACGGCGCACCCCGATCGTGCCGACGGACGCCCGCCGGCTGGTGGACAGCGGCGTGCGCCTGACCGTCGAGGAGTCCCCGCAGCGGATCTTCCCGATCGAGGAGTACGAGGCGGCCGGCTGCCGGGTCGCGCCCACGGGCTCCTGGGTGTCGCAGGCGCCGCGCGACGCCGTGGTGATCGGACTGAAGGAACTCCCCGACGAGCCCGGTGAACTGATTCACCGTCACATCTCCTTCGGGCATGCCTACAAACGGCAGCCGGGGGCCGCCGAACTGCTCCGGCGGTTCGCCGCCGGGGGAGGGGTGCTGCTCGACCTCGAGTACCTGGTGGACGACGACGGACGCCGGCTCGCCGCCTTCGGCTTCTGGGCCGGCTATCTGGGCGCGGCCCTGGCGGTGCTGCACCAGCGGGGCCGGCTCGCCGCACCGCTGCGGCCCACGGAGAAGGAGGAGCTGGACGAGACGCTGCGACCGGCCGCCGGGGACGAGGAGTTCACCGCACTGGTCGTCGGCGCCCTGGGCCGCAGCGGCCGGGGCGCCCGCACGGCCTTCCACGCCGCCGGGATCGAGCCCACGAACTGGGACCTCGCCGAGACCCGCGACCTGGACCGCCGGGCCCTGCTGCACCACGACCTGATGGTGAACGCCGTCCTCGCCACCACCCCCGTCCCGCCCTTCCTGCGCGAACAGGACCTGGACGACACCTCCCGGCGGCTGCGCACGGTCTGCGACGTCACCTGCGACGTGGGCTCCCCACTGAACGTCCTGCCCGTCTACGACCGCACCACCGACTGGACGGATCCGGTGCGCCGGCTGCGCAAGGAGCCCCCGTTCGACCTCATCGCCATCGACAACCTGCCTTCCTTGCTGCCGCGCGAGTCCAGTACCGACTTCTCCGCGGCCCTGCTGCCCCAACTGCTGGAGTTCTCCACCGGCGGGCCGTGGGGGCGCTGTCTGGACCGGTTCCACCAGGCCTGCCGTGAACTCGGCATCACAGAGGGGGATTTCCGTCGTGCCTGAACTGGCTCCCGCGAGCGGTACGGTCCACTGGGTCGGCGCCGGTCTGTCCACCGGCAGCGGACTGGCCGCGCTGTGCGAGGCGACCGACCGGGTACGTCTGTGGCACCGCACCGAGGACCGCGCGGCCGACGCCCTCGCCCGGCTGGGCCTGACCGGCCGGGCCGAACCCCGTGCGTACACGCTTCCGGCGCTGACCGCGGAGCTGGCCCCCGGCGACGTCGTGGTGTCGATGCTGCCCGCGCCCGAGCACCCGGCGCTGCTGGCGGAGTGCGTGCGCGGGCAGGCCCACTTCGCCTGCTCCAGCTATGTGTCGGACGCGGTGCTGGAGCAGGTCCCGGCGGCCGAGAAGGCGGGCCTCGTCGTCCTCACCGAGGCCGGGCTCGACCCGGGCATCGACCACCTCTTCGCGCACAGCCTCGTGGCCCGCGCCCGGGAGGCGATCGGTGACACCACGGCCGCCTCGTACACCCTCACCTCGTACTGCGGAGGCGTCCCGGCGGTCCCGAACGACTTCCGGTACCGCTTCAGCTGGGCTCCCGCCGGAGTCCTGGGCGCCTTGCGCTCACCGGCCCGTTACATCGAGGACGGCGCCGAGACGACCGCCGAGCGCCCCTGGGAGGTCACCCGGCGGCACGTCGTCGACGGCGAGACCTTCGAGGTCTACCCCAACCGGGACAGCGTCCCCTTCGTCGAGCAGTACGGCCTGCCGGCCGCCTGGCAGCCGCGGACCTTCGTACGCGGCACCCTGCGCCTGGACGGCTGGCTGCACGCCTGGGACGCCGTGTTCGAGGAGCTCAAGGGCGGCGACGATGCCCGTATCGCCGCCCTGGCACGGGAGCTGGCGCAGACCTACCCCACCACGGACGCCGACCGGGACCGCGTGGTCCTCGCGGTGTCGCTGGACGTGAGCGGCGCCGGGCGGACCTGGTCCGGCCGCTACCTCCTCGACCTCGTCGGGGACGCCGAGGAGAGCGCGATGGCCCGCTGCGTCTCCCGCCCCCTCGCCCTCGGCGTCCGCCACATCCTGGACGGTTCCCTGCCGACGGGCCTGAACCGGGCCGCCGAGACGGCCGTGCGGTCGGACGAATGGCTGGGTGAACTCGCGCGGGAAGGGGTCGACTTCACCCTGCGCGTCGACAGCTGAGTCCTGCCCGGGCGCCTCAGTCCGCGACGGCCTCGTGCACGAGCCGCTTCAGGTCCTGGAAGAGCGTGTGCGAGGTCCGCGGCCGTACCTGCGTCAGGAACTGCACGGTCAGATCGCGGCTCGGGTCGACCCAGAACGTCGTCGTCGCCACCCCGCTCCAGCCGTACGTGCCGAGACCGGTCGCGGCCTTGGTACGGGCCGGGTCGATCACCACCGAGACACCGAGGCCGAAGCCGACGCCCTCGTTGCCGGGCTCGTCATGGGCCGGCCGGCTGCCGAAGGTGCGCATGTCGACGCCGCCGGGAAGGTGGTTCGTGGTCATGAGGTCCACGGTCTCGGGGGCGAGCAGGCGGGTGCCGTCGAGTTCACCGCGGTGGCGCAGCAGCTCCATGAAGCGGTGGACGTCGTACGCGCTCGCCACCATGCCGCCGCTGCCGGACAGGAACCGGGGCCGGCCGTGCAGCGGCAGCCCCGCGATCGGCTCGATACGGCCGTCGTCGGCCTCGCCGTACAACTCGGCCAGCCGGCCCGCCTGTTCGTCGGTGACACAGAACCCGGCGTCCGTCATGCCGAGCGGACCGAAGATCCGCTCGGCGAAGAACGCGTCGAGCGGCTGCCCCGACACCACCTCGATCACCCGGCCCAGGACGTTGGTGGCGACCGAGTAGTTCCACTCCGTGCCCGGCTCGAACTGCAACGGCAGGCTCGCGTACACGTCGATCGTCTCCGCCAGGTCCGCGCCCGGCGGCACCGACGACTCCAGGCCGGCCGCGCGGTAGAGGGCGTCGACCGGGTGGGAGTGGTAGAACGCGAAGGTCAGTCCCGCGGTGTGGGTGAGCAGGTGCCGGATCAGGATCGGCCCGGCGGCCGGCCGGGTTCTGATCTCCTCGCCGTCGCCGCCGACGTACACCTGCGGGTCGGCGAAGGCGGGCAGGTGGCGGGCGACCGGGTCGTCGAGCGACAGCCGGCCCTCCTCCACCAGCAGCAGCGCGGCGACCGTGGTGACCGGCTTGGTCATCGAGTAGATCCGGTACAGGGTGTCGGGCTCGACGGGCAGACCGGCGGCGACATCGCGGTGACCGTACGTCGTGAGGTGGGCGACGCGGCCGCCGCGGGAGACCGCCACGAGGTAGCCGGGCAGATGCCCTTCGTCGACGTGGTGGGCGAAGTGCCGGTCGAGCCGGTCCAGCACCTTCGGATCCAGTCCGGCCTCAACCGGGTCGACCTCTTGTCGCAGCTGTGCCATCGCTCTCCTCCGTCGCGCGCGTTCGAGGTGCCGTCGGGCATACCCGGCCTCGACCACCTCATTCATCATGGTCGCGTAGAAATACGAGAACGGAGCCCCTCGGCGCGATGTTCGACGGCCGCCGTTACGGAACGCGGGCAGCGCACGTCCCGCCACCGCCCCGGCCACGCCCAGCACCGGTCCGACGTGTCGCCCGTCCGGGAATACCCCGCTCAAAGAGTGCGGTTACGGAGGCATGACTCAGGACGCGACGCAGGACGCACTGCTCAAGTTGCTCTCCGAGAGCCACGGCGGGGTACTGGTCACCCTCAAGCGCGACGGCCGCCCGCAGTTGTCGAACGTCACCCACTTCTACTACCCCGACGAGCGCATCATCCGGGTCTCGATCACCGACGACCGCGCCAAGACCCGCAATCTGCGCCGGGATCCGCGCGCCTCCTACCACGTGACCAGCGACGACCGGTGGGCCTACACGGTCGCCGAGGGCGCGGCCGATCTGTCGCCCGTCGCGAAGGACCCCCACGACGACACGGTCGAGGAGCTCATCCGCCTCTACCGCGACGTCCAGGGCGAGCACCCCGACTGGGACGACTACCGGGCGGCCATGGTCCGCGACCTCCGGCTCGTACTGCGGCTTCGGGTGGAGCGGGCGTACGGGGTCCTCCGGCGTTAGTGCCGGGGAGCGCCGGGAGCCGGGAGCCGGACGCCCGTGGGCCGGAGGCCCACGCCCCGGCGCCCGATGTCCGGCGCCCGATGTCCGGCGCCCGATGTCCGGCGGTCGTCCCCCGCCGGTCATGCCCCGACCCGTCGAACCGGGAACCCGTGCGCGCGGGCGCTCGTCACCACCGCCAGCACGGGTACGAGCAGCACCAGCACCGTCCAGGGGAACGCCCGCGCGCCGAACGTGTCCAGCAGGACTCCGCCCGCCACGCCCCCGACCGCCATCGCCGCGTTCCACAGGGTGACCAGCATGGCCTGCGCGGCGTCCGCGCGGGCCCCGCCCGCGTCGGCCACGGCGGTCTGGAGCAGTGTGGGCACACCTCCCCAGCCGAGTCCCCACAGCGCCGCCGCCACGAACACGAGGGCCGGGCTGCCCGCGAAGAGGGCCAGCAGGCCCGCCCCCGCACCCACCAGTGACGTGCTCGCCAGGGTGAGCGCGCGCAGCGCACGGTCGATGCGGGCCCCTACGCCCCACACGCCGGCCAGGGAGGCGGCGCCGAACACCAGGAGCACCAGGTCCGCCGAGCCGCCCATGCCGGACCGGTCCAGGAACGTGGCGATGTAGGCGTACAGGACCGTGTGCGCCAGGACGAGGACCAGGGTCACGAACAGGACGGGCACGACACCGGGAACGGACAGCGCCCGCAGCATCGGGGACCGTTCGCCGCCCGGCTGCCCTGGCCGCTCCGGTACCGCGAGCCCGATCCAGCCGAGCAGCACCACGGCGACCACCGTCATCAGCGCGAACGCCGCCCGCCAGCCCAGCAGTCCGCCCAGGTACGTCCCCGCGGGCACCCCCAGCGACAACGCGACCGGAATCCCGGTCATGACCACCGCCACCGCCCGGCCCTGGAGAGGCACCGGCACCAGCCGCCGGGCGTACCCGGCCAGCAGCGCCCAGGCGAGCCCGGCGGCCACGCCCGCCACGAAGCGGGCCGCCATGGTCAGCGGGTAGCTGTGCGAGGCCGTCGTCACCGTGTTGGCGACGGCGAACCCCGCTGTCGCCGCCAGCAGCAGTCGCTTGCGCGGCCAGGTGGCCGTGACCGTGGACAGGGGGATCGCGATGAGCGCCGTACCGGCCGCGTAGACGGTCACCGACTGTCCCGCCGCGGACTCGCCGACACCGAGACCGGCGCTCATCGCGGGGAGCAGCCCCGCGGGAAGGGTCTCGGTGAGGCTGGTGACGAACACGGCGGTGGCGAGCGCGAGCAGGGCGGGGAGAGGGAGTCGGAGGTTCTCGGCCGCCGTGACGGGCGACCGGCCGGCGAGGTGAGTTCGGCTTCGCATGCCCGTAGGCTCGACCCTGACACTGGTGTCAGGTTCAAGTCGTGGCCGGGCCGGCGGTCGGGTGCACGGACCTTCGGGGCCGGTTGCCGGTCCGTCGGGCGCGCGGGACCGTCGGGGGCCGGTGTGCCGGGGTGCGGAGCCCAGCGACATCGGCATGTCGAGCGCGGCGGGGGAGTGGTCCACCGAGCCCTGGTCGCCGAGGTGGACGTGCGCGAGGTCGACGCGCGCGAGGACGGGCCGCGGTGTCCGGCGCCCCGCCCTCGCGTGCGATCGTCAGGCCGTCACGGTCTCCGGCTGTGACGCCTCCATGCGGGAGCGCTCGCCGAGGAGTTCCGTCGGCACCCGGTGGGTCTCGCGGGCCGAGAGGGCGGCGATCACCGGCGGGACGCACAGGGCGGCGGTGAACAGGCCCACCGACGACCAGTCGTCGCCGTCCGGGCCGGCGATCTGCGCGGCGAAGGTGACGGCGAACCCGGCCACGGCGAAGCCGATCTGCGTGCCGATGGCCATGCCGGACAGGCGGACCCGGGTGGAGAACATCTCGCCGTAGAAGGCGGGCCACACGCCGTTCGCGGCACTGTAGACGACACCGAAGGCGACGATGCCGAGCACCAGGATCAGCGGGTAGGAGCCGGTGGAGATCGCCCACAGGTACGCGAACATCATCACGGCGCTGCCGGCGGCGCCGATCAGGTACACCGGGCGGCGGCCGACGCGGTCCGAGAGCGTGGCCCACAGGGGGATGGCCGCCAGCGCGACCAGGTTGGCCAGCGCGCCCACCCACAACATGGAGGAGCGGCTCATCCCGACCGCGTCACTGGTCGCGTACGCCAGCGCCCACACCGTGAAGATCGTGCTGACCGAGGCGACGAGCGCGCCCGCGATCACCCGCAGCACGTCCGCCCAGTGCTCGCGCATCAGCACCGCCAGCGGCAGCTTCGCGACGCCCTCGCCGGCGGCCTGCTGGGCGAAGGCCGGCGTCTCCTGGAGCTTGCGGCGGATGACGTAGCCGACGACGGCGACCGCGACGCTCAGCCAGAACGGCAGCCGCCAGCCCCAGGACAGCAGCTGGTCCTCGGGGAGCGCGGCAACCGGGATGAAGACCAGGGTGGCGATCAGCTGGCCACCCTGGGTGCCGCTGAGGGTGAAGCTGGTGAAGAAGCCGCGCCGGCCCGGCGGCGCGTGCTCCAGCGTCATCGAGCTGGCGCTGGCCTGCTCTCCCGCCGCGGAGATGCCCTGCAGGACCCGGCACAGCACCAGCAGGACCGGCGCGAGCCCGCCGACCTGGGCCCGGGTGGGCAGACAGCCGATGAGGAACGTCGACAGGCCCATCAGGATCAGCGTGAAGACCATGATCTTCTTGCGGCCGAGCCGGTCGCCGAAGTGGCCGAGGAAGAGCGCGCCGACCGGACGGGCGGCGTAGGCGACACCGAACGTGGCCAGCGACAGCAGGGTCGCGGTCGCCGGGTCGGACTCGTCGAAGAAGATCTTCGGGAAGATCAGCGCGGCCGCGCTGCCGTAGATGAAGAAGTCGTAGTACTCCAGGGCGCTGCCGATCCAGGCGGCGGTGGCGGCCTTCTTCGGCTGGCCGGGCGGTGCGGCGGAGTCGCTGGGCGTGGCGGGGACGGACACGGCTTGCTCCTTCGGGGGGACTCCAACGTAGGTGGAGTGAGCGGAAGGGGAGAAGTGCCGGATCCCTGGGGTGACGGGTCGGCTGCACCGGGCGCTACCCGGCTAATTAACCCACTGGATAGTTAGTAGCGGTTGGCTACGGATGTTGCGCCCACGTTTCCCGGGTGTCAAGAGGTCGCGCCGAGGGATCTCCCGATGGATCTCGCCGAGGCTCCCCGGACGACCCTCCCTCCGTGGCCGTCGCGTCGTGCTCAGTCCGCGGTGCGCTCCGCCGTCAGATAGGCGATCACCATGTCGCCGAGCATGGCGCGGTAGTGCCCGCGCCGGGCCGGATCCACCAGGTCGCGGCCGAACAGGGCGCCGAAGGTGTGCCGGTTGGAGACCCGGAAGAAGCAGAAGGAGCTGATCATCGCGTGCAGGTCGACCGCGTCGACGTCGGCCGTGAACAGGCCGGACTCCTGCCCCGAGGCCAGGATGCGGCGGATCACGTCCAGCGCGGGCGAACCGATCTTCCCCAGCTTCTCGGAGGCCGCGATGTGCTCGGCTCCGTGGATGTTCTCGATGCTCACCAGGCGGATGAAGTCGGGGTGCTGCTCGTGGTGGTCGAAGGTGACCTCCGCCAGCCGCCGGATGGCCGCCACCGGGTCCAGATGCTCGACGTCGAGTTCCTGCTCGGCCTCGCGGATCACGCCGTACGCCCGCTCCAGGACGGCCGTGAACAGCTGCTCCTTGCCACCGAAGTAGTAGTAGATCATCCGCTTCGTGGTGCGGGTGCGGGCGGCGATCTCGTCGACGCGGGCGCCGTCGTAGCCGGCCCGGGCGAACTCCTGCGTGGCGACGTCGAGGATCTCGGCCTGGGTCCGGGCGGCGTCGCGGATGCGCCCGTTGGGTCGTGCCGGTTCGTCGACGCTGGTCATCGGGTTCCTTCGGGCGTAGGGCCAGTGCCGGTGATTCTAGAAGCAGGGCCGGGCGCCGCGGCCGGGGTCTTCCCGGGAACCCGTCGAGCTGATATAGCTAACGTACTAGTTCGTACATTAGCGTTCTGCTTCTCGCATCTGCTTCTCGTATCTGCTTCTCGTCACCATGCGCCGCTCAGGAGGTCCGTCGTGACCAAGGACTCGTTTCTCGTCGGACTGATCGGTTCCGGCATCGGCCCCTCGCTCAGCCCGGCCCTGCACGAGCGGGAGGCCGACCGCCAGGGCCTGCGTTACCTGTACCGGCTGATCGACATCGACACCCTCGGCGTACCGCCGGAGGCGGTGGGCGATCTGGTGCGGGCCGCGCGCGACCTGGGTTTCGACGGGCTCAACATCACGCACCCGTGCAAACAGCTCGTCATCCCCCATCTCGACGCGCTCGCCCCGCAGGCCGAGGCTCTCGGCGCGGTCAACACCGTCGTCTTCGAGGACGGCCGCGCGGTCGGGCACAACACCGACGTCACCGGCTTCGCCGCCTCCTTCGCACGTGGGCTGCCCGACGCCCCGCTGGAGCGGGTCGTGCAGCTGGGCGCCGGCGGCGCGGGCGCGGCTGTCGCGCACGCCACGCTCACCCTCGGCGCCGGGCGGGTCACCCTCGTCGACGCCATGCCCGAGCGGTCGGCCGCGCTCGCGGACTCCCTCAACCGCCACTTCGGCGACGGCCGGGCCGCCTGCGCCACCCCGGACCGGCTGCCGGAGCTGCTCGCGCACGCCGACGGCATCGGCGGCGTTGTGCACGCGACCCCCACCGGCATGGCCGCCCACCCCGGCCTGCCCTTCCCCGCCGAACTCCTGCACCCCGGTCTCTGGGTCGCCGAGGTCGTCTACCGGCCGCTGGAGACCGAACTGCTGCGCACCGGCCGCGCGCTTGGCTGCGCCACCCTCGACGGAGCCGGCATGGCCGCCTTCCAGGCCGTGGACGCGTTCCGCCTGTTCACCGGGCGGGAACCCGACAGCGCACGGATGCTCGCGGACATCGCCGAGCTGGCCGACGCCGTAGTCGCACCGAAGTAGAGAGGCACCCGGATGCGTACCTCCATCGCCACCGTCTCCCTCAGCGGATCCCTCACCGAGAAGCTCACGGCCGCCGCCCGGGCCGGCTTCGACGGCGTCGAGATCTTCGAGAACGACCTGCTCGCCAGCCCCCTCACCCCCGAGGAGATCCGCACCCGCTGCGCCGACCTCGGCCTCGGAATCGACCTCTACCAGCCGATGCGCGACATCGAGGCCGTGCCCGAGGACGAGTTCGCCCGCAACCTGCGCCGGGCCCGGCACAAGTTCGAGCTGATGCGCCGACTCGGCGCCGACACCGTCCTCGTCTGCTCCAGCGTCTCCCCCCGCGCCGCGGACGACGACGCGCTCGCCGCCGGGCAGCTGAGCCGACTCGCGGATCTCGCCCAGGACTTCGGCATCCGCGTCGCCTACGAGGCGCTCGCCTGGGGCCGCCACGTCAGCACCTACGACCACGCCTGGCGCATCGTGGAGACGGCCGGCCACCCGGCCCTCGGCACCTGCCTGGACAGCTTCCACATCCTCTCCCGGGGCTCCGACCCCAAAGGCATCGAGGACATCCCCGGCGAGAAGATCTTCTTCCTCCAGCTGGCCGACGCGCCGCTCCTCGCCATGGACGTCCTCCAATGGAGCCGCCACTACCGCTGCTTCCCCGGCCAGGGCGGCTTCGACGTCGCCGGACTCGTCCGGCACGTGCTGCGCACCGGCTACGACGGCCCGCTCTCCCTGGAGGTCTTCAACGACGTCTTCCGGCAGGCCGAGGCGGGCCCGACGGCGGTGGACGCCCAGCGCTCCCTGCGCGTCCTTCAGGAAACCGTCGGCCTGACCAGCCCACCCGCCCCGGTCGTCCCCACCGGCGTCGCCTTCGCCGAACTGCTCACCCCCGACGCCGAACCCGTCGCGGCGCTCCTGGGCGCCCTCGGCTTCGCCCGCACCGCCCGCCACCGCAGCAAACCAGTGGACCTGTGGCAGCAGGGCGAGGCCCGTCTCCTGGTCAACACCGGACCGGCCGCACGCCGCGACGGCACCGGGCTCGCCGCGATCGGTCTGGAGTCACCCGACCCGGCCGGCGCCGCCCGCCGCGCCGAGGCCCTGCTCGCACCCGTACTGCCGCGCCGCCGCGCCCCGCAGGACGCACCACTCGACGCGGTCGCGGCTCCCGACGGCACGGAACTCTTCTTCTGCGCGACGGACCACCCCGAACTCCCCAGCTGGCGCGCCGACTTCGAGAACACCGGCCGGCGCCCGACCGCCACCGACATCACCCGCATCGACCACCTCGCCCTCACCCAGCCCTGGCACCACTTCGACGAGGCCGCCCTCTTCCACCGCAGCGTCCTCGGCCTGCACGCACAGGAGAGCGTCGACGTCGCCGACCCCTACGGTCTCTTCCGCAGCCGCGCCGTCACCAACACCGACGGCAGTGTCCGTATCGCCCTCGCCGTCGGCCCGGCCCCCGCGGAGGACGAGGTCCGCGCCCAGCACATCGCGCTGGCCACCGCGGACGTGGTCGCCGCGGCCCGCCGCTTCCGCGCGGCCGGCGGCCGCCTGCTGCCGGTCCCCGCCAACTACTACGACGACCTGGCCGCCCGCCACGACCTCCCCGCCGACGAGCTGGCCACCTACCGCGACCTCGGCATCCTCTACGACCGAGACGCCCACGGCGTCTTCCGCCACTGTTACACCCGCACCGTCGGCCGTGTCTTCTTCGAACTCGTCCAGCGCGACGGCGGCTACCGCGGTTACGGCGCCCAGAACGCCCCCGTGCGCCTGGCCGCGCAGCACACCGCGCGGTGACGGCGACGGTCACTCACTGACGGCTGACGGACCTGGTCACGCCCGCGACGACCGTCGTGGCCAGGATCCAGCCGGTGATGATGAGGACGTAGGACAGCGTCTGGTACCAGCCGTCCGGCGCGAAGGCGCCTTCCTGTCCGAAGGAGATCACCGGCAGCAGCAGGTCCAACGTGTAGAACACCGGGTTGAAGTGGGGCGTCTCGGCCGCCTTGAGCGGGCGCGGGTGGTGCAGGGCGTACGTGACCGAACCGACGGCGAGCAGCGACAGCAGCCAGACGGCGGCGCGCAGCGGACGGAACCCGTAACCGACGGCCACGTCCTGGAGGTGGCCCCACAGGCGGCCGTACCAGGGGAGCGTGGTGCGGTGGCGGCGCTGCTTGGCGAGCTGGACGAGCCGGGCGGCCTGGTCGTCGCCGATGCGGCGGTAGGCGGCCGCCAGCTGCTCGTAGGCGTGCGGGACGTAGCCGTCGCCGTCCCGTTCCAGCATGGGCAGGCGGCGCTCGGCGGGCTCGTGCGGGGTGAGCGCCGTGTAGGTCAGGCTGTTGAGGCGGACCTGGCCCGGCACCATCTCGGGCTCCAGGTAAAGGACTTCGATCTGGGAGCGACGCAGGTTGACGGCTCCCTCCACCGGAGTCCCTTTGCGGAGCCACAGTTCCGCGATGGTGCAGCTGGTGGCGTGCAGAGCAGTGCCGTGGGGGTTCGACAGACGGGAGCGCGACAGGACGAGACGCCCTGCGACACGGGCGCCCTGCAGCTCCAGCAGACCCCGTGTACGTGCCTTGCGCAGCACCAGATCGGCTCCCACGTCGAGGGCCTCCGCGCTGAGGGCAGTGCCGCCAGGGCGGTACAACTCGGCTTCGTGAAGGTTCACCGCCCCGGTGATGCCGGCGCCGGTCAGCCGTACTTCGCCGTACACGCGTAGCTCCGGCGCCCACAGGTCGTCGCCTGTCGTGACCTGGTTGAGCTGGAGCGCCGGCTCCGCAGCGTCCGGCGCCGTGACCTGAGCCCGGTCCATGAACAGCGCCCCGGAGATCCGCGCCCCGCCGAGCCGTACGGGACCGTGAAACCGACAGCCCGTCATCCGCAGGACGCCGTCCACCCGCAGCGTGGCGGCGGTCAGCCCGGGCAGCACCGAGTCGCTCAGGTTGAGCTGCCGGATCCGGCAGCCGTACAGCTGGGGGACGTCGTCGAAGAAGCAGTGGCTCAGGCGCACGGCGTGGTCGGTCGTCGCGTACCGAAGGTCCAGTACACCGGTGATGCGCGCACCCGCCAGCTTCAGTGCGGCTATCTCGCCCTGTTCCTGGGGTCCGTTGAGCAGAAGAGCCCGCAACACGGCGGCACGGACGGTCCGTTCGGGCCCCCAGCCGTCACCCTGCGCCGCGTCCCCCTCGGCTCCCTCGCGGAAGTCGACCCCCGCGCCCGTGGCGAACGCCCGCCATACCCGCTCCTCGGCCGCCGTCAGATCGTTGATCTCCATCAGCGGGGACTCTGACGTGACCCGCGCCGACTGTCAACCAAGTACGGCCATGGCCCGGTCCGTTCACCGAACGGACCGGGCCATGGCTCATGGCACTACGGCCTGGTGTTCCACTCCGCGATCACCGGACGCCCGTGCTCCGTCGACAACCGGCTGACCGTTCCCGTCGCCAGCTGGAACAGCCGGCCGTCCGCCGGGGCCAGTCCCAGCCGACGGGCCGTCAGGGCCCGGAGGAAATGGGCGTGGGCGACGAGGATCACGTCGCCGTCGCCGCTCGCGAGTGCCGCGTCGACCCGGGACAGCAGCCGGTCGGCGCGCCGGCCGACCTCCTCGGGCGACTCGCCCGGGTGGCCTTCGGGGCCGGGCGGGACCCCGTCGGTCCACAGGTACCAGTCGGGGCGGGTGCGGTGTATCTCGACGGTGGTGATGCCCTCGTAGCCGCCGTAGTCCCACTCGTGCAGGTCGGGGTCGGGGACGGACCCGGTCACACCGGCGAGTTCGGCGGTGCGCTGCGCGCGGTACAGCGGGCTGGTGAGTGCGAGTGCGTAGGTCCGGACGGAGAGGAGGGGAGCGAGGGACTTGGCCTGTTCCTCACCGTGCTCGGTGAGGGGCAGGTCGGTGTAGCTGGTGTGCTGTCCCGACACGCTCCACTCCGTCTCGCCGTGGCGGACCAGCAGGAGATCCCCCACGGCCGGGCCTACTTCGCCGACTCGACGGCGTGACCGCCGAACTGGTTGCGCAGGGCGGCGATCATCTTCATCTGCGGGGAGTCGTCCTGGCGGGACGCGAACCGCGCGAAGAGGGAGGCGGTGATCGCCGGCAACGGTACGGCGTTGTCGATGGCCGCCTCGACGGTCCAGCGGCCCTCCCCGGAGTCCTCCGCGTAGCCGCGCAGCTTGTCCAGGTGCTCGTCCTCGTCGAGGGCGTTCACGGCCAGGTCCAGCAGCCAGGAACGGATGACCGTGCCCTCCTGCCAGGAGCGGAACACCTCGCGGACGTCCGTCACCGAGTCCACGGCCTCCAGGAGCTCCCAGCCCTCGGCGTAGGCCTGCATCATGGCGTACTCGATGCCGTTGTGGACCATCTTGGAGAAGTGGCCGGCGCCCACCTTGCCCGCGTGGACGTAGCCGTACGGGCCCTCCGGCTTGAGCGCCTCGAAGATCGGCTGGAGACGGTCGACGTGCTTCTTGTCGCCGCCGACCATCAGGGCGTAGCCGTTCTCCAGGCCCCACACGCCGCCGGAGACGCCCGCGTCGACGAAGCCGATGCCCTTGGCGCCGAGCTCCGTGGCGTGCTTCTCGTCGTCCGTCCAGCGGGAGTTGCCGCCGTCGACGACCGTGTCGCCGGCCTCCAGCAGGCCGCCGAGCTCGTCGACGACGGACTGGGTGGCGACGCCGGCCGGGACCATCACCCAGACGGTGCGCGGCGCTTCGAGCCGGTCGACGAGTTCGGCCAGGCTGCTCACGTCGGAGACTTCGGGGTTGCGGTCGTAGCCGATGACGGTGTGGCCCGCGCGGCGGATCCGCTCGCGCATGTTGCCGCCCATCTTGCCGAGACCGATCAGACCGAGCTGCATGTCAGTTCACTTCCTAAGCGTGCGGTAGGCCGCGACGAGGGCCGTGGTGGAGGGGTCCAGACCGGGCACGTCCGCGCCCTCGGTCAGGGCGGGTTCGACGCGCTTGGCGAGGACCTTGCCGAGCTCGACGCCCCACTGGTCGAAGGAGTCGATGTTCCACACCGCGCCCTGGACGAACACCTTGTGCTCGTAGAGCGCGATCAGCTGGCCGAGGACCGACGGGGTCAGCTCGCGCGCCAGGATGGTCGTGGTGGGCTTGTTGCCCTTGAAGGTGCGGTGCGGGACCTGCTCCTCGGACACGCCCTCCGCGCGGACCTCCTCGGCGGTCTTGCCGAAGGCGAGCGCCTGGGTCTGGGCGAAGAAGTTGGCCATCAACAGGTCGTGCTGCGCCTTGAGTTCGCCGCTCAGCTCGTCCACAGGTCGCGCGAAGCCGATGAAGTCGGCAGGGATCAGCTTCGTGCCCTGGTGCAGCAACTGGTAGTAGGCGTGCTGCCCGTTGGTGCCGGGCGTGCCCCAGACCACCGGTCCGGTCTGCCAGTCCACCGGGTTGCCGTCGCGGTCCACCGACTTGCCGTTGGACTCCATGTCCAGCTGCTGCAGGTAGGCGGTGAACTTCGAGAGGTAGTGCGAGTAGGGGAGCACCGCGTGCGACTGGGCGTCGAAGAAGTCGCCGTACCAGATGCCCAGCAGGCCGAGCAGCAAGGGGGCGTTGGCCTCGGCGGGGGCGGTGCGGAAGTGCTCGTCGACGAGGTGGAAGCCGTCGAGCATCTCGCGGAACCGGTCCGGGCCGATGGCGATCATCAGGGAGAGGCCGATCGCGGAGTCGAAGGAGTAGCGGCCGCCGACCCAGTCCCAGAACTCGAACATGTTGTCCGGGTCGATGCCGAACTCGGTGACCTTCCCGGCGTTCGTCGACAGGGCGACGAAGTGCTTCGCGACCGCCTTGTCCTCCCCGCCGAGCCCCCTGAGCAGCCAGGACCGGGCCGAGGTGGCGTTGGTGATGGTCTCGATCGTGGTGAACGTCTTGGACGCGACGATGAACAGCGTCTCGGCCGGGTCCAGGTCCCGTACCGCCTCGTGCAGGTCGGCGCCGTCCACGTTGGAGACGAAACGCACGGTCAGATCGCGGTCGGTGTAGGCACGCAGCGCCTCGTACGCCATCGCCGGACCGAGGTCGGAGCCGCCGATGCCGATGTTGACGACGTTGCGGATCCGCCGGCCGGTGTGGCCGGTCCACTCGCCCGAGCGGACGCGGTTCGCGAAGTCGCTCATCTTGTCGAGGACCGCGTGGACCTGCGGGACCACGTTCGTGCCGTCGACCTCGACCACCGCGTCCCGAGGCGCCCGCAGCGCGGTGTGCAGCACGGCCCGCCGCTCCGTGACGTTGATCTTCTCGCCGCGGAACATGGCGTCCCGCAGTCCGAACACGTCGGTGGCGGCGGCCAGTTCCTGGAGCAGGGCGAGGGTCTCGTCGGTGATGAGGTGCTTGGAGTAGTCGATCCGCAGATCGCCCACGCGCACCACGTAGCGCTCTGCTCGCCCGGGATCCGTGGCGAACAGCTCACGCAGGTGCGTATGCGGCTGCCACTCGGCGCGGTGGTCGGCGAGCGCCGTCCACTCCGGGCGCCGGGTGAGCCTGGGGGAGTCAGACATGTGAGGGTGTCTCCTTGGTGCCCTCGCCCCGCAGGGCGACGGCGTACATCTCGTCGGCGTCGAGGCGGCGCAGCTCCTCGGCGATGAGTTCGGAGGTGGAGCGGACCTTCAGGGCGAGGGTGCGCGACGGCTGGCCCGGCAGGGTCAGCGTGGCCAGCGGGCCCTCGGGGCGGTCGATGACGATCTCGCCGGCCGCGGTGCCGAGCCGCACGGCCGTGACGACCGGACCGCCGCTGACCACGCGGTCGACCTTGACCTTCAGCCGGGCCTCCAGCCAGCGGGCGAGCAGCTCGGCGCTGGGGTTGTCGGCCTCGCTCTCCACGGCCGCCGAGGTGATCTTCGCCCGGGCCTGGTCCAGGGCCGCGGCCAGCATCGAGCGCCACGGGGTGAGCCGGGTCCAGGCGAGGTCGGTGTCGCCGGGCGCGTAGGACTTCACGCGCGTCTCCAGTACCTGAAGCGGGTGCTCGACGGCGTACAGGTCGGTGATCCGGCGCTGGGCCAGCGCGCCCAGCGGATCCTTCGCGGGGTTCTCGGGCGCGTCCACCGGCCACCACACGACGACCGGGGCGTCCGGCAGCAGCAGCGGCAGCACCACCGAGCCGGCGTGGTCGGACACCTCGCCGTAGGTGCGCAGCACGACCGTCTCGCCGGTGCCGGCGTCGGCGCCCACCCGGACCTCGGCGTCGAGGCGGGAGTTGGTGCGGTCGCGCGGGGTGCGAGCGTGCCGCTTGATGACGACCAGGGTGCGCGAGGGGTGCTCGTGCGAGGCCTCCTCGGCCGCCCTGATCGAGTCGTAGGCGTTCTCCTCGTCCGTGACGATGACCATCGTCAGGACCATGCCCACGGCGGGGGTGCCGATGGCGCGGCGGCCCTGCACCAGCGCCTTGTTGATCTTGCTTGCCGTGGTGTCGGTGAGGTCGATCTTCATGGCCTGCGCCAGCTCCGTCCGTCTCGTGCGAGCATCTCGTCGGCTTCCTCGGGTCCCCAGCTGCCCGACCGGTACTGGGCCGGCCTGCCGTGCTCCGTCCAGTACTCCTCGATCGGGTCGAGGATCTTCCAGGACTCTTCCACTTCCTGGTGACGGGGGAACAGGTTGGCGTCGCCGAGCAGCACGTCCAGGATGAGTCGCTCGTACGCCTCCGGGCTGGACTGCGTGAACGACTCGCCGTAGGCGAAGTCCATCGTCACGTCCCGGATCTCCATCGACGTGCCCGGCACCTTGGAGCCGAACCGGACCGTCATGCCCTCGTCGGGCTGGACGCGGATGACGATCGCGTTCTGGCCGAGTTCCTCGGTGGCGGCGGATTCGAAGGGGGAGTGCGGGGCGCGCTTGAAGACGACCGCGATCTCGGTGACCCGGCGGCCCAGGCGCTTGCCGGCGCGCAGGTAGAAGGGGATCCCCGCCCAGCGGCGGTTGTCGATCTCCAGCTTGATCGCGGCGTACGTGTCGGTCTTCGACTTGGGGTCGATGCCGTCTTCCTGGAGGTAGCCGATGACCTTCTCGCCGCCCTGCCAGCCCTCCTCGTACTGCCCCCGGACGGTGTGACTGCCCAGGTCCTCGGGCAGCCGTACCGACTTCAGCACCTTGAGCTTCTCGGTGAGCAGCGCCTCGGCGTCGAAGGCGATGGGCTCCTCCATGGCGGTGAGGGCCATCAGCTGGAGCAGGTGGTTCTGGATGACGTCACGGGCGGCGCCGATGCCGTCGTAGTAGCCGGCGCGGCCGCCGATACCGATGTCCTCGGCCATGGTGATCTGCACGTGGTCGACGTAGGACCGGTTCCAGATCGGCTCGTACATCTGGTTGGCGAAGCGCAGCGCCAGGATGTTCTGGACGGTCTCCTTGCCCAGGTAGTGGTCGATGCGGAACACCTGGTCCGGCTCGAACACGTCGTGCACGACCCGGTTGAGCTCGCGGGCGCTGGCCAGGTCGTGGCCGAACGGCTTCTCGATGACCGCGCGCCGCCAGGAGCCCTCCGGCGCCTTCGCGAGGCCGTGCTTCTTCAGCTGCTGGACGACCTTCGGGAAGAACTTCGGCGGTACGGAGAGGTAGAAGGCGAAGTTGCCGCCGGTGCCCCGGGAGGCGTTCAGCTCCTCGACGGCCTCGCGCAGCTGCTTGAACGCGGTGTCGTCGTCGAAGTCGCCGGGGATGAACCGCATGCCCTCGGCGAGCTGCTGCCAGACCTCCTCGCGGAACTCCGTCCGGGCGTGCTCGCGGACCGCGTCGTGCACGACCTCGGCGAAGTCCTGGTCCTCCCAGTCGCGGCGGGCGAAGCCGACGAGCGAGAAGCCCGGCGGCAGCAGGCCGCGGTTGGCGAGGTCGTAGACGGCCGGCATCAGCTTCTTGCGGGAGAGGTCGCCGGTGACGCCGAAGATGACGAGCCCGGACGGGCCGGCGATCCGCGGGAGGCGGCGGTCGCGCGGGTCACGCAGCGGGTTCACCCACTCCGACGCCGGGACGACCGGGATCCGCACCTCGGCCGGTGCCGACTCCTTGGTCTCCTGGTCAGGAGTCCTGGTCATTATGCGTCAACTCCCTTGCTGTTCAGGGACTTCGTCACGGCGTCCAGCAGGTCCTGCCAGGCCACCTCGAACTTGGCGACGCCCTCGTCCTCGAGCTGCTTGACGACCTCGTCGTAGGAGATCCCGAGCCGCTCGACGGCGGCGAGGTCGGCGCGGGCCTGGACATAGCCGCCGGTCACCGAGTCGCCGTGGATGTCACCGTGCTCGGCGGTGGCGTCGAGGGTGGCCTCCGGCATGGTGTTGACGGTGCCGGGGGCGACCAGCTCGTCGACGTACAGGGTGTCCTTGTACGCCGGGTCCTTCACACCCGTCGAGGCCCACAGCGGGCGCTGCTTGTTCGCCTTGGCGCCCCCGAGGGCGGTCCAGCGGCCGCCGCTGAAGACATCCTCGTACGCCTCGTAGGCGAGCCGCGCGTTGGCCAGCGCGGCCTTCCCCTTGAGCGCCAGGGCCTCGTCCGTGCCGATGACCGTCAGCCGCTTGTCGATCTCGCTGTCGACGCGGGAGACGAAGAAGGAGGCCACGGAGTGGATCGTGGACAGGTCCAGGCCGGCCGCCTGGGCCTTCTCCAGGCCGGCGAGGTAGGCGTCCATGACCTCGCGGTAGCGCTCCAGCGAGAAGATCAGCGTGACGTTGACGCTGATGCCGAGGCCGATCACCTCGGTGATGGCCGGGAGGCCGGCCTTCGTCGCCGGGATCTTGATCATGACGTTGGGGCGGTCGACCAGCCAGGCGAGCTGCTTGGCTTCGGCGATGGTGGCCTGGGTGTCGTGGGCGAGGCGGGGGTCGACCTCGATGGAGACCCGGCCGTCGCGGCCACCGGTCGCGCTGTATACAGAATGCAGAATATCGGCGGCTGCACGCACATCGGCGGTCGTCATCATCCGTACGGCCTCGTCGACGGTGACGCCCCGCACGGCCAGGTCGGCGAGCTGCTCCTCGTAGCCCTCGCCGGAGCCGATGGCGGCCTGGAAGATCGACGGGTTGGTGGTGACACCCACCACGTGCTTGTTCTCGACGAGTCCGGCGAGGTTGCCGGACGTGATCCGCCTGCGCGAGAGGTCGTCCAGCCAGATCGAGACGCCTTCTTCGCTGAGGCGCTCAAGGGCTCCCGCGGTCGCGGTTGCTTCGGTCACTGTGATCATCTTCTTTCTGGCGATCGGATCAACCGCGCGCGGCGGCCAGGGATTCCCGGGCGGCTGCGGCGACGTTCTCGGGGGTGAAGCCATAGGCGGCGAAGAGGGTCTTCGCGTCGGCGGAGGCGCCGAAGTGGTCGAGGGAGACGATGCGTCCTGCGTCCCCTGTGAACCGGTACCACGTCAGAGCGATGCCCGCCTCGATCGCGACCCGCGCCCGCACGGACGGCGGAAGGACGCTCTCGCGATACGCGCGCGGCTGCTCGTCGAACCATTCCACGGACGGCATCGACACCACGCGGGTGCCGATCCCCTCCGCCTCAAGCAACTCGCGAGCGGCGACGGCCAGATGGACCTCGGAGCCGGTGGCGAGGAGGATGACGTCAGGGGCCTCGGTCGACGCTTCCCGAAGGACGTAACCGCCCTTCGCCGCGTCCGGGTTCGGCGCGTACGTCGGTACACCCTGACGGGTGAGCGCGAGCCCGTGCGGGGCCGGTTCGCTGCCCTGCCGCCGCAGGATCTCGGCCCAGGCGATCGCGGTCTCGTTGGCGTCGGCCGGACGGACTACGTTCAGGCCCGGGATGGCGCGCAGCGAGGCCAGGTGCTCGACCGGCTGGTGCGTCGGGCCGTCCTCGCCGAGGCCGATGGAGTCGTGCGTCCACACGTACGTCACCGGCAGCTGCATCAGCGCGGACATACGGACGGCGTTGCGCATGTAGTCGGAGAACACCAGGAAGGTGCCGCCGTAGACGCGCGTGTTGCCGTGCAGGGCGATGCCGTTCATCTCCGCGGCCATCGAGAACTCGCGGATACCGAAGTGGATCGTACGGCCGTACGGGTCCGCCTCCGGCAGTGGATTGCCCGCGGGGAGGAAGGACGACGTCTTGTCGATGGTGGTGTTGTTCGACCCGGCCAGGTCGGCGGAGCCGCCCCACAGCTCGGGGAGCACGGCGCCGAGGGACTGGAGCACCTTGCCGGAGGCCGCGCGGGTGGCGACCGCCTTGCCTTCCTCGAAGACCGGCAGGGCATCCTCCCAGCCCTCCGGCAGCTGACCGGCGACGATCCGGTCGAACAGCTGCGCGCGCTCCGGTTCGGTGCCGCGCCACTCCTCGATCCGCTTGTCCCAGGCGGCGTGCGCCTCGGCGCCCCGGTCGAGGGCCGTACGGGTGTGGGCGAGGACGTCCGCGTCGACCTGGAAGGACTGCTCGGGGTCGAAACCGAGGACGCGCTTGGTGGCGGCGACCTCCTCCGCGCCGAGGGCGGAGCCGTGGGAGGCCTCGGTGTTCCGCGCGTTCGGGGCCGGCCAGGCGATGATCGTGCGCATCGCGACGATCGACGGGCGCCCGGTCTCGGCCCGCGCCGCCACCAGCGCCGTGTGCAACGCGTGGACGTCGATGTCCCCGTCGACGGTGGGCTCGATCCGCTGTACGTGCCAGCCGTAGGCCTCGTACCGCTTCAGCACGTCCTCGGAGAACGCCGTGGCGGTGTCGCCCTCGATGGAGATGTGGTTGTCGTCGTAGACGAAGACCAGGTTGCCGAGCTTCTGGTGGCCGGCGAGGGAGGAGGCCTCCGCGGAGACGCCCTCCTGGAGGTCGCCGTCGGAGACGATCGCCCAGATGGTGTGGTCGAAGGGAGACTCACCCTCGGGGGCGTCCGGGTCGAACAGGCCGCGCTCGTAGCGGGCCGCCATCGCCATGCCGACGGCGTTCGCGACACCCTGGCCCAGCGGGCCGGTGGTGGTCTCGACGCCGGCCGTGTGCCCGTACTCGGGGTGACCCGGCGTCTTCGAGCCCTGCGTGCGGAACGCCTTCAGGTCGTCCAGCTCCAGCTCGTACCCGGAGAGGAAGAGCTGCGTGTAGAGGGTCAGTGAGGTGTGGCCGGGGGACAGGACGAAGCGGTCACGGCCGGTCCACTCGGGGTCCGCCGGGTCGTGACGCATCACCTTCTGAAAGATCGTGTATGCGGCCGGCGCCAGGCTCATCGCGGTGCCGGGATGGCCGTTGCCGACCCGCTGTACGGCATCCGCCGCCAGAAGGCGGGCGGTGTCGACGGCACGCCGGTCGAGTTCGGTCCACTCGAAGCTGTCGGGTGTCTGCGTGCTCATCTTCAAGAAATCCTCGATGGGAGCGGTATCTATCGTCTGATGTGTTGAACCTTAAAAGTCTGACTTTTACGAAGGAAGGTGGTGGTGTGCCAGCCTGTGGTGAAAGTGGGACACAGGCAGCATGACCAGGGCGGCACGAGAAGGACATGGCGGACACAACCACCCAAGGCGCAGGCACCCGGGGCAAGGGCAGGGGCGCGGACAGCGGCGGCGGCGATGACGGGATCAGAACCTTCCCCTTCCCGGTCGATCTGAGCGTCTGCGGTGTCGGCATGCAGACCGGCCCGATGGGCACCGACCGCACCTGGCACGCCGACGCGCCCCTCGAACGCGTCCACCGCATCGACTTCCACGTCGTGATGCTCTTCGACGAGGGCCCCGTACACCACATGATCGACTTCGCCGAGTACGAGGCCGCGGCCGGCGACGTGCTGTGGATCCGCCCCGGCCAGATCCACCGCTTCTCCAGGACGAGCGAGTACCGCGGAACCGTCCTGACCATGCAGCCGGGCTTCCTGCCCCGCGCCACCGTCGAGGCCACCGGCCTCTACCGCTACGACCTGCCGCCCCTGCTCCGCCCCGACGCGGCACAGCTCGCCGGCCTCAGGGCCGCCCTGGCCCAGCTGGAGCGCGAGTACGAGGACACCGCGACCCTGCCGCTGAGCCTGCACACGGCGGTGCTGCGGCACTCCCTGACCGCGTTCCTGCTGCGGCTGGCCCATCTCGCGGCGAGCTCCGCCGAGGCGGCGCGCCGCCAGGCCGACACCACCTTCACCCTCTTCCGGGACGCGGTCGAGCAGCACTTCGCCACCAACCACAGCGTCAGCGCCTACGCCGACGCCCTCGGCTACTCCCGCCGCACCCTCGTCCGCGCGGTCCGCGCCGCCACCGGCGAGACCCCGAAGGGCTTCATCGACAAGCGTGTCGTCCTGGAGGCCAAGCGCCTGCTCGCCCACACCGACCTGCCGATCGGCCGGGTGGGCGTGGCCGTCGGCTTCCCGGACGCGGCGAACTTCTCCAAGTTCTTCCACCAGCACACGGACCTGACGCCGGCGGCGTTCCGGGCGGAGCTGCGCTAGGGCGGGGCGCCTACGACAGTTCCCGCGAAGCGACCTGGCCGCCCAGCCAGGGCATCCGGCGCACCAGCGTGTCGCGCATCCTGCTGAGGGCCGCGATCCGCTCCTCCCACTCGGCGACGCGCTGGGCGCCGACGGCGTGGTCGGCGGCGCACGACGCCGAGTACGCGAACACCTCGGGCAGATCGGCGTCGAGGAAGCGGACGAAGAGGTGTTCATGCCGGCGACGCCAGAGGCTGACGCATACGTGAAGGTCAAGCAGTCCGGCGCCGCCGACGGTCGGTCACGACATCTGTGTCAGTGGCCGAAGTCGAACCAGTTGACGTTCACGAAGTCCGCGGACTGGCCGCTGGTGAAGGTCAGGTAGACGTCATGGGTGCCGGTCACGGAGCTGATGTTCGCCGGGACCGTCCGCCAGGACTGCCAGCCCCCGGTGTTGGCGAGCGCGAAGCTGCCTATGGGTGTGCTGGTACGGCTGTCCAGGCGTACCTCGATCAGACCGCTGACGCCCGATCCGGCACCGCTCGCGACCCGGGCGTAGAACTGCGTGGCCGCCGTGGAGCCGAAGTTGACGCCCTTGTACAGCGCCCAGTCACCATTGGCGAGCGAGCCGATGTCCTGGCCGCCGCCGGTGTCGGTGGTGGTCTCGGTGCTGGTGCCGGACTGGCTGTCGTAGGACTCGGCCTGGATGGCGCTGTAGGCGTCGCGGTTGCCGGACGGCGGGGGTGTGGTACCGCTCCCACTTCCCGTCGACCGGAGCACCTGCACGTAGTCCACGACCATCGGGTGGCCGGACTCGGTGCCGCTGTCCAGGCCGCCGCCGAACGCGTCCGGGAAGGCGCCGCCCATCGCCACGTTCAGGATGAGGAAGTAGCCGTGGTTGGTGGCGTTGGCCCAGGTCGTCGCGTCGACCTGGTTCGCGGTGACGGTGTGGTAGTTGACGCCGTCGACGGAGAAGCGGATGGCCTCGGGGCTCACCGACCGGTCCCACTCCATGGTGTAGGTGTGAAAGCCGGACTGGCAGGTCGTGTTCGGGCACGCGACGGAGTTGCCGATGCCGGTGGTCTCGTTGCACGGGCCGCCCGGGTTGGTGCCGCAGTGCATGGTGGCCCAGACCTTGTTCAGGCCCTGGACGTTCTCCATGATGTCCAGCTCACCGACGCCCGGCCAGTTCTGGTAGTTGCCACGGTAGGGCGCGCCGAGCGCCCAGAACGCGGGCCAGTAGCCCTCGGCGGCGGTGCCGGTGACGTCGGGCATCTGCAGGCGGGCCTCGACGCGCAGCTTGCCGCCGGCCGGGGGCTGGAAGTCGGTCCGCGTGGTCTCGATGCGGCCCGAGGTCCAGTTGCCGGCGGAGTCGCGCACGGGGGTGATGCGCAGGTTGCCGCTGCCGTCGAGCGAGACGTTGTTCGTGCTCGACGTCATCGTCTCGATCTCGCCGGTGCCCCAGTTGGCGGGGCCGCCGGGATACGAAGTGCCGGTGTCGTACTGCCAGTTGGCGGTGTTGACGCCGGAGCCGGCGGTGCCGTTGAAGTCGTCGAGGAAGACCTGCGTCCAGCCCGACGGCGGGGTGGGCGCGGAGGCGTTGGCGGGCAGGGTGGCGACCGTGGCGGCGGCCGCCGCCAGGCCGAGGGTGCCGAACACGGCGACGAGGGCGCGCCGGACGGGGCGCCGTCTTCCAGGTATGCCGGAGGTTTCGCTCATGGGGGCCTCTCGGGTACGGAGTGAAGTGCGCGAGTGCACTTGGTCCGGTTGCTCCAGCTGGAGCAGTTGGAGCAACCGGAGTCTTGAGAGCGCTCTCAAAGTGCGGCCAATGTGCTCCCTGTCACTCCGGTCGTCAAGAGGTGAAACCGAGAAAATCCTTCTGGCGCAGGGGAGTTCACCCCCTGAATGCGTGAATGCGTGAATGTACGACCGCGTGAAGGGGCTAGAGCGCGCTCCCCGCCTTCCAGTCCGCCCATGACAGGTTCCAGCCGTTGAGGCCGTTGGACGGGGTGACCGTCCTCTCGCCCGAGTTCTTCACGATCACCACGTCGCCGAGCATCGAGCTGTCGTAGAACTCGTAGCCCGCCACGGAGGAGTCGTTCGCGCCCTTGGCGTCGTGCAGGCCGACGCAGCCGTGGCTGGTGTTCTCGCTGCCGAACACCGACGTGGAGGCCCAGTAGTTGCCGTGGATGAAGGTGCCGGACGTGGTCAGGCGCTGGGCGTGCGGGACGTCCGCGATGTCGTACTCGTCGCCGAGCCCGACCGTCGAGGACTCCATGCGGGTCTCCTTGAGCCGCTCGCTGATCACCATGATCCCGGACCAGGTGGTGTGGTCGGAGTCGCCGCCGGTGACCGGGTAGGTGGCGAGGGTCGCGCCGTCCCTCTGCACCGTCATCTGCTTGCTGGAGAGGTCGACCGTGGTGATCTGCTCGCGGCCGATGTGGAAGGTGACGTCCTTCGACTGAATACCGTAGACACCATCCTTTCCCTCGACGTCCTTCAACCGCAGACCGAGCGTGATCTTCGTGCCGGGCGCCCAGTACGTCTCCGGCCGGAAGTCGAGCCGGGTGTCGCTGAACCAGTGGCCGACCACCTCGACGGCAGGCTCGGCGGTCACCGTGATCGCCTTCTCGACGGCGGCCCGGTCCACGACCGCGTGCGTGAAGTTGATCGACACGGGCATGCCGACGCCGGAGGTGGAGTTCGCCTCGGGCGTGAAGTAGCCGACGAACGTCTCCCCGGGCGACTTGGTGGTGAAGGTCGTGGTCCGGGCGGCGGCGCCCTGCGCCTGCGCCGTAACCGTGTACTTGGTGCCCGAGTACGGGTTCTTCGCCGAGGTCCACCTGGTCTTCGCGTCGTTGAAGGACCCGGCCAGGGTGGAGCCGTCGTTGCCGGTGACCGTCACGGCCGCGAGGGTGCCGTCGGTCACGGTGACTTCCACGGGGCTGGTGAAGCCGGCCTTCTTGGTGCCGTCGGCGGGCGTGACCGAGACGACCGGCTTCTTCGTCGCCGCCGCCTTCGCGGTCGCCGACGTCCCCTCCGAGGCGTCCGCCGTTCCGCTGCTGCAGCCGGTCAGCGCGGCACCCGACACGGCGCCGAGGATCGCGAGGACCCCACGCCGGGACCACCGCTCCGGCAACTGCTCGGACCGGTTCGATATGTGCGAGACGCCCACGGTTCGCCTTCCTGAGATGTCCACGTATGCGGGTGCATCCTGCGACTCCCACCTGGGGCGATCCTTTGAATTACCCGTTTGCGACCTGAGATTTCCGTGAGGATGTGTGCACTCGCTAACCTGTCGCGATCACGCTCGGACCACGACAGGGGAACCATGAGTCTGCGCCGTAACCGTCTGCTGCCCGTCTGCGCCGCCCTCTGCGCCGTCGCCCTCACCGCCTGCTCGGGCACGGGCGACGGAGGATCGTCCGAGGCCAAGGACGGCAAGGGCACGGGCACGGGCGGAGTGATCTCGCTCGCGGACGCGAAGAACGTCCTGCGCACCTACGTGAAGGTCAACAACGCGGCGAACACCACGCAGGACGCCGAGCAGACGGCGACCGTGGAGAGCGGCGCGCTGCTGTCGCAGAGCCAGGCGTCCTTCCAGCAGTACCCGGCATGGACGAAGAAGGAGCAGGCGGACTCCGAGGCCCCCTTCTCCTATCCCGTGGCGGACGCCCACTTCTACATCCCGCCGAAGGGATCCGCCGACTTTTTCATGGTGGACACTCCGATCACCGGTGCGAGCATCGAGAAGGGCCGCCGCCGGCTGCTCGCCTTCAAGCAGGTCGTCGACGAGAAGGCCAAGAGCGGCAAGACCTGGAAGGCGGTCGCCGTCGGCGAGATCACCGACGGGCTGCCGGCCGTCGCCGAGGACGGCCACGGGCTCGCCACCCCGGTCGCGGCGACCGACAAGGTCGGCGCCTTGACGCCGGGCGACCTCGTCGGGCTGTCCCAGGACTTCTACGTGACCGGCGGCAAGAAGGCCGCCGGTACCTTCACCGGCACGGACTCCGTCAAGGCCTGGAAGAAGGCCTACGCCCACCGCGCGTCCTTCAAGGACGACTGCGTCGACGGCAGCTACGAGGCCGGCGCCGGCGGCGCGGACGCGGCGTACGGCGTGAAGACCGAGGACGGCGGCGCGCTCGTCCTCTACGACTTCGGGTTCGTCTACAAGAACTGGACGAAGGCCGAGTGCCCCGGCAGCGAACTGCACCTCGACGACCTGCCCGTCGTCACCAAGATCTACCTGAACGGCAGGACCACGATCCTGAACCTCACCCGCACCGAGTCGGTGATGGCCATGGCCGTGGTGCCGCCGTCCGGGAAGAAGGTCCGTGTCACCGGGTACCAGGAGCAGCTGACCTACGCGCAGTGAGCGCCTCGGCCCGCGTCGCCCGCGTCGCTCGCCGTGCCCGCCGGCCGGGGACCGCCGTCGTCCCCGGCCGGCGGCGGCGTCCGTACGGACCTGGCGCCGATCGGTGTCGTGAGGGTGAGCCGGGCGTGTTCAGGTCCGCTGCTGGGCGTCCGGGCGCCAGCCGAGCGCCCGTGAGATACCGCGCGCCGCGAGCCGTACCGCCGGTATCAACACCGCCACCTGGGCGTGGGCGTGGGGAACGACGACCGACACGGCGGCGGCCACGGCACCGGCCGGCCCGCGCACCGCTGCCGCCACCGACAGTGCGTCGTCGGTGATCTGACGGTTGCTCACCGCCACTCCGGCGTGCCGTACTTCGGCCAGCTCGCGGCGCAGCCGTGCCGGATCGGTGAGGGTGTACGGCGTGAAGGACGCCAACGGGCCCGCGCAGTACCGTTCCTGGAACTCCGGCTCGCCGTGGGCCAGCAGCGCGAGCCCGACGCCGGTGGCGTGCAGCGGCCAGCGCGCGCCGACGCGGATGTGGACGCCGACCGCCGAGCGTCCGGAGAGCCACTCGATGTAGACGACGTCCGATCCGTCCCGCACGGCCAGTTGCACATTCTCGTGCGTGGCCTCGTACAGGTCCTCCAGGTACGGCAGAGCGACCTGCCGCAGCGCGAGCCCGCGCGGTGCGAGGGCCGCGATCTCCCAGAGTCTGAGCCCGACGGTGTAGACGCCGGTCGCGTCCCGTTCCAGCGCGCCCCACTCGGTGAGCGCGCCCACCAGCCGGTGCGCCGTGGTCAGCGTCAGTCCGGCCCGGCGGCTGATGTCGGTCAGGGACAGCGCCGGGTGCTCGTGGTCGAACGCGGCCAGCACCGACAGCAGGCGGTCGGGCGCGGAACGCGTGGTGGTCATGGCCGGGTCTCTCCGCCGAGCCCCGCCTCCGCCGCCCGCTGGAGCAGGGCGTGCAGGGTCTCCCGCTCGGCCGGGTCGAGGGGCGCCAGCAGTTCGTTGGTGACGTGCAGACTCGCCTCGTCGGTGTCGTGCAGGAAGGCGCGGCCGGCCTCGGTCAGTGCGACGATCCGGCTGCGGCGGTCGTCCGGGGCGGGACGGCGCTCGGCGAAGCCCAGTTTCTCCAGGTCGTCGACCAGGCCGACGATCGCGCTCGGGTCGTATCCCAGCCGCTCGCTCAGCTCGCGCTGCAGGACGCCGTCGCCGGCGGCGAGGAAACGCAGCAGCGCGTAGTGGCGCAGGCGCAGGCCCGACTCCTGCAGGAAGGAGTTGAACAACTGCCCCGAGCGCAGGCCCAGCCGGTACAGCAGATAGCCCGTGTCGGCGTGCAGCGTACGCATCCACGGCTCCTGCGCGTCGACGGAAACGGGGTTCGTGGCGTGCTGGCGGGTGATGGCGGGCTCCCTGGTCGAGGCCCCGGGCGGGGGCGGTTCTGCGCTACCGGCCCCAGTCTGACGCACCCCGTCGGTCGGCAACAACTATTGACGTCAACAATTATTGCTCTTAGCTTCGATCTCGTACCCGCAACAGCTGCAACCCGGTCGCCGTCGGCTGCACCGAGCCGCAGTCGGGCCGCACCTGGCCGCATCGCACGCAGCACTTCGTGAAGGGACTCTCCCGTGTCCAGCATCGATCTCACCGGCAAGGTCGCCGTCGTCACCGGCAGCGGCCGGGGCCTCGGCCTCGCCTACGCGCACGCCCTGGCCGCCCACGGCGCGTCCGTGGTGGTCAACGACGTCGACGAGGCCGTGGCCGAGCAGGCCGTCAAGTCCATCACCGAGGCGGGCGGCACGGCCGTCGCCGAGGTGGTCGCGGTCGGCACCACGGAGGCGGCGGACCGGCTGGTGAACCGCGCGGTCGAGGAGTTCGGGCGGCTGGACGTCCTGGTCACCAACGCGGGCATCCTGCGCGACAAGGTGCTGTGGAAGATGACCGACGACGACTTCGACGCGGTGCTCACCACCCACCTCAAGGGCACCTTCACCTGCGCCCGCGCCGCCGCGGTCCGCCTGCGCGAGCAGGGCGAGGGCGGCAGCCTGATCCTGGTCGGCTCCCCGGCCGGGCAGCGCGGCAACTTCGGGCAGACGAACTACGCCGCCGCCAAGGCCGGCATCGCCGCGATGGCCCGCACCTGGTCGATGGAGCTGGGCCGCGCCGGCATCACCGTGAACGCGATCGTGCCGGTCGCCGCCACCGCCATGACCGAGACCATCCCCGCCTTCGCCCCGTACGTCGAGGCCATGAAGAACGGCGAGCCGCTGCCGGACTTCCTGCGCAAGGGCGAGGGCTTCGGCACCCCCGAGGACTGCGCCGCCCTCGTCCCCTTCCTCGCCTCCGAGGCCGCCCGCGGCATCACCGGTCAGGCCATCGGCATCGGCGGCGACAAGGTGGCACTCTGGTCGCATCCGCAGGAGATCAGGGCGGCGTACGCCGACGGCGGCTGGACCCCCGGCGCCCTGGCCGACGTCTGGCCGACCTCGGTCGGTGCCGAGCTCCAGACGGTGGGCATTCCGGCCCCCAAGTTCCCGGAGGCGTGATGGGCCCCTCCACGAACCCCTCCATGAACCTCGACGAGCTCGTCGCGATCGACGTCCACACCCACGCGGAGGTCTCCTCCAAGGGGCACTCCTCCCTGGACGACGACCTGCACGACGCCTCCTCCGCCTACTTCAAGGTCGAGGGCAAGCGGAAGCCGACCCTGGAGGAGACGGCCGCCTACTACCGGGAGCGGAAGATGGCCGCCGTGATCTTCACGGTGGACGCCGAGTCCGCGACGGGCACGGAACCGGTCCCGAACGAGGAGGTGGCGGAAGCGGCGGCCGCCAACCCGGACGTCCTCATCCCCTTCGCCTCCATCGACCCCTTCCGCGGCAAGGCGGGCGTACGGCAGGCCCGCCGCCTGGTCGAGGAGTACGGGGTGAAGGGCTTCAAGTTCCACCCCAGCATCCAGGGCTTCTTCCCCAACGACCGCTCGGTGGCGTACGACCTCTACGAGGTGATCGAGGAGACCGGCGCGATCGCCCTGTTCCACACGGGCCAGACGGGCATCGGCGCCGGCGTCCCCGGCGGCGGCGGAATCCGCCTCAAGTACTCCAACCCCCTGCACGTGGACGACGTCGCCGCCGACTTCCCACAGCTGAAGATCATCCTGGCGCACCCGTCCTTCCCCTGGCAGGACGAGGCCCTCGCCGTGGCCACGCACAAGCCCGGTGTGCACATCGACCTGTCCGGCTGGTCACCGAAGTACTTCCCGCCGCAGCTCGTGCAGTACGCCAACACCCTGCTCAAGGACAAGGTCCTCTTCGGCTCCGACTTCCCCGTCCTCACCCCCGACCGCTGGCTCGCCGACTTCGCGAAGCTGCCGATCAAGGACGAGGTCAGGCCGAAGATCCTCAAGGAGAACGCCGCCCGTCTGCTTGGGCTGACGAAACCGTAAAGGGGCCGGACATGCGCAACGAGGGACTGGGGTCGTGGCCCGCACGCCGGGCCCGCAAGACCCCGCACCGCACTGCCCTGGTCCACGGCGAGACGTCGACCGACTACCGCACACTGCATACACGCACCACCCGTCTCGCCCACGCCCTGCGCGCCCGGGGCATCCGGCGCGGCGACCGCATCGCCTACCTCGGCCCCAACCACCCCTCCTACCTCGAGACGCTGTTCGCCTCGGGCACGCTCGGCGCGGTCTTCGTCCCCCTCAACACCCGCCTCGCCGGACCGGAGATCGCCTACCAGCTCGCCGACTCCGGCGCGAAAGCCCTCGTCTACGGCCCCGCGTACGCCGGCCTCGTCGCCGGACTGCCGGGCAGCACGGACGTACGGACGTACGTCGAGGTCGGCGCCGAATACGAGGAGGCGCTGGCGGCGGCCGCCGAAGAGCCCATCGACGAGCCGGTCGGCGCCGACGACACCTGCATCATCATGTACACCTCGGGGACGACCGGCCGCCCCAAGGGCGCCATGCTCACCCATGGCAACCTGACCTGGAACGCGATCAACGTCCTCGTCGACACCGACCTTGTCGCCGACGAGCGCGCACTGGTCTCCGCGCCGTTGTTCCACACGGCGGGCCTGAACATGCTCGCCCTGCCGGTGCTGCTGAAGGGCGGTGCCTGTGTCCTGGTCGAGGCCTTCGACCCGGACACGACCTTCGACCTGATCGAACGCCACCGGATCACCTTCATGTTCGGGGTGCCGACGATGTTCGACCAGCTCGCCCGGCATCCGCGCTGGCCGGACGCCGACCTGACCTCCCTGCGCATCCTCACCTGCGGCGGCTCCCCGGTGCCCACCTCGCTGATCGCCGGGTACCAGGAACGCGGGCTGACCTTCCTCCAGGGCTACGGCATGACGGAGGCCGCGCCCGGGACCCTCTTCCTGGACGCGGAACACGCGGTGAACAAGGCCGGCTCGGCGGGCGTGCCGCACTTCTTCAGCGACGTACGGGTCGTCCGCCCCGACCTCACGTCGGTCGGACTCGGCGAGACCGGCGAGGTCATGGTCCGCGGGCCGCACGTCATGCCCGGCTACTGGGGGCTGCCGGAGGAGACCGCGGCCTCCTTCGCCGACGGCTGGTTCCGCAGCGGGGACGCGGCCCGCGTCGACGAAGACGGTTACGTGTACATCGTCGACCGCATCAAGGACATGATCATCTCCGGGGGCGAGAACATCTACCCCGCCGAGATCGAGGACCTCCTCCTCGCCCACCCCGGCATCGTCGAGTGCGCGGTCATCGGCGTGGCCGACGACAAGTGGGGCGAGGTACCGCGCGCGGTCGTCGTGCCCCGCGAGGGCGCCCGCCTCGACCCCGACGAGGTGCTCGCCTCCCTGGTCGGCCGCCTCGCCAAGTACAAGATCCCCAAGTCGGTGGTGGTCACGGACGAACTCCCGCGCACCGCCTCCGGAAAGCTCCTCAAGTCCCGGGTGCGCCAGCGCTACGGCACCCAACTCCCCTAAGGAACAAGCCACTTATGAGCATCACCGTCAACGGCCTCGACGAACTCAAGAAGCTGGCCGGCAGCGACCTCGGCACCAGCGAGTGGATCGACGTCACCCAGGAACGCATCGACACCTTCGCCGACGCGACGGGTGACCACCAGTGGATCCATGTCGATCCCGAGCGGGCGAAGGAGGGCCCGTTCGGCGCCCCCATCGCCCACGGCTACCTCACCCTGTCCCTCTTCATCCCCCTGTTCACCGAACTGCTGGACGTCCAGGGAGTCACCACGAAGGTCAACTACGGCCTGAACAAGGTGCGGTTCCCCGCCCCGGTGAAGGTCGGCTCCCGGATCCGCCTCGTCGGGAGGCTGGCGGAGGTCGAGGACGTGCCGGGCGGAGTCCAGATCACCGTCGACGGCACGATCGAGATCGAGGGCGCCGCCAAGCCTGCGGCGGTGCTGCAGAGTCTGTCGCGGTTCTACGCCTGACGGTTCCAGGCGTGACGGTTCACGCGCCCGGTCGGTGGGGTCGGCTACGCCGATTCATCCACGGCCGGGCGCAGCCGGAATCAGCTGCGCCCGGAGGAACTCGGCCCCGCCGGCGCCGTGCCGGTCTCCGCCCAGTGCGGCTCACCGACGGCGCGGCCTCGATGATCGTCGGCAGCGCGACCCCGGCCGTGGCAGCGGCACCGAGAAGTGCCGGGGCTGTCAGAAAGCTTCGTCGTCCGGCGCCGGACTTGCGCGGCCTCGCCGTGGTCGCGGGCATGCGAAGTACACATCCGCGCACGTGCGTGGGAGTTGTGGCGACGCGGGGCCCCGTCAACGGCCCCCGCCCCACCTCGGACATCCCGGGGTGGGGCGGGACGCAAACGCAGCATCACCGCCAGTGATGCCCGTTGTGCAAGCCCGGGAACTTCAGTCCCAGGTAGGTGACAGAACGCGCAGGGTCCAGCTCCAGCGGTGGACGCCCGGTGCGACGAGGTAGGAGGGGAAGGTGTCGGGGCCGCAGGAGGCCGTGCCCAGCCCCCGGTGCGCCGCGTCGATGTGCACCACGCAGCCGGGGCGCGGCACCAGCTCGTCATGGTGCGCGGCGGCGGTCAGATCCTCGGCGCGGTAGCGGGTGACGGAGACCTGGCGCGGCTCGTCCAGCGCGACCGCGAGTCCGGTGGCGTCCGGCGCGGACAGCCTGAAGCGCCGTACGCCGTGCCGGCCGCCGCTCTCCTGCGGACGCAGGTAGGGGGTGAACAACGCGTCGACGGGGACGGAGTGGTGGCCGACGGGAGCGCCCGCGCTGCGGTCGGGGTACGACTCCCAGGGACCCTGCCCGAACCACTCCAGCAGATCGAGTCCCGCCACCGTCTCGAACACCGTGCCGACCCGCGCCACGTCGTCGAACTCGTCCGGCAGTTCGGCCTCCTCGACGACCCGGATCCCGCCCTCGACCGGAGTGAACACCTGCCGGTGGCGGACCACGCCGACCGAGCCGGCGTACTCGGCGAGGACGCTCACCCGGCCCTCCTCGCGTCGTACGGAGACGACCTTGCGGACGAGCGCGTCGAGTCCCCAGGCCCGCCAGCGCTGCGCGATGCCGCCCAGTTCGTCGTTGTCGGTGGGCGCCCGCCACAGCGACAGCGTGGGAGCGGCCGTGAGCAGCGGGTGGACCAGGAGTCCGTCGGCGTCGACCGTGACGGGGCGGCCCGGGGCGGGCACGTCCGCCTGCGCCGGGGCCGCGCGCAGCCTCACCTGCGGCGCGCACACCTCCGTGCCGGCCGGCGCCCACGGCTGGTCGTCCGCCGTCGTCACGCGCAGCGTCAGCCAGGCCTCGCCCCCGTCCCGCGGCAGCGCGAACGGCAGCGGCACAGCCGCTGTCTCGCCCGGGCGCAGGTCGGGCAGTTCCGCGGGTGCCCGCAGTGTGCCGCCGTCGGCGAGGGACAGTTCCCACTCGGCGGTCAGCCGGTCAAGGCCCCGGAAATGCTGGCGGTTGGAGACGACGAGCCCCTCGTGCGGGAAGAGCTCCAGTCGTACCGGCGCCGCGATCTCCCGGTGCTCGTACATCACGGGTTTGGGTGTGCGGTCGGGGAAGACGACCCCGTCGGCGATGAAGGCGCCGTCGTGGACCGGCTCGTCGAAGTCGCCGCCGTACGCCCAGCGGTGGCCGGGCGCGGCGACACCGCTCTCGTACAGCCCGGCGCCCCCACGCCCGGCCGGTCTTCCGTCACTCACACGCTGGAGGATGCCGTGGTCCCAGAACTCCCAGATGAAGCCGCCCTGAAGTCCTGGGGTGGCCTCGATGGCGGCCCAGTGGTCGGCGAGCGTGCCGTTGCTGTTGCCCATGGCGTGCGAGTACTCGCACTGGATGAGCGGCTTGGTCTGCTCGCCCGACAGGGCGTGCGCCACACAGTCCTCCAGCGGCGCGTACATGGGACAGGTGATGTCGGAGGCGTCGTCGGGTGCCGCCCAGTCGAGCTTGGCGGCGCCCTCGTACTGGACCGGCCGCGTCGGATCGTGCCGGCGCACCCAGCCGGCCGCCGCGTCGTGGTTCGCGCCGTAGTCGGACTCGTTGCCCAGCGACCAGATGATGACCGACGGGTGGTTCTTGTCGCGCAGCACCATCCGCGAGACCCGGTCCACGAACGCGCCGAGGTAGCGCGGGTCGTCGGCGATCTCGTGGGCGTGGTCGTGGGACTCGATGTCCGCCTCGTCGACGACGTACAGGCCCAGCTCGTCGGCGAGGTCGTACAGCGTCGGGTCGTTGGGGTAGTGCGCGGTGCGGACCGCGTTGAAGCCGAAACGCTTCAGCAGGCTCAGGTCCGCGCGCATGTCGTCGTACGTCACCGTCCGCCCCGTCAGCGGATGGAAGTCGTGCCGGTTGACGCCCCGGATGTAGACGCGCTCGCCGTTGACCAGCAGGTCCCGGCCGACGATCTCGACGTCGCGAAAGCCGATGCGGTGGTACGAGGTGTCGGCGACCGTTCCGTCGGCGCGGTGCAGCCGGACGGTCAGGTCGTACAGCTCGGGTGTCTCCGCGTTCCAGGTGCGCACGTCCGCGACGGTGGCCAGCAGCCGTGCCTCGCCGAGGAAGCCGGAGACCCGCTCGTCCTCGGTGTTGATCCGGTCGAACTCCGTGTCCCGTGTGAGCGGTTGACCGTCCAGGTCGCCGCTGACGTACCACCCTTCGGGCAGCGCACCGCCCGCGTCCCGTACGCCGCAGTCGACCCGCAGGTCGCCGTGGCGTCCGGCCCGCACGGTCACGTCGGCGAGGTGCAGGGGATCCGTCGCGTACCACAGCACCGACCGTGTGACGCCGCCGTGCCACCACTGGTCCTGGTCCTCGATGTGTGAGGCGTCCGACCACTTCACCACGGTGAGCCGTACGACGGCCCGCTCGCCCGGGCGCACCACCTCGGTCAGGTCGAACTCGGCGGCCAGATGGGAGTCCTTGGAGATGCCGACCGGCCGCCCGTCCACGTGCACCAGCAGCACGCTCTCGGCGGCCCCGACCTGGAGCACGATCCGCCGGCCGGCCCACTCGGCGGGGACGTCCACCGTACGTTCGTAGACGCCCGTCGGATTGGCGGCGGGCGACAGCGGGGGAAATTCTGTATACGGCATACGGACGTTCGTGTACTGCGGAAGGTCGCCGGTGTCCTGCATCGTCCAGACACCGGGAACGTACGACGACGACCAGCCGTCCGCGACCGGCGCGTCCGGGGTCGACAGCAGTTGGAACCGCCAGTCGCCGTCCAGGGACAGCGCCCCCGCCCGCCGGTCCACGGCGTTCATCGGCAGTCGCCCCCACGAGGTCACCTCGGGTGCCTCCCAGGGGCGCAGGGTGAGCAGTGGATCGCTCGTCATCCGCGGACGGCCCCCTTCGCGAGGTCCCCGATGATCTGCCGGGCGCCGATCGCGAACACGATCAGCAGCGGGACGAGGGCGAGCAGCGCGCCGGTCATGACCATTCCGTAGTCGGTGGTGCCGTGGGTGCCGTTGAGCTGGGACAGAGCGACCTGGAGGGTGACGTTGTCCGGGTTGGTCAGGGCGATCAACGGCCAGGCGTAGTCGTTCCACTGGCCCATGAAGGTGAAGATGCCGAGGAAGGCGAGGCCCGGCCGGACGACCGGGAGCGCCACGTGCCAGTACTGGCGCAGGAATCCGGCCCCGTCGATCTTCGACGCGTCGAGCAGTTCGTCATGGATGGCGCTCTTCATGTACTGGCGCATCCAGAAGATGCCGAACGCGTTGGCCGCCGCCGGCACGATCAGCGCGGTCATCGAGCCGATCCAGCCGACCTTCGCCATGATCACGAACTGCGGGATGGCCTGGAGCTGGGCCGGCACCATGAAGATCGCCATCATCAGGGCGAACAGCACACGCCGGCCCGGAAACTCGAACTTAGCGAACACGAACGCGGCCAGCGAGTCGAAGAACAGGACCAGGAACGTCACCGAACAGGCGACGAGCAGCGAGTTGAACATCGACCCGAAGAAGTCGATGTTGTCGAAGAGATGGCGGACGTTCTCCAGGAAGTGCGAGCCCGGCAGCAGCTTCGGCGGGTAGGAGAAGATCTCGGTCGACGAGTGCGTCGACATGATCACGGCCCAGTAGAACGGGAAGACCGAGAGCAGCAGACCGATGATCAGCGTCAGATGGAGAGCGATGCCCCGGCGGTTCGAACCCTTGATGGATGACATGGGCGGGGCCTCCTAGTCTTCGCCCCGGCGCTGCACCAGGCGCCAGTTGATGATCGAGAAGATGATGACGACGAGGAAGATGCCCCAGGCCACGGCGGCGCCGTAGCCGAAGTCGTTGTTGTCGAAGGTCTGCTGGAAGAAGTAGAGGACCATGGTCTGGCCCGAGTGGCCGGGACCGCCCGCGAACGACGAGTTGTTGTCCGTGGTCTGGAGCAGCACCTGTGGCTCGGAGAAGGTCTGCAGCCCGGTCACCGTCGAGATGACGAGCACGAAGAGCAGCGTCGGACGCAGCATGGGCAGCGTCACCCGGAAGAAGGTCTGCACGGGCCCGGCACCGTCCATCCGGGCCGCCTCGTACAGCTCGCCCGGGATGGTCTGCAGGCCGGCCAGGAAGATGATCGCGTTGTAGCCGGTCCACTGCCAGGTCATCAGTGTGGCGATGGCGACCTTGATGCCCCAGGGGGTGTTCAGCCATGCCACCTGGTCCAGGCCGACCGCCTGAAACAGCGCGTTCGCCAGGCCGAAGTTGGTGGAGAAGACCGAGCCGAAGATGATCGCGACCGCCACGATCGAGGTGACGTTCGGCAGGAAGTAGGCGAAGCGGTAGACGTTCTTGAAGCGGACCGCCGAATTGAGCATCACGGCCGTCACCATCGACAGGAAGATCATCGGAAAGGTGGCGAGCGCCCAGATGACGAGGGTGTTCCCGATCGAACTCCAGAACTGACTGTCCGACAGGAGATAGCGGTACTGGGAGAGTCCCGCGTACTCCATCGAGCCGAGGCCGTCCCAGCGATGGAAGGACAGATACAGCGAGAAGCCGACCGGGATCAGCCCGAAGGCCAGGAACAGCAGATAGAAAGGGGAGATCGCGGCGTACAGCCGCCAGTGGCTGAGGATGCCCTTCGAGGGGCGTACGGCGGGGGTCCGGGCGACAGCCGGCGCAGGCGTCTCCAACACGGGTGCGGTGGCCATGTCAGTAGGTCACCCCCAGATGGTCGGCGATACGCCGGCACTTCTTCATGGCGTCCCTCCAGGCGTTCTCCGGATCCTTGCCGAGAACGGAGAAGTTCCGCAGCTCGTCGTCGATCGGGGTCTTGAGCGCGATGTCGTACGGGCTGTTGAAGGCGACCGGGATCCGTTCCGCCGCCGGTCCGAAGACGTCCATGGTGATCTGGTCGCCGAAGAACGCGTCGGGTTCGCGCAGCTTCTTCATGCCGTACGACTCCGGAGTCGACGGGAAGAGCACCGAGTCGACGAAGCCCTGCGCCTGGTTGTCCGCGTCGAGCATCCAGGTGATCATCTCGAAGGCCTTCTCGGGCTCCCGGCAGGCCTTGGTGATCGCCAGGAAGGAGCCGCCGATGTTGGACGGGCCGCCCGGGCAGTTCGCCACCCGCCACTTGCCCTTGGTCTTCGGCGTGTTGAGCTTGATGTCGCCGGCTGCCCAGGAGGCGTTCAGCTGGCTGGGCAGCAGGCCCCGCTCCGTGGCCGAGATGTTGTCCGGCGTGCCGTTGACGATCTTCGAGACCAGGCCGCGGCGAGTGGCCTCGACGGCACGGTCCCAGGCGGTGCGCACATGCTCCTGGTCGCCGATGAAGTGCCGGTCCCTGTCGACGAACCGCTTGGTCGTCTGGTTGACGGATATGCCGTAGATGCTGAGGGCGTCGGTGAGGATGAACGCTCCGGGGACGCGCTTCTTGAGCTGCTCCCCGGCCGCCATGAACTGGTCCCAGGTGGCCAGCTCCCTCGAGACGTCCTCGGGTTCGTACGGCAGTCCGGCCTTCTCGAAGGTGGCGGGCTGGTAGTAGTGCCCGACCGGACCGCAGTCGATCGGGAAGCCCACCATCGAGCCGTCCTCGGCGATGCCCTCGTTCCATTTCCAGGGCAGGTACCGGTCCTTGAGCTTGTCGGCACCGAGTGTGCGCAGGTCCACGAACTGGTCGGAGTTCGGCAGGTACGACGCCATGTCCTCGCCCTTGAGCCCGACGATGTCCGGGATGTGAGCCCGTCCTGTCATCGTGGTCAACAGCTTGGAGCGGTAGTACCCGCCGATCTGGATCGCCTGCAGGTTCACCGCGCTGTCGTAGCGGGCCTTGGCGTCTTCGACGACCTTCGGACTCAGACCGCCGCTCCAGTACCACAGGACCATGTTGCGTCCGGTGGAGCCGGTCGGAACGGCACAGCCGGTCGCCAGGCCGCCGAGCGCCGTGGCGGCCGTGCCGGCCAGGCCCGCGCGCAGCAGGCCTCTTCGTGAGAGCCGCACAGCTCCCACCGCCTTTCGGATCTTTTCGGGACTTCGCATGGGTACAGGGGCTCAGTGCTGCCGAGCGGGTGGGGTCACGGGGGCGTACTGCACGGGCGGGCCGACGTCCGCCGGGATGCGGTCGGAGAGGAAGCCGTAGGCGCGCCTGAGCTCGGGGTCCGTCAGTGAGCGCCACCAGCGGTCGACGCCGTACCAGCCGGGTGCCGCCAGCGCCCCGCCGTGGTGCCGCACGGACAGCCCCGCGGCGAGTACGGCGAACCGCAGCCGTTCCTCCAGCGGCCAGCCGCCCAGCGAGGCGGCGACGAAGCTCGCGCCGAAGACGTCACCGGCGCCCGTCGCGTCCAGGACATCGATGTCAAGGGCCGGGACCTCGGCGAACTCGCCCGTCGTCTGGTCGACGGCGACCGCCCCCTCCCCGCCGCGCGTGACGACGGCCACCGGCACCAGCTCGGCGAGCCTGCCGAGGGCCGCGATCGCGCTGTCGGTGCGGGTGTAGGCCATCGCCTCCGCCTCGTTGGGGAGGAAGGCGTGGCACAGGGCGAGCTGGTCGAGGAGGTCGGTGGACCACTGCTGGGTGGGGTCCCAGCCGACGTCGGCGTAGATCTGTGTGCCGTTCGCGGCCGCCTGCGCGAGCCACTCGCGCGGCTCGGCCTCGATGTGCACGAGGGCCGTGCGCGCCTCGGGCGGGTGGCCCATCAGCGCGTCCTGCGAGTACGGGGGCTCGTGGCCGTGGGTGACGAGGGCCCGGTCGTGGACGGGGGTCCCCCCTGCTCGAGCGGAGCCGAGGGCGTGGGGGAGCGCAAGGGCGACGGTGACAGGGGTGGGCCAGCCGTCCGCCCTGCGGGAGAGCGACAGGTCGACGCCCTCCTGTCCGGCCAGGACCTCCTGGCAGTACGCGCCGTAGAAGTCGTCCCCGAAGACGGTGGCCAGGGAGGTCCGCAGGCCGAACCGGGACGCGGCCACCGCCAGGTTGGCGATGCCGCCCGGGCCGCAGCCCATTCCGGCCGTCCAGATTTCCTCGCCCGGCGTCGGCGGCCTGTCCAGCCCCGTGAGGACGAGGTCGTAGAAGAGCAGCCCGGTCAGCAGCACATCGGGCCGGTCGTCGTCCACGGCGCTTCCTCTCGTCGACACGTGCAGGAGGTTGTCAAAACTCTTCAATTCGGTGACCGGAATCGTGCGCCGCTCGGCGACATTGGTCAATACCCGAGCAGAACTGAGCATAGAAATGATTGAAGATGACGAGTAGTGTTCAGGTCGTGCTGGCAGAACGACGACATCAACTCATCCTGCGGGCCCTGCGCTCGGGCGGTCCCGCGGCCGTGACGGATCTCTCCGAACAGCTCGGTGTGAGCCCCGCCACCGTCCGGCGTGACCTGCTCAAACTGGAGGAGGAGGGCCTGCTCACCCGCGTGCACGGCGGCGCCGTCGTCGACGAGGGCGACCAGCCCTTCGCCGAGGTCGCCGAGGTGCGCGTGGCCGAGAAGGACGCCATAGCGGCGCGCGCGGCGGCGATGGTCGCCGACGGCCAGTCGGTGCTGCTCGACATCGGCACCACCGCCTTCCGGCTGGCCCGGCAGCTGCACGGCCGCCGGCTCACCGTGATCACCAGCAACCTGGTGGTCTACGAGGAGCTCGCCGACGACGAGGGCATCGAGCTGGTGCTGCTCGGCGGCATGGTCCGCCGCGAGTACCGCTCCCTGGTGGGCTTCCTCACTGAGGACAACCTGCGCCAGCTGCATGCGGACTGGCTCTTCCTCGGCACCAGTGGGGTGCGGCCGGGTGGGCAGGTGATGGACACGACGGTGGTCGAGGTGCCGGTCAAGCGGGCGATGATCAAGGCCAGTGGCAAGGTCGTGCTGCTCGCCGACTCGGCGAAGTTCCCGGGTACGGGTATGGCGAAGGTCTGCGGTCCTGAGGACCTGGACGTGGTGGTGACCGATGCGCCGGTGGACGCGGTGACCCGGTCCTCCCTGGAGGAGGCGGGGGTGCAGGTGGTCCTGGCAGGAAAGGCGGGAGCAGCGTGAAGCTGACGATTTTGGGCGGCGGAGGATTCCGGGTGCCGCTGGTGTACGGGGCGCTGCTGGCCGACCGCGGTGAGGGGCGGGTGACGGAGGTCGTTCTGCACGATCTGGACGACAGTCGTCTGTATGCAGTCGCCCGTGTACTGACTGAACAGGCGTCGACGGTATCCGACGCCCCCCGCGTGACGGTGACGACCGACCTCGACGAGGCCCTGCGCGGCGCCGACTTCGTGTTCTCCGCGATCCGTGTCGGCGGTCTGGAGGGCCGCGCGAACGACGAGCGGGTGGCGCTCGCGGAGGGCGTGCTGGGCCAGGAGACGGTCGGCGCGGGAGGGATCGCGTACGGTCTACGGACGGTTCCCGTCGCCGTCGACATCGCCCGACGGGTGGCCCGTCTGGCCCCCGACGCCTGGGTCATCAACTTCACCAACCCCGCGGGTCTGGTCACCGAGGCCATGTCCCGCCACCTCGGCGACCGCGTCATCGGCATCTGTGACTCCCCCGTCGGCCTCGGCCGCCGTATCGCCCGGGTGCTCGGCGCTAACCCGCGCGAGGCCTGGATCGACTACGTCGGCCTCAACCATCTCGGCTGGGTGCGCGGTCTGCGGGTCGCGGGCCGCGACGAACTCCCGCGCCTGCTCGCCGACCCCGACCTGCTCGGCTCCTTCGAGGAGGGCAAGCTCTTCGGCGTCGACTGGCTCCAGTCCCTGGGTGCGATCCCCAACGAATACCTGCACTACTACTACTTCAACCGGGAAGCCGTACGCGCCTACCAGCAGGCGGAGAAGACCCGAGGCGCCTTCCTGCGCGATCAGCAGGCCCGCTTCTACGCGGAGGCCGGGCGTGCCGGCGCCTCGGCCCTTCAGGCCTGGGACCGCACCCGCGCCGAGCGCGAGGCCACGTACATGGCGGAGAACCGGGAGACGGCCGGTGCGGGCGAGCGCGAGGCCGACGACCTGTCCGGCGGCTACGAGAAGGTGGCCCTCGCCCTGATGCGGGCCATCGCCCGTGACGAACGCACCACCCTGATCCTCAATGTGCGCAACCAAGGCACCCTCTCCGTCCTGGACGCCGACGCCGTCATCGAGGTGCCGTGCCTGGTCGACGCCAACGGCGCGCACCCCGTCGCCGTCGCCCCGCTGCCCGAGCACGCCACCGGCCTGGTGTGCGCGGTGAAGGGTGTCGAGCGTGAGGTCCTGTCGGCGGCCGAGTCCGGCTCCCGCGCGACGGCGGTCAAGGCCTTCGCGCTGCATCCGCTCGTCGACTCCGTGAACGTGGCCCGCAGGCTGGTGGAGGGCTACGCCGCGGTGCATCCGGGGCTGGCGTACCTTGAGTAAGCGCTTTCCCGTAAGCGCTTTCCCCTGTCTGGCCTCCCTGTCGTCCGACCTCCTGGCCGCCTGGCCTCCCGGCCCGCCGGCTTCCCGCTGTTTCCTGGAGACTTCCCATGCACGACGAACGCCGCCGCATCGAGGAGCGCGTAGAGCGCGTCCACAACCAGCGCATCAAGCCCGCGATCTACGCGGCCACCGTCCCCTTCGAGGTCGAGGCCTGGCAGGCCCCGGGGGAGCCCGTGCCCTTCGAGGAGGCCGCCTCGGCGCCGTACGAGCCGTTCGCGATGGACACCCCGTGGGGTCCGCCCTGGGGCACGACCTGGTTTCGCATGCGCGGACAGGTGCCCGCCGCGTTCGCCGGCCGGCGCGTCGAGGCGGTCATCGACCTCGGCTTCGTGGGCGACTGGCCCGGCAACCAGGCCGAGGCCCTCGTCCACCGGACCGACGGCACGCCCCTGAAGGCGGTCAACCCGCTCAACCAGTACGTCCCGATAGCGAACCCGGCGACCGGCAGCGAGGAGATCCACTACCTCGTCGAGGCGGCCTCCAACCCGGACATCCTGGCAGGCGACTTCGCCGCGCCGACCCCGCTCGGTGACGTCCTGACCGCCGGCGACAAGCCCCTCTACACCTTCCGTCGCGCCGACATCGCCGTTCTGGACGAGGAGGTCTTCCACCTCGACCTCGACATCCAGGTACTGCGCGAACTGATGCTGGAACTCGGCGAGCACGACCCGCGCCGCCACGAGATCATGCACACCCTCGACCGCGCCCTGGACCTGCTCGACCTGGACGACATCTCCGGCTCGGCGGCGGACGTCCGCGCCGCGCTGAAGCCGGCCCTGTCCAAGCCCGCGCACGCCAGCGCCCACACCGTCTCCGGCGTCGGCCACGCGCACATCGACTCCGCCTGGCTGTGGCCGATCCGCGAGACCAAGCGCAAGACGTCCCGCACGTTCTCCAACGTCACCGCACTCGCCGACGAGTACGACGACTTCATCTTCGCCTGCTCGCAGGCCCAGCAGTACGAGTGGGTGCGCGACAACTACCCGCAGGTCTGGGCCCGGATCCAGGAGTCGGTGAAGAAGGGCCAGTGGGCGCCGGTCGGCGGCATGTGGGTCGAGGCCGACGGCAACCTGCCCGGCGGCGAGGCCGTCGCCCGCCAGTTCATCCACGGCAAGCGGTTCTTCATCGAGCACTTCGGCATCGAGACCAAGGGGGTCTGGCTGCCGGACTCCTTCGGCTACAACGCGGCCTACCCGCAGCTCGCCAAGCTCGCCGGCAACGAGTGGTTCCTGACCCAGAAGCTGTCCTGGAACCAGACCAACAAGCTGCCCCACCACACCTTCTGGTGGGAGGGCATTGACGGCACCCGCATCTTCACCCACTTCCCGCCGATCGACACCTACAACGCCCGCTTCAGCGGCGAGGAGATGTCCCGCACGGTCCGCAACTACGAGGAGAAGGGCCGCGGTACGCGCTCGCTGGCCCCGTTCGGCTGGGGCGACGGCGGCGGCGGACCCACCCGCGAGATCATGGAACGGGCGCGTAGGCTCGCCGACCTGGAGGGCTCCGCGAAGGTCGTCGTCGAACACCCCGACACGTTCTTCGAGGCCGCCCGTGCGGAGTACCCCGACGCACCGGTGTGGGTCGGCGAGCTCTACCTGGAGCTGCACCGCGCCACCTACACCTCCCAGGCCCGCACCAAGCAGGGCAACCGGCGCAGCGAACACAGGCTGCGCGAGGCCGAGTTGTGGGCGACGACCGCCGCGCTGCACGCGCCGCGGTACGTGTACCCGTACGAGAAGCTGGACCGGCTGTGGAAGACGGTCCTGCTCCACCAGTTCCACGACATCCTGCCGGGGTCGTCCATCGCCTGGGTGCACCGCGAGGCGGAGGCCGAGTACGCCCGCGTGGCCGAGGAGTTGGAGGCGCTGACAGCCGAGGCGGTCGCCGCGCTGGGCGGTGGCGCCGACGGGGCACGCGTGTTCAACACGAGCCCGTACGACCGCGCCGAGGTGGTCCGCACGGCCGAGGGCGCACCGGTGTACGTGGAGGTGCCCGCGAGCGGCAGCGCGCCGGTCACCGACGCCGAGCCGCCGCAGCCCGTGACGGTCGACGGTCGGGTGCTGGACAACGGTCTGGTCCGTGTGGAGGTGACAGAAGACGGCACACTGTCCTCTGTATACGATCTGCGGGCGAAGCGCGAAGTGCTGGCCGACAAGGGCAACCTGCTCCGCCTGCACACCGACCTCCCGAACTACTGGGACGCCTGGGACATCGACAAGCACTACAACAACCGCTATACGGACCTGCTGGACGCCGACTCCGTCACGATCGTCGAAGAGGACCCGCTGCTCGGCGCGATCCGCGTCGAGCGGAGCTTCGGCAGGGGCTCGAAGATCACCCAGACGATCACCGTCCGCGCCGGCAGCCCCCGTATCGACATCGAGACCGACATCGACTGGCACGAGGCCGAGAAGATCCTCAAGGCGGCCTTCCCGGTGGACATCCGGGCGCCCCACTCCTCCGCCGAGATCCAGTTCGGCCACGTCCAGCGGCCCACCCACACCAACACCAGCTGGGAGGCGGCCCGCTTCGAGGTGTACGGCCACCGATGGGTGCACATCGGCGAGCCCGGCTACGGCGTCGCCGTCATCAACGACTCGACGTACGGCCATGACGTGACCCGCACGGTCCGCGAGGACGGCGGTACGACGACCACGGTCCGGCTCAGCCTGGTCCGCGCCCCGCGCATCCCGGACCCCGAGGCGGACCAGGGCCGTCACCGCTTCACGTACTCGCTGCTGCCCGGCGCGAGCATCGAGGACGCGGTCGCCGAGGGCTACGCCCTCAACCTCCCGCTGCGGGTGGCGGATTCGGCGGGCGCGCCGCGGCCGGTCGTCTCCGTCGACGGCGACGGCGTGACCGTCGAGGCGGTCAAGCTCGCCGACGACGCGTCCGGCGATGTCGTCGTACGCCTCTACGAGTCCCGCGGCGGCCGGGCCCAGGGCACCCTGCGCACGGGCTTCCCGCTCGCCGGCGCCCAGGTCACCGACCTGCTGGAGCGACCGCTGGAGGAAGCGGCCACCGACGGCGACTGCGGGGTCCCGGTCGAGCTGCGGCCCTTCCAGATCCTGACCCTCCGCCTCCAGCGCGCCGACGTGGGCCGATAGGAGCGCAGCAGACGTGCCCATGCAACCCTGGTTCACCGACGCCAAGTTGGGGATCTTCATCCACTGGGGCATCTACGCCGTCGACGGCGTCCAGGAGTCCTGGTCGTTCTACGACGACATCGTTCCGTACGACCGGTACATGTCCCAGTTGGACCGTTTCACCGCCGCCCGCTACGACCCGCGCGAGTGGGCCGCCCTCTTCGCCCGCGCGGGCGCCCGGTACGCGGTGCTCACCAGCCGACACCACGACGGGGTCGCCCTGTGGGACACCGCCCACGGCGACCTGAACGTGGGCCGCGACCTGATCTCCGGCTACGCCGACGCCCTGCGCGAGCTGGGCATCAAGGTCGGCCTCTACTACTCGCACTCGGACTGGAGCCACCCCGACTACGCCTCCACGCGCAAGCCCGGCCGTCCGCCGGAGCTGGAGGACAACCGGTACTCCGAGGTCGCGGCCGAGTGCGAGGACCTGGACGCCTGGGAGCGGTTCATCGCCTACCGGGACGGCCAGATCCGCGAACTCACCTCCCGCTGCAAGCCGGACCTGATGTGGTTCGACGGCGAGTGGGACCGCAGCGAGGAGCAGTGGCGTATCCCGGAGCTCGCCGCGCTCATCCGTTCCGAGGTGCCGGACGTCGTCTTCAACGCCCGCATGCTCAGCGAGGGCGACTACGCGACCCCCGAGCAGGGCGCCCCCGTCGTGCCGCCCGAGGGCCCCTGGGAGCTGTGCCTGACGATCAACGATTCGTGGGGTCACCAGCATCACGACCACAACCACAAGTCGGTCGACCAGCTGATCCGCTACTTCGCCGAGACGATCGGCGGCGGTGGCAATCTGCTGCTCAGCGTCGGACCCCGGGAGGATGGCACGATGCCGGCCGAACAGGCCGAGCGGCTCGAAGGGCTCGGTGACTGGATCGCCAAGCACGCGGACGCCGTGTACGGGACGGGCCGCGGGCTCCCCGCGGGTCACCACTACGGCCCGAGCACCCTCTCGGCGGACCGGCGCACGCTGTACCTGATCCTCTTCGACGCCCCACGAGCGGAGATCAACGTACGCGGACTGCTCGGCTCGGTGCGGCGGGTCACGGTGCTCGGCAGCGGAACCGAACTCGCCCACCGGATCACCGGCGGCCTGCACGAGACCCCCGGCGTGCTGTGGATCGAGCCGCCCGCGGCGGCGGACCTCGACCCGCACGCCACCGTGCTCGCCGTGGAACTGGGCGGGGAGCTGGAGCTGTACCGCGGATCGGGTCGCTTCTGAGGTTGCCCCCTTCGGGTCGGCCGGTCGCTCCCCGTGACAGCGGCCGACCGACCCGAGCCCCCGTTCCCCCGTGCTTCCCCCGTACCCCCGTTGTCTTTCACTCCTAAGAGCCCCCGGCCCGCTCCCTGATACACCCCACACGGAAAAAAAAGTCCCCCCGGTCCGAGGATCCGGGGGGACGTCTCGCGTTCGGGTCGCGTTCGGGACGGCTCAGCCGGTGAAGCCGGCCGTGATGGACGTGAACTGCCAGTTGGTCTGGCTGATGCCGGAGCAGTTGCTGACCACGCCTCCGCCCGCGCACGGCCGGTCGCGGTTGACCGACCAGTAGGCGAGTCGGGCGATGTGGTGGGAGTTGGCCCAGTCGCGGATCTGGGTCCAGATCGCCGGGGTGGTGTTCTCCTGCTGGTCGGACAGGCCGTTCATGCCGGAGATGCCGATGTGGGCGTAGGCCGTGGCGTCGTCCCACCCAAAGGTGGACTTCAGCTTGGTCTTCAGCCCCTCGGTGGCGCCCACCGTGTTGCCGTACATGTCGGAGCCGCCGCCGAAGTCGAACGGCATGATCGTGAAGACGTCGATGTCGGCGTTGAGCGACTTGGCCTGCTCGATGAGGCGGTTGCCGTAGTAGGTCGGGCCGGTGGTCGAGGTGCCGAAGGTGACGATCGTCTTCAGGCCGGGGTTGTTCGCCTTGACGGTTTTCAGCGCGGTGAGGATCTTCGCCTGCACGGCCTCGTTCTCGAACTCGTCCGAGTTCTCGATGTCCATGTCGATCGCCTTGAGGGAGTAGGCGTCGATCACCTTCTGCAGGGCCGCCGCGAGCGCGCCGGCGGAGGAGCAGTTGGCACCGAGCTTGCTGCCCTGCCAGCCGCCGAACGAGGGGACGATGTCACCGCCGGCGGAACGGATCTGGTTGATGACGGTCTGGTCGGTGCCGCCGGTCAGCGGCCGGCTTCCGTCCCAGGCGGGGTTGCAGCCGCCCGAGTCCAGCATGAACGCCATCGTGTACCACTTGATCCCGGTCGCGCTCATCACCGAGGTCGCGCTCGGCGGGTCGCCCCAGCCGAGGTAGAGGTAGGGCGCGGCCTGTTTGAAGCCGGTGCCGCCGCCGCTGCCCGCGTCGGTGGTGACGGTCACGGAGTTGGAGGCCGCAGAGGTGTTCCCGGCCGCGTCCCGCGCCTTGACGGTGAAGGTGTAGGAGGTGCTGGGGGAGAGTCCGCTGACCGTGGCGGTCGTCCCGGAGACGCTCAGTACCTGACTGGAGCCGCGGTAGACGTCGTACGCCGTGACACCGGTGTTGTCGGTCGAGGCGCCCCAGGACAGGGACACGCTGGAGGAGGTCTTGCCGGTGGACGTCAGGCCGGTCGGCGCGCTCGGCGCCTGGGTGTCACCGCCACCGCCGCCGCCCGGTCCGTCCAGGCTGACGTCGTCGGCGTAGTAGGTGCCCTGTGCGTACCAGCCGTGCACGTAGATCGTGGCGCTCGTCTGGGCGGCGCCGGTCGTGAAGGACACGGACAGCTGGCTGTACGCCGACGGCGACGTCGTCCAGGTGGAGGCGCCGCCGTCCACGCCGAGGTAGACGTAGCTGCCGCGCACCCAGCCTTGAAGCGTGTACGCCGTGTTCGGCTGGACGGAGACGGTCTGGCTGCACTTGGCGTTGTCGCTCGAACTCACCGCTCCTGCAAGGGCTTTGGAGCCCCCGTGCACGGGAGAGGAGACGATCGAGCCGAGGTTGCCGGTGCAGGACCAGGGGGAGAGGGCGCCCGACTCGAAGCCGGGATTGGTCAGGATGTTGGCCGCCTGCGCGGTGCCCGGGAGGGCGATGGCTCCGGTGACGGCGAGCGCCACGGAGCCGAGCAGGGCGAGAAGACGACGTCTGGAACGTACGAGAAGTGTGGTGCGCACGTGATCTCCCTGGAGGAATGGGGGTGTTCGGGAGTGCACAGGTGTGCAGAGGGAGTGCGGAGAGGTGCGCAACCAAGTTGGTATGGACCAATCCTGGTGTCAAGATGCTGCGCCATGATTGGTCCAGACCGGTATGAGGATGTGGTGGGGGAAGGCCCGCGTTCACGCGGGGGCGGTGGCCGCGGCTCCGGCTTCCGAGGTGACGGGCTCGACCTGTCCGGCCTGCTCGACCGCTTGGGCCGGGACAGCCGGCAGCAGTGCCTCGGTCTCCTCCAGTCGCTGCTGCGGCAGCGACACCTGCCGCAGCGGGCGCGGACCCGACACCACCGTGTAGTCCTGGCCCAGGAACGGCGGCACGATCTCGCCCGGGTCCTCGCCGAGCGCCAACTGCACCGCCGCCCAAGGCGCGTTGACGCCACACAGGGACAGTTGGTGCAGCCCGCCCGCCGGGCGGGTGTTGACGTCCATGAGGACCGGCTGGTCGCCGAACATCCGGAACTGGATGTTGGACAGGTGGTGCAGCCCGAAGCCCTCCGCGATCCGCCGCGCCGGCTCCAGCCACTGCTCGTGGAGCGTGAAGCCCCGGCGGCGGCCGTTCTTGGTGCGGCCCACGGCCAGCCGGACGCGGTTGTCGGTGCCGGTCAGGCAGTCGACGGAGACCTCCGGCTGCTCCAGACGCGGCATCACCAGCCAGTCGACCGGCTCCTCGGCCCGCCGCAGCGCGTCCTCGACCACGTCGAGCGGCACATACGGGCTCGGGAAACCGTTGAGGTGAACGAGCGAGAAGGGGGCGCGCGTGACGACGCGGAAGCCCACACCGCCCGCCCCGGACGCCGGCTTGAAGCACGCCTTGTGCCCGGCTGCCTCCAACTCCTCTACGGCGGCCACGAGTTCGTCCGCCGTACGCACCCGCCACCAGGGCGGCACGGGCACGCCGATCGCCTGGACCGCCTCGTAGGCGATCACCTTGTCGTGGAAGACGGCCACGGCCTCGGGCGTCGGCGCCAGCAGCGCCGTACCCGCCGCCGCGAAGTCGGCGCGGTGCGCCACGATCGCCGACTGGTGCAGCCGGGGTACGAACACGTCGATGCTGCGACGCCGGCACTGGTCCAGGGCGTATTCGACGTACGCGGCCGGGGACAGGCCCTCCGGCTCGAGGTCGGCGGTGTCGGCGGCGGCCAGTACGGGGGAGTCCGCGTCGCCGTGCGTGGCGTGGATCTCGACGGCCCGATCGCTGGGATTTCGCCGTAGCTGATCCATGAAGAACACGTTCTCCGCGTACGTGCGGTTGAGCCAGACGCGTACGCGAGAGAGCATGCAGGCCGCCTTTCGGGGCATTTCGGGCAGGGCGGAGCAGCCCGTGCCCGGGCAGGGTGAGTGGAGGGACACCAAGCCGCCCTGTGCGAAGGGAGATTCGTGGCGGTGGTGTTGCGGCGATCATACGGCTTGCCGAGGCCCCCGCGTGCAACGTGCGTGTTACGGATTTTCCGATCATGTCCAGTCGGCTGACGGATCCGGTATGCCCGTGTTGCTTCCGGCAGCGGCGGGCCGCTCTTGTCCCCCGGACACTGATGTGATCTCGTGGTGCCGTAGGAGCGGACGTAGGTGCGGGCGACCGGGAGGCGAGAGGTGACGTCGACGGCCGGCGGTGCCGGACAACTGCTGGCCATCAGCGATCTGCACATCGGCTACGCGGAGAACCGCGCGCTCGTCGAGCGGATGCGCCCCGACTACGAAGACGACTGGCTCCTCGTGGCCGGCGACGTCTCGGAGACCGTCTCCGACATCCGCTGGGCGCTGAAGACCCTCGCGAGCCGCTTCCGCAAGGTCGTCTGGGCCCCCGGCAACCACGAACTGTGGACCCACCCGAAGGACTCCGTCACCCTGCGCGGAGTCGCCCGCTACGAGCACCTCGTCGAGGTGTGCCGCGAACTGGGCGTGACCACTCCCGAGGACCCGTACCCCGTCTGGGACGGTCCTGGTGGCCCCGTCGCCGTCGCCCCCCTGTTCCTGCTGTACGACTACTCCTTCCTGCCCGTCGGCTGCGCCACGAAGGAGGAGGGGCTGGCGTACGCGCAGGGCACCGGCATCGTCTGCAACGACGAGTACCTGCTGCACCCCGACCCCTACCCGACCCGTGAGGACTGGTGCCGGGCCCGGGTCGCCGAGACCGAGCGCAGGCTCGCCGCCCTGCCGGACGACCTGCCCACGGTCCTCGTCAACCACTACCCGCTGGACCGCCACCCCACGGACGTCCTGTGGCACCCCGAATTCGCCATGTGGTGCGGGACCCGGCTGACCGCCGACTGGCACCGGCGTTTCCGCGTCGCGACCATGGTCTACGGCCATCTCCACATCCCGCGGACCACCCGGCACGAGGGCGTCCGCTTCGAGGAGGTGTCCGTGGGCTATCCCCGCGAGTGGCGGGGGCGCCCGCAGCCGCCGGGACGGCTGCGCCGCATCCTGCCGGAGGAGGTCGCGGCCCGGTGATCGAGGAGCTGCTGCCGCAGTCGGTGGTCGTCGTGGAGGCGCACGGGGACGAAGGGACGGACGGGACCGAGGAGGCGGCGCTGTACCCCGAGGAGGCGGCCGTCGTGGTCCGGGCCGTCGCCAAACGCCGCCGCGAGTTCGCCGTCGTACGCTCCTGCGCCCGCCGCGCCATGGAGAAGCTCGGCGTGCCGCCGCAGCCCATTCTGCCGGGCGAGCGCGGAGCGCCGCGCTGGCCGGCCGGGCTGACCGGCAGCATGACCCACTGCGACGGCTACTGCGCCGCCGCCCTGGCCCGCGCCGGCGACCTGGCCTCCCTCGGCATCGACGCCGAGCCCCACCAGCCGCTGCCGGACGGCGTCCTGTCCATGGTGGCGCTGCCCGCGGAGGCGCAGCGGCTGCGCCACCTGACCGAGGACCACCCCCAGATCCACTGGGACCGGCTCCTGTTCAGCGCCAAGGAGTCCGTCTACAAGGCATGGTTCCCCCTCACGGGGCAATGGCTGGAGTTCACGGAGGCCGACATCGACCTGCGCGTCCACCCCGGTGAGCGGCTGCGCGGCAGTCTGCGCGCCGAACTCCTCGTCCCCGGACCCGTGCTGGGCGGCCACCGGCGGCGGTACTTCGAAGGCCTGTGGACCGCCCGGCGGGGGCTCGTGGCCACGGCCGTCACCGTGCCGCACGCCTGAGCACCGTCACGGCTGCGGGCACCAGGTGTGCAGCAGCCGGAAGAACTCCTCCTCGTTCCCCGCGAGTCCCGCGTCCGCCAGCGCCCGCTCCGCCTCGGCGAGCACACCGGGCGGGACGACGGCCGGCCGCCGGCTGTCCGGCGGACCGGCATCCACGTCGTCGAAGGCGGCCCGCACGGTGTGCAGCAGCCGCAGATAGGCCTGTACGGCGGTGCGCTCACGGTCGGTCATCACGGCAGTGCGCATCGGTCGGCTCTCCCCGCGTCGGCGTCGTCGTCTCCCGCGCCCTGTCGGCGCGTGCGCCCCCGCACGGCGGCGCATCTCCAGCTTGCCGCCCACCACTGACAATCCGGATTCCGGCCCACTCCCGTTCTTCGCCCGAGCGGTGGCCGCCTCGACCACGAGCACGACCGCGCCAAGGAACGTGAACCGCGCGAGGCGCGTGAACGCGGCCCGGCGTGGAGGGGAGCGCCTTGGCAGTTGCCCTTGGGGCTTGAACCTTGAACCTCGGGACTCGGGCCTTCGGTCTTCACCGGGCCCGACTCATGGTCAGCCCTGAGGCCCCAGATACCCCAGTGACGCCTCGATCCGCCCCGCCAGATGATCCCGCGGCACCGGACCGCGCAACGCCGAACCTGCAAGCCAGGTACGGCACTTGCTGGCGAGCAGCAGGCCGAAGGCCTCGGCGTCCCGCTCCTCGGCCTGGTCGAAACGGGTGCGCGCGACCACCCTCCGGACGGTCGCCTGGAGGTCGGCCCCGTCGCCGAGCAGCCGCGCCGCGACCACGGTGCCGTCGACGTGGTGGCCGCAGTGCCCGGCCTTCATGTGCCACAGCTCGTGACCCAGGATCACCAACTGGTGGTCGGGGGCGGTGCGTTCCTCGATGACGACGAGGTCCTGATCGGCCATGTCCACCCACAGCCCGCTCGCCGTCCCGGCCGGAAAGGCGGCCGTACGGAACTGCACGGGGCGGCCGCGGCGCCGGCTCATCGCGTCGCACAGTGCCGCGTACAGGTCGGCGGGCGGTACCGGTCCGGAGAGCGACAGCTCCGCGACCAGCTCGCCGCAGAGGCGGCGCATGTCCCTGGCGATGCCCACAGTTCTCCCCCGGATCACGACTCGGGCCGCTTGACGCTCTCCAAGAGCATGTCCAGCCACTCGGCGACCTTGTCGCGGTGCTGGTCGGTGGGCAGCTGCGCGGCCCGCCAGGCGATGCCGCGGACGCCGTGGTCCTGCAACAGCCTCTCCAACGGGTCGTCGGCGGCGGCCGCCGACTCCCGTTCGCGGTCGGCCAGCTTCTGCAGGAGGTCCTGCTCGGTGTGCTGGAGGGCGCCCGCGAGCGCCTCGGGGTCCTCGGCCGTGAGGAAGCCGGCGTGCACGCGGAAGAAGCGCTGGAGGGCGTCGCAGTGCTCCATCGTGGGGCGCCGGTCGCCGTTGATGAGGGCGCCCGCCTGCTGCCGCGACATGCCCGCGCCGTCGGCGATCTCCTGCTGGGTGTACCTGCGGCCGTTGGGCTTGAGCCGGGTGCGGCGCAGCAGGTCCAGTCGTTGCAGGAAACGTGCCTGCACATCCGGCTCGCCCGCGGGCCGGCCGCTGAGCAGCGCCTTGACGACAGCCTCGGGAACGCCGGAGGCCACCGACAGACGGCCGGTGCGGAAGACCTCCGCGTGCGCCACGCCGAGCCGGTCGGCGAGCGCGGTGACACGGGCGACGACGGCGGACAGTACAGACGTCGCCGCGGCGCCCGGAACCTCGAAGCCATCGGCCACCGACAGATCTCCTACGTCTCTCACAGACCTTTCACGAGCGCGCGCTTCTCCCGGCGGTCGCCGTGAACTGCCCGGAGATTAGCCCGTGGTTCGAACTCACATCCAGGTCTCGCCACAACTGTGGCCAATTTCAGCCGTCAACGAGCATGAAATGCCACGATAGTTGACACGCCTCGCGTCTGGGCACCAGGATCGGGGCGCCGCGTGAAGGCCGCATAGGCAAGAGGGGTGACCTCCCGATGGCATATCAGGCAGGTGGGCAGCGGTCGGCGCCGCGGCCCGTCCCCGAGAGTCCCGAGGCCCGGGCGTACCTCCAGGACTACGCCGTGCTCCTGGAGTCGACCCCCTTTCCGTCCCTCGTCGTCGACCATGTCTGGGACGTGGTCCTGACCAACACCGCTTTCGAGTCACTTTTCCGTGCCGTGAGTCCGCACCCGACGGCGATGCCCGGCGACAACTTCCTCAGGTTCGTGCTGTTCCACCCAGACGCGGGCACGGTCCTCGGTGACCACGAGTCGAGCTGGTGCCTGCCGATGCTGGCGCACTTCGAGGCCGCCGTGCAGAGGCACGGCCACGACCTCGCACTGCAGGCGATCCGCCGGGACATCGCCCAGGACCCGATCATGGACGCCGCCTACCGGCAGGGCCTGCCCCACTGGATCCGCGCGGTGGGCGAGGGGGCGCTGGAGCACGACGGCGCGGTGCGGCCGCTGCTGCATCCCGACCCGCGCTGGGGCGCCACCGACTGCCGCATCGTGGGCGAGACCCCCAAGAGCCTCCACGACATGGGCTACAGCCGCCTGACGATGGTCCTGCGCGAGACCCGCCGCCCCGTCCTCGCCCCCCGGCGTCCGCGCCGCACCGCGGCCCACCTCACGGTGGTGCCGTTCCCCCAGTCCTGACCGGGCACCGCCGGCGTTCAGGTCGCCGACGGCGCTTCGGTCAGTGAGCTTCCCGCGGGCTTGGAGCTTCCTGCGGGCTGGTCGGCGGGCGAGTTCAGCGAGCGGGAGGCGTATCCGTCTTGGCCAGGTCCGGCCCGACCGCCTCCTGAGGGGCCCCGCGCTTCGCCGCCTGGATCTGTGCGTAGACACGGGTGCGCAGTTCGGCGAAGCGCGGCGCCACCCGGGTGTGCAACTGGTCCCGTTCGTCCGGGAGATCGACCTTCAGCTGTTCCTGGACGACGGTGGGGGAGGCGTACAGGACGACGACCCGCTCGCCGAGGTAGACGGCCTCGTCGCCGACCCGCTGCTGCATGCCGCCGGACAGCTGCCACGGATACGCCCCGGCGGCGTCCGCGAGCCCCACCGACCGCAGCGCGTCGGTGACCAGCTCCCCGCGTCGCGTCCTGCTCAACGCCGTCCCGGGCGGCGGCCCGATCGCACAGTACTGCTCGGTTGGTGCTCAGCGGGAACCTGGATCCGGCCGTCCGGCCGAGTCAATGGCCTTGGCTGACAAAATTGTTGACAGTTATTGGACCGCGCTTCCGCCCAGAACCTCGACGCCCGGCTCGCCCGGGCGGCGCGGCGCCCCCTGACCGCGTACACGATCGTCACGCCTCAGGCGCTACGGGCCGAACCCGGCCGAGTGCGCCGGCAGGGCTACGCGCTGGTCGACCAGGAGTTGGAGGAGGGGCTCCGGTCGGTGGCCGCCCCGGTGCGGGACCGGGGCGGCGCGGTGGTGGCCGGAGTCGGTATCGCGGTGCACGCCGGCCGGGTCTCCGTCGCGACGGTCCGCCGCGACCTGCTGCCGCGGCTGCTCGCGGCCGTGGCGCGGATCGGGGCGGACCTGCGGATCACAGATCCAGGACCAGCCGCTTCCCCCGGCACCGGGACACACAGATCATCATCGTCTCGCCGGCCTCCCGCTCCTCCCGGGTGAGTACGGAGTCCCGGTGCTCCGGGGTGCCGTCGAGCACGTCCGTCTCACAGGTGCCGCAGGTGCCCTCGGTGCAGGAGAAGAGCACCTCCACGCCGGCGGCGCGGACGGTGTCCAGCACGGAGACACCCGGCGCGACGGTCAGCGTGCGGCCGCTCTGCGCCAGCTCGACCTCGAACTCGCCGTCCTCGCCGGTCTGTCCCTCCTTGGGCTGGAACCGCTCGACGTTGAGAACGCCGGACGGACACCGCTCCTCGACCGCGTCGAGCAGTGGACCGGGCCCGCAGCAGTAGACGAGGGTGCCGTCGGGGAGCGCGTCGAGCACCGGGCCGAGGTCGAGCAGACCGGACTCGTCCTGGGGAGCGATGGTGACCCGCGCCCCGTATCCGGCCAACTCCTCCGTGAACGCCATGGAGTCGCGACTGCGACCGCCGTACAGCAGGGACCACTCGGCGCCCGCCGCCTGCGCCGCCGCGAGCATCGGCAGGATGGGGGTGATCCCGATGCCGCCCGCGATGAAGCGGTAGCGGGGAGCGGGCCGCAGGGCGAAATGGTTGCGCGGGCCGCGCACCCGGACCTTGTCGCCCTCCCCCAACTGCTCGTGCACATGGGCGGATCCGCCCCGTCCGTCCGGCTCCCGCAGCACCGCGACCCGCCAGGCGGTGCGGTCCGCCGGATCGCCGCACAGCGAGTACTGCCGCTCCAGGTCCGGGCCGAGCACGACATCGATGTGGGCGCCCGGCTCCCAGCCCGGGAGCCGCTCGCCCAGCGGATGGCGCAGGGTGAGGGCGAGCACCCCGTCAGCAGCGAACTCCAGGCGGTCGACGACGAGTTCGGCTTCGTAGGCGGTCATGAGCTGTTTCCTCGCGGCTGGTGTCCTTCGGGGTGGCCGAGCATCCACTCCCACATCTCGACCGGGTCCTGCGCGGAGTGCTCGGCGCCGCAGTGGCAGGTGCCGTGCAGGACGTCGGTGCCCGGCAGCCAGTCCACGCGGTAGATCTCACGCGGTCGTTCGGAGGAGAGACTGCTCACCGGACCACCTTCTCCACCGGCTTGTCGCCCTCCTCGACCAGCCGGGCGAGGATACGGCGGGCGGCCAGGCCGCCGGTGTCGATGTTGATGCTCAGCTCCTGGTAGCCGCCGCGCTCGGTGCCGAGCGTCTTCTGCAGGAGGTTGAGCGCGTCGACGTCCTGCATGACGACGGTGTGGTTGTTGCCCCGCAGGAACTCGGTGACCTCGTCGTCGTCCGTCGCCCAGTCCCGCGAGACCATCCAGAAGTCGTACACCTTGCCGTCGGACGACGGCGTGATCGCGTACGTGATCTCGGTGTGGAAGCCGTTCGGGTCACTGCCGTCCGCCTCGGGCAGCACGCCGACCGGGGCGATCCGGCTGTGCAGCAGGTACAGGCACGGCGCGTGGTACTCGATGTCCTGCCAGCGGGTGATCCGGCCCTCGATGCCGGTCGAACGGGCATAGAACGGCGGGCACTCGGCGTCGTCCATGCGCCGGCTCACCCGCACGATGCCCGCCCCCTCGTCGACCTCCGTGCTGATCGGCGTCTCGGCGACCTCGGGGGTGCCGATGTAGCCGCCGTGCAGATACGTCTCGTGGGAGAGATCGAGGAGGTTGTCGACCAGCAGCCCGTAGTCGGCGTCTATCGGCTCCATGCCGCGGACGGTGGTCCAGCCGGGGGAGTCGAGGTGGCGGGCCCGCGGGATCGACAGCGGGTCGGCCAGCGCCGGGTCGCCGATCCACACCCACACCAGCGAGTCCAGTTCGGCCACCGGGTAGGAGGCGACACGGGCGGTGCGCGGGACGCGTTTCTGGCCCGGCACGTACACACACGTGCCGGTCGTGTCGTAGGTGAACCCGTGGTAGCCGCACACGATCCGGTCGCCGTCGAGCCGGCTCTCCGACAGCGGGAAGCGGCGGTGCACGCACCGGTCGTGCAGCGCGACGGGCGTCCCGTCCTCCTCGGTCCGGTAGAAGACCAGCGGCTCCCCGAGGATCGTCCGGCCGAGCAACTCCTCGCGCCCGACCTCATGGCTGTAGGCGGCGACGTACCACTGGTTTCTGGCGAAGGTCGTCATGTGCGGCATGGCTGCGGCTCCCGTCGTTGGGTGATGGCCACATCGTCCGGAAGGGCGTCAGGGGGGCGCAACACTGCTTCCGCCTCACGGAAGGGTCGATGTAAAGGGCCTGGTCAGAGGGTTGGCATGGATACGCCTCGGAGTTCGACCCGAGTGGAACGTGCAGCCGTGCCTTCTGTTCTTCGCCTACGACTCGTGTCGCTGCAGCTTCGATGAATTGCGAAGAGTGGCTGATTTGGTTTCTTTGTGGTGACTTCCTGGCTGTGTATGGCTGGTACAGCGGCAGAATTCGCATGGCTGCAGATCAGGGCTGGTCGTTGCCGCGCAGGGAGGGGGCGGGGTCGAATCGGGGTCGAATTAGCCTTCCTCCCGCCACGTTCGGTCGGTTGCTGCAGGTCAACAGCGTGATCAGACGTCATGCGCCTGGTCGCGTCAGCGGCTGCCGAACCCGAGGGTCGGGAGGCGGTCACTGGACGGTTCTTCGTCTGCTGGTGGTACCAGCGTGGCAGGCCGCCTACCAGGTCAATTGCGCGCCTGTGGCTCCTCGTTGAGTCAGCTAGCCCGGACCTGGTCCGGATCTTGCCCAAGCGGGCGGCCGACAGTCGCTTGTGCCGGGCTGTCCGGCTCTCACGCTGAGACACCGCGGCGTGGAGCGTGGAACCGTCGGGCAGGTAGACATGCCGGTGTCGACGATGGCTCTGCCAGGAAGGGTGACGACACGCGGGACGCGGTGCCGGTGTGTTCGTCGCGTTTGCCCAGGGACATCCGTTCGGCCGACATGGCGTACGTGCCAGCCGTAGGTGTGTTGACGCTGAGCGTGCGGGACTTGCCGGTGGCGTTTCCAATGCCGGACGACGACGCTGGGCGGCGCGGCGGAGAGTGCCTGGTCGTTGGCGTTCTTGCCGTTGACGGTGAGGTCGGGCCGGCCGGCGTTGCGGTAGCGGCCGTCAGGTCTGCGGAGTGCTGGACGGACTCGGTCATCACATTCGACAACAGGGGCGTCGGCGCCTCTACCGGTACGACTCCGCGCACCATTCAGGCGATGGCGAAGGATGCCGTCACCTTCATCCGGGCGCTCGGGCTCGAGTACGTCGATCTCCATGGCTTCTCGATGTGCGGCATGGTCGCCCAGGTGATCGCGCAGACCGAACCGCAGCTCGTCCGCAAGCTGATCCTCGCGGGTACCGGCCCGGCCGGCGGTGAGGGCATCAAGAACGTGAGCCGGTTGTCCCACTTCGACACTGTCCGTGGGCTGCCCACCCTTCAGGACCCGAAGCAGTTCTTCTTCTTCACCCGCACCGCAGGCGGGCGCCGGGCCGGCAAGGAGTTCCTGGCCCGGTTAAAGGAACGTACCCACGACAGGGGCAAGGCGATCTCGCTCACGTTGTACGGTGCTCAGCTCAAGGCCATTCATCGCTGGGGGCTGGAGCAGCCCCACGATCTCTCCGTCATCCATCAGCCCGTGCTCGTCGCGAACGGTGAGAGCGACAGGATGGTTCCGTCGCAGAACTCGGCCGACCTGGCGAGGCGGGTGCCGAACGGCGAGTTGGTGATCTACCCCGACGCCGGTCACGGCGGCATCTTCCAGTTCCACCGACAGTTCGTGCAGACGGCTCTCGAGTTCCTCGAACGGTAGTAGGCGTCGAGTGCGGTCGCCGTATGAGACGGGGGGTTGGCCTGGTGGACGCCCGGCCGCCCCCGTCCGTCGGCCGGGCGAGGGCGTGGTCGACACGGGGACGAGCCTCGTGGCGCGCGCGATGGCGTTTCCCTTGGATGGCCGCCGTCCGCGATGATCGTGATTCCACTGGCCGTGACCGTCGCATCGGGCGGCTTCCAGCCTCGCGGCCGTTGCCCTCGGCGGCGTTGTGCGAGGCCGTGAACGGTTCCCCTCAGCGCATGAAGGAGAGGGCGTTCTCGATCCCCTGCGCCAGGACCTCGTCTGAGAACTTCTGGTCGGAGAGGGCTCGGGAAAGCTGCAACGTGCCCACCATCATGGTGAAGAGCCCGATGGCCTTGCCCCGGGCGGACTGCGGATTCGCAGGCGTCAGGCGGGCGGCGATCTCGTCCACGATGTCTCGTGCGCCGTCGGTGTAAGCCTGCCGCGTCTCGTCCCCGCAGCGGCTGATCTCGTCGAGCAGCGCGGCGGAGGGGCATCCGTCGCCGGGGTGGTCCCGTTGCTCAGGCGACAGGTAGTCGCGAACCAGGTCTTCGAGACCCTGGCGGCCGGGCCGCAGAGTGCCGTACCTCGCGACCTGTGTGCGCAGTTGGTCGGTCACGACGTTGGCGACGAGGTCGTCCTTGGATGCGAAGTGGGCGTAGAAGGCTCCGTTGGTGAGCCCGGCATCCGACATCAGAGTGGAGACGCCCGAACCGTCGATGCCGTCCTGCTTGAATCGGTGGCCCGCCGTCTCGATGATCCGTTGCCGTGTCGCCTGCTTGTGCTCCTTGGCGTAGCGCACCACGAGAATCCTCCGTTCGCTCCGTAAGGCCGATGCCTCGCAGTCAAGCCTAATCCATGACCTGATGTACGTAATATTACGATCGGCAGGCCATTCGGGTGCCGGTTCTCCGGACGGGACCCTCGGGGCCGAGTACGTATGCTTCGCCCCACTGGCTCAGTGGGACGGCCTTAAGGATGCCGGCCGAGATCAACTTCTGGAAACGGTCACTGGGGACGCCTCCGACATGCCGATGTGGCGCTGGAAGTCGTCGAAGCGTCGGACTCCTTGGTCGCGTCACGCGGGATCGGCAACGTCCATTTCCATGACACGGGCACGGTGCGGGCCATCGGCGCCGTTGTCGGCAAGGGCTGTCAAACCTCCCTGGCCCAGGCGCAGTTGGCAGCCCGGGCGGACCTCCTCCTTGCCCATGGTTCCAGCAACCGCATGCTCTTTTCGGTGTGTCTCCCTCTCGAAGGTGCGAGGGAAATGCCTACGGGCGCGGTGGTGACGGCCCGCTGCTCCTCGGGGCGGTCACCACCGTGCGGCGTAGGCCTGTTCCAGGCATGCGAGGGCGATGATTTCGCCCGGACGCGCGGTCTTTCGTCAGGCGGGGAGGGTGGGGTAGTCGGTGTAGCCGGTCGCGCCGCCGCCGTAGAAGGTGGCGGGGTCCGGGGTGTTCAGGGGTGCGCCGGAGCGTACGCGTTCGACGAGGTCGGGGTTGGCGAGTGCCATGGTGCCGACGGTGACCACATCGGCCAGGCCGTCTTCGATGTCCTTGGCGCGGGTGGAGAGATCGGCACCGCCCCGGTTGAGGAGCAGCGTGGTCGGCCACAGCTTCCGGAGGGTGTGCAGGAGTTCCTCGTCGCCGCCGTGGCCGATGTGCAGGTAGGCGAGGTTGAGGGGAGCGAGGGCGCGCAGGAGGTGCGGGTAGAGCTCGTGGGGATCGCTCTCCGTGAGGTCGTTGATCTGGAAGGGGTTGCCGGGAGAGATCCGGATGCCGGTGCGGCCGGCGCCGATCTCGTCGGCCACGGCCGTGGCGACCTCCACCGCGAAACGGATGCGGTTGTCGAGGGAGCCCCCGTACTGGTCGGTGCGCTGGTTGGTGCTGGGGAAGAGGAACTGGTTGACCAGGTAGCCGTTGGCCCCGTGGATCTCGACGCCGTCGGCGCCGGCCGAGATGGCGGCCGCGGCGGCACGCCGGAAGTCGTCGACCGTCGCAGCGACTTCTGCTGTCGACAGCTCGCGCGGCACCGGCATCTCCTGGAGCCCGGACGGGGTGAACGTCTGTCCGGCCGGCTTGATCGCGGAGGGTGCCACCGGCTGCCGGTGGTGGGGGGTGTTGTCCGGGTGGGAGATGCGCCCGACGTGCATGAGCTGGATGACGATGCGTCCGTCGGCCTCGTGTACCGCGTCGGTGACCTTGCGCCAGCCGGCGATGTGTTCCTCGGTGTAGATGCCCGGGGTCACGGGGTAGCCCTGGCCGTCGGCGGAGGGCTGGGTGCCCTCGGTGATGATGAGCGCGTGCGAGGCGCGCTGAGCGTAGTACTCGGCGTTGAGCTCGGTCGGCACGCCGTCGAGGGTGGCCCGGCTTCGGGTCAGGGGGGCCATGGCGAGCCGGTGCGGCAGGGAGATCTCTCCGGCGACGGTCGGGTTCCACAGGGCGTTGAGCATGGGTGATTCCTCAGATGATGAGTAGTCGATCGCTGAGGGCGGGGGCCGGCAATAGGTGTGATCAGCCGAGCGGGAGGACCGGGCCGTCCTGCTTGGGGCCCGATGGGGACCCGTCATGACCCCTGTCGGCCGAGCTGTGTCGGCGCGATCTATGGAATTACAATCGTAATACTATGTGGGTGTGCGGGCAGTTGCAAGCAGGAGTCGGCAGTCTTGGGGCCTCCGAGTTGGTGTGCCGCACGGCACGGTCCGGAAGCTCGCCCGTCGTCGACCGGGCTGCGGGTCAGCCGTTCACGCGGTTTGGCCAGGGCGTCGGAGAACAGGGCGCAGGGCCTCGATGACGCCTGGGTCGTCCACCGTGGAGGGGATGGGTTCGTCGTGCCCGTCGGCGATGCCGCGCATCGTCTTGCGCAGGATCTTTCCCGAACGGGTCTTGGGCAGGGCGGCCACGACCGCGACCTCCTTGAGGGAGGCGACGGCTCCGATGCGTTCACGCACGAGCTGGACGAGTTCGTACTCGACCTGTCCCGGTTCGCGGTCGACGCCGGCCTTGAGGACGACGAAACCGCGCGGTACCTGTCCCTTGAGGGCGTCGGCGACGCCGATGACGGCGCATTCGGCGACGTCGGGGTGGGCGGCCAGGGCCTCTTCCATGCTGCCGGTGGACAGACGGTGCCCGGCGACGTTGATGACGTCGTCGGTGCGGCCCATGACGAAGACGTAGCCGTCGTCGTCGATGTGACCGCTGTCGCCGGTGAGGTAGTAGCCGTCGTAGGCGGAGAGATAGGAGGCAATGTAGCGGTCGTCGTCCTGCCAGAGCGTGGGCAGTGCGCCGGGCGGCAGGGGGAGTCGTACGACAATTGCGCCGTCGACGCCTACGGGCACCGGTTTGCCCGAGGGGTCGAGGACACGGACGTCCCACCCGGGCAGCGGGCGGGTGGGAGACCCGGGCTTGAGGGGAGCCGCCTCGATGCCCACCGGGTTCGCGACGATGGGCCACCCGGTCTCGGTCTGCCACCAGTGATCGATGACCGGGATGCCGAGCAGATCGCTCGCCCAGTGATAGGTCTCGGGGTCGAGGCGCTCACCGGCGAGGAAGAGGTGGCGCAGGCCGGTCAGGTCGTAGTCCGCGGTGAGCGTTCCCTTCGGGTCCTCCTTGCGGATGGCCCGGAACGCGGTGGGCGCCGTGAACATGGTCTTGACCTGGTACTCGGCGGCGACGCGCCAGAACTGGCCCGCGTCCGGTGTGCCGACCGGCTTCCCCTCGTACAGGACCGTCGTGGCTCCGACGAGCAACGGTGCGTAGACGATGTACGAGTGCCCGACGACCCAGCCGACGTCGGAGCCGGTGAACATCGTCTCGCCGGGGCCCACGTCGTAGACGGACCCCATCGACCAGTGGAGGGCGACCGCGTAGCCGCCGCAGTCACGTACGACTCCCTTGGGCTTTCCGGTCGTTCCGGACGTGTAGAGGATGTAGAGGGGATCGGTGGCGGCGACGGGAACGCAGTCGGCGGGCGGTGCGGCGGCTACCAGCTCGCCCCAGTCGAGATCGTCGGGACCCAATTCGGCCGTCTCCTGCGGGCGTTGCAGGATCACGCTCTTCTCCGGCTTGTGGGCCGCGAGTTCGATCGCCCGGTCGAGCAGGGGTTTGTACGCGATGACACGCTTGCCCTCGATGCCGCAGGAGGCGGAGACGACCACCTTCGGAGCCGCGTCGTCGATGCGCAGGGCGAGTTCGCGCGGGGCGAACCCGCCGAAGACGACCGAGTGCACCGCGCCGATACGTGCGCAGGCCAGCATCGCGACAACGGCCTCGGGGACCATCGGCATGTAGATCACCACACGGTCGCCGTGCTCGACACCGAGCCGCGAGAGCGCCCCGGCGAACGCCGCCACCTCGTCCCTCAACTGCACGTAGGTGTAGGTGCGCCGGGTGTCGGTCACCGGTGAGTCATAGATGAGGGCAGCCTGTTCGCCGCGGCCGGCTTCGACGTGCCGGTCGAGCGCGTTGAAACAGACGTTGAGCCGACCGTCGGGGAACCAGCGGTAGAAGGGGGCGCCAGAGGAGTCCAGGGCGCGTCGTGGGGTGACATCCCAGTCGATGCCCTCCGCCGCCTTCAGCCAGAAGCTCTCCGGGTCCTCGGTACTGGCGCGGAAGACATCCTCGTACGTTCCCATCGCGCACTCCTTTGTGGCATCAAGGGACGGTGGTGTGGCTGTGTGCGGAACCGTGTCGGACACAAGTACGGCATGCTGGCCGATCTGGTCGAGCAGGATGCCGGCGACCGGCGGTCCGGTCACCGGCATCGCGGTGGTGCGGCGGTCCGGCCGACAGGCCTCTCCGCCAGGTGCGGCTTGAGCTCACGCGCCGAGGTGCTTGCGGAGCCACTGACCCATCTGCTGGATCGCCTCGTCCACCTCGGGTACGCGCCCCGCGCCCAGGACGAACGAGTGCTGTCCCTCAGGCAGCGGGTGGACCTCGGAAGTGACCTTGAAGTCCGCGAGGCGGCGGCCGAGTTCGGCGCCGTCGTCGGCGAGGGTCTCGTACTCGCCGTAGTGGACGACCGTGGGCGGCAGGCCGGTCAGATCGGCGTTCACGAGGCTGATCGCGGGGTCGGCGAAGTCCACTCCGGGATCCTGGAGCCAGGCTGCTCGGAAGAGTTCGAGGGTGTTCCTGCTGAGCATCTTGTCGTTGTCCTCGTTCTCGTCCACCGACGCGTTCTGGATGGTGAGGTCGGTCCAGGGTGAGACGCTGACGATCGCGCCCGGGGTCGCCTCGCCCTGCGCGAGCAGGCGCAGCGGGAGCAGCACCGCGAGGGTGCCGCCGATCGAGTGGCCCGTGCTGCCGATGTTCCGCGGCTCGTAGCCCTGCGAGAGCAGCCAGCGGTAGGCCGTCTCGGCGTCGTCGAGCTGCGCGGGGTAGGGGTGTTCGGGCGCCAGGCGGAAGTCCACGACGAGGGAGCGGGCGCCGGCGGCCTTGGCGATGTGGCCGGCGGCCTTGCGGTCGGAGTGCATGGAGGCGGTGACGGATCCGCCGAAGTGGAAGTGGAGCAGTGCCTTGTCGGGGTCGGCGCCCTCGGGGATGGCCCAGAGGGCGGGGACGCCGCCCGCGTTCACCTCGGCGTAGGTGACGCCTTCCGGCTCGGTCGACGCCTTGTGGTTCGAGTCCACGATGTCGCGGATGACGGCCAGGTCGAGACCGGGTGTCGACGACTTCGCGCTCACGCTCGCGAGGAACTCCGCGAACTCGTGTGCCTCTTGGCTTACTGCCATGGCGCTGCTCCTTGTCGGGCGGGTGCCGTGCCGCGTTCCCCCGCGGCGGGCGGGGCGATGTACTGGTCATGACGCTAGTGGCTGAGTATATGAAAGTAAACTCAGATGGGTCGGAGTCACCTGATGGATGCGCGGAGGCCCATGACGGGGCATCGGGCATGGATCCTTCAGGGCGCCTGCCGGGCGGGTCGCGACCTGTGGACCGGACCGCCTGGGGCCGGTGGGGCGAGTGCGTGCGACGCGCCTGTGGGCGGCGCCCGCGCCGGCGATCCGGGGATTCTGCCGCCGCGTCCAGCTTGGCTTCGGTGCGGTCGCGTGGCGGTGGGTGCGGGCGCGACAGCAGGGCGCCAGTGCGCCCTGCCTGCATCGCGCGGGCTTGCCTGCCTCGGCCGGCCGTACCGGTAGGCCTGTCGGCTTGCCGAGCAACTGGTCAGGCCGACGGGATCGGCGGCGATCCGGCCGCCGGACTGTCCTGTGTCCGCGACCGTGGAGGCGCACATGACTTCATGGATGAGAAGGCGCGCTTGTCGCAGTCCTGGGACCCGTTGGGCTGGGCCGTCATTGCACACCAGGCATCAGCGACTGCACGGGTGCTACTCCTCGAGGAACTGAATGGCGTGCTTCAGGAAGCGCTCGGGGTACTGGAACTGCGCTCCATGCCCGGCATCGGGGTAGATCAGCAGTTGCGCGTTGGGGATGTTCTGGGCGAGGTGCCAGGAGTTGATCGAGGCGATCATCACGTCGTTCTCGCCGTTGAGGACCAGCGTCGGCTGGGTGATCGCGTTCAGGAAGGCATAGGGATTCTCGCCCGGCAGCGGTTCTGCGTAGGCGACAACCGCTTCGAACTGTGCCTGCGCGACTGCGGGCGAGCTCGGCGTGTCCTGGTCGGCCCGCTGGTGGCGGCGCTCCCAGAAGGCCCGGCCCGCTTCGACCGCGGCTTCCGAGCGGCCGAAGAACAGGAAGAGGAAGTCCTCCAGGGTGGGGACCGGATTGAGCGCGTATTGAGGCACCTGGGGGTCGCTCGTCGGGTCCCCGCCGCGGAGGCCGGTGCCGAGCAGGAGGAGCTTGCGTACCAGCTGGGGGTGGCGCAGCGTGACCTCCTGCGCCTGGTAGCCGCCGAGTGAGAAGCCGAGCAGATCGACCTGCTCCAGTCCCAACGCCCGGATGACGGCGGCGATGTCGTCGGCCATGTCCTCCATCCGGTTGCGTGGGGTGCCCGAAGACGAGGCGATGCCGCGCCCGTTGAACAGGATGACCTCGCGGCCTTCGGCCAGGCCGTCGGTGAGCAGCGGATCCCAGTTGTCCATTCCGCCGCGGAAGTGCTGGAGCAGGAAGATCGGGACGCCGGAGGGCTTGCCCCAGCGTCGGTAGGCGAAGCGGTCGCCGTCGACCTCGATGTACTGGGTCGGTGCGGTCACATGGGTGTCACTCATGGTCTGGCCTTTCTGGAACAGGTAAGCAATAGGATGACGATCGTAATTTAATAAGTCAAGACCTTTGATGTCGATCGACATCTATGTACGCTTGATCGTCGAGCGTCAATTGAGGAAGGGGCGGCCGATCGTGCGGGTCCCCAAGGCGCAGGCAGAGCGCAACCGTGCCCACATCGTCGCGACAGCCGCCAGGCTGTTCCGCGAGCGCGGCTACGACGGTGTCGGTGTGGCGGAACTGATGGCGGACGCCGGGTTCACGCATGGCGGGTTCTACAGGCACTTCCGCTCCAAGGCCGACCTGATGGCCGAAGCGTCCGCAAGCGGGCTCGCGCAGACCGCGGCACGGGCGGAAGGCCTGGACCCCGCCGAGTTCGTCGAGCGCTACGTCTCGAGGGAGCATCGCGACGGGCGCGGTGACGGCTGTACCATCGCGGCCCTCAGCGGCGACGCCGCACGCCAGCCGGCGGACATCAGAACAGAGTTCGCAGCCGGGATCGAGAACCTGCTGACGGCCCTTCAGGCTCAGAGTGATACGCCGGGGGATGCGGACCAGCGCGCGACCCGCCCCATGGTGATCGACATGCTCGCCCACTCGGTCGGCGCGGTCATGTTGTCGCGCGCATGCCCCGACGGTTCTCCGCTGGCGGACGAAATCCTCGATGTCTGCCGCGCGGGGATTCTTGCATCACTGACACACGGCGATGTCGACGGGGCGGAGGCGGGGGGCCCGGAAGCCTGACCGCAGCCGAGTGGTCTTGCCGCGTTGCGCGGCGCGGATCGCGGCGACGTACCCGCTGTTCCGGCGCCGAGGGCGACGACGCCGTAGTGCGTGCTCATGAAGTGCCCCCTTTCGGGTTTGATGGCTGGCTCGTGGAGCGAGCGGTCATGCGGCGCGGTGGTGGGGCGCCAGGGTGGCGTGGATCTGGTCGCGGATGTCGGCGAGGACGGCATCGTCGCTGCGGTGCAGATACAGGGTGGCGGTGGTGCTGATGTGGATGATCGCGGTAATCACCCGTGCCAGCGTCGCCGCGTCGGCTGCGCCGACGTGCTCGTCGCGGGTGAGCAGGCCGGTGATGCCGTCCTCGAGGCGGCCGGCAAGGGCCAGACCCGCTCGCCGGTAGGGCTCGGCCGGGTCGCCGAAGACGAGTTCGTGCAGGTATGTGCGGCCGTTCTCGATGTGCTCCCTCACGCACTCCACGACGGGACGGATGAGAGCGATGACCCGCTCCAGCGCGCCCTGTCCGACGGTGGTGTTCGCGGCGGCGAGGCCGGTATCGACGGCGGCGGCGAACTTCTCGTTCTGCACCATGATCAGCAACTCGGCCTTGGTGGACGCGTACAGGTAGAGCGTCCCGATCGCGACATCGGCCCGGCGGGCGACCTGCTGCGTCGTGACCTTGTCGACGCCGTGTTCGACGAACAGCTCGCGGGCTGCGGTCATGATGCGCTCGCGCTTGTCCTGTTTGGCCCTCTCGCGGCGCCCGATCGGCATATGACCGCTTCCCATGGGGACCTCCCTTGACAATATTTCTGAGTGGACTCATAGTTGAGTGTACTCGGATTGGCCGGGCGGGGCGAGACCCCGGATGTCGCACCGAGTTGGGCGATCCAATCGCAGACATGGATAAATAAGACAAATTCTAGGAGTGGCGCCCCATGAGAGCGTTCGTCGTCACCAAGTACAAGGAGCCGCTGCAAGAGGCGGAAGTCCCCGAGCCCACCGTCGGGGAGCACGACGTACTGGTCCGGGTGGAGGCCGCCGGGCTGAACCCGCTGGACGAGAAGATCCGCGCCGGTGAGTTCAAGCAGATCCTGCCCTACAAGCTGCCGCTGATCTTGGGCAACGATGTCGCGGGCACCGTCATCGGCGTCGGGACGGCGGTCCGCGGCTTCAAGCCCGGAGACGAGGTCTACGGCCGGCCCGACCAGGACCGCATCGGCACCTTCGCCGAACGCATCGCCGTCGCGGAGGGCGACCTGGCGCTCAAGCCCGCATCGATCAGCATGAATGAGGCCGGCTCGCTGCCGCTGGTGGCGCTCACAGCGTGGCAGGCGCTGGTGGAGCGCGGGAAGGTGCGGCCCGGGCAGAAGGTTCTCATCCACGCCGGCGCCGGCGGGGTCGGTTCGATCGCGATCCAGCTCGCCGCGCACCTCGGTGCGAGCGTCGCCACGACCGCCAGCAGTTACAACGCGCACTTCGTGCGCGCGCTCGGCGCGGACACGGTGATCGATTACCGCACCCAGGACTTCGAGCAGCTCCTGACCGGCTACGACCTGGTGTTGGACAGCCTCGGTGGGGAGACTCTCGAGAAGTCCCTGCGGGTGCTCAAGCCCGGCGGCAAAGCCATCGGGATCGCCGGTCCCCCGGAGCCCACTTTCGCCCGCGAGGCCGGCCTCAACCCGCTGCTGCGCCTGGCGGTCGCCGCCCTGAGCCGCAAGATCCGCAAGCAGGCGAAGAAGCTCGGCGTGACGTACGAGTTCCTGCTCATGCGCGCCAGCGGCGACCAGCTCCGCCAGATCACCACCCTCATCGACCAGGGCGTGGTGCGCCCAGTCGTGGGAAAGGTGGCCGGCTTCGACCAGACCCCGCAGGCGCTGCAGTCCCTGTCCCAGGGCGGCATCCGCGGCAAGGCCGTCATCGGCAACAGCTGACCCGCCGCAACCGCGACGGGCGACACGAAACACACAGCGACACAGAACACGCAAGGAGAATCCGTCATGAGCAGCACCGACATCCCGAACGAAGCCGTCATCACGTCCTATGCGAAGGCCCCGGCCCGCACCGTCAGTGCCGGTGGCGTCACCTACGCCTACCGCGAGCTGGGACCGAAGGGCGGCATCCCCGTCGTCTTCTTCGTCCACCTCGCCGCGACCCTGGACAACTGGGACCCCCGCATCATCGATCCCATCGCGAAGGGCCGTCACGTCATCGCCTTCGACAACCGCGGTGTCGGGGCGTCCACCGGCCAGGTGCCGGACAGTGTCGAGGCGATGGCCGACGACGCCTACACCTTCGTCAAGGCGCTCGGGTACGACAAGATCGACGTCTTCTCCTTCTCCCTCGGCGGCATGGTCGCCCAGGCCCTGGTGGTCAAGCACCCCGAGCTCGTCCGCAAGCTCGTCCTCACCGGCACCGGGCCCAAGGGCGGCAAGGACATGGACAAGGTCGCCCGAGTCACCTACTGGGACATCCTGCGTGCCACGTTGACCCGTTCGGACCCGAAGGAGTTCCTGTTCTTCAACCGCAACGCCACCGGCAAGCCCGCCGCACGCGCGTTCGTCAACCGGCTCAAGGAGCGCACCGTCGACCGCGACGCGGACATCAAGACCAAGGCGTTCCAGACACAGCTGAAGGCGATCAAGAAGTGGGGGCGCTCCGCCCCCGACGACCTGTCGTCGATCACGCAGCCCACCCTCATCGCCAACGGCGACAACGACCGCATGGTGCCGTCGGTCCTGTCGGAGGACCTGCACCGGCGCATCAAGGGCAGCGAGCTGATCATCTACCCCGACTCCGGGCACGGCGGCATCTTCCAGTACCACCAGGAGTTCGCCCCCGTAGCGGTCGAGTTCCTGGCCCGATGACCACCACCTGACCAGGAAAAAGGGGCAACATCATGAGCACGTCACTGGTCGCTGCGCCCCCGGAAGTGAAGAAGCCTCTCACCTCCTCGATCCTGCTGTGGGTGCGCACCGACCAGCCCCGCCAGACCGGCATGGACCACTGGAAGGGCCCGCACTCAGGGATCATCTCCGCCACCCCGGGCCTGGACGAGTACCGGCAGATCCACCTCGCCGAGCACAACCCGGGCCTGTGGCCGGCCATCGACGGGGTCCAGACCGCGATCCCCGCCGACCGGAAGATCGACGGCGTCGCGGAAGTCACCTTCCAATCGGTGCTTGCACCCCTGAAAGGGCGCAAGCAGACGAAGCTGGCCTACGCCGACGAGATCAACGTGTTCCGCCGCACCCTGCTCTACGCCGGCCCGCCGAACTCATCCCGCTGGTACGACGTCGCAGGCCCCGGACAGACGGTCGGTGCCCGCGCGCTGATCTACCTTCGCCGCAGAAACGGGGTCGTCTCCGGCGCCTTCCGGAAGTTCGTCAACGAGCAGCTCGCCCCCACGCTCGCCGGCACCGGAGCGCTGACGGAACTGCGCACGCAGACGTTCCTGCCCTGGAGCGAAAAGCTCTGGGACACCCCGGACGTCGCCCACGACAACCCCCAGGACCAGCACTTCCACGCCTCGGTCAGCCTCGGGTTCGCCGACACCGCAGCACGGGACGCCTTCTTCACCGGCAACGCGATCGAGGACCTGTCCAACCGTCTGGCACCGCAGGTCTCCGCGATCCACGCCTACGACGTCACCGCCGCCCTCACATACGTCAGGAACGGCGACATCCTCCCGCACTACGAGGAGTGAGCGGCGCGGGCTCTGCTCAGCAATGCATCCGCGCCATGCTTCCCCGCCCTCCTCGCGCCCCCGTAGCCGTCTGACACCCCTCACACATCCGAATCCGTATCCGGAGCCAGCCATGAGCGAGCACAGCCCCATCCGTTTCGAGCGCACCTCACCGCAGATCGCGAAGATCACCTTCGCCAACCCGCCCGTCAACCTCATCACCGGCGAGACCGTCCTGCGCCTCATCGAGATCGTCGAAGAACTGGCCACCGACCCGGACATCCAGGTCGTGCTGTTCGACAGCGCCACCCCCGACTTCTTCTACAACCACTTCGACCTGGCTGCCGCCGCCGACTTCCCCGCCCCCGAGGACCCGGAAGCAGTGCCGGCATGGACGAATCTGGTCCTGGAACTCTCCAAAGCGCCCTACATCACCATCGCGGCCATCCGGGGACGCACCCGCGGTGGCGGGAACGAACTCGCCCTCGCCCTCGATCTGCGCTACGCCAGTCATGAGAAGGCGATCTTCGGACAGCCCGAGGTCGGCAGCGGACTGCTGCCCGGCGGTGGCGGCGCCGAACGCCTCCCCCGGGCCATCGGACGCGACCGCGCCCTGGAAGCCATCCTCACCAGCGACGACTACGACGCCGACACCGCCGAGCGCTGGGGCTGGGTCACCCGCGCCCTCCCCGACAGCGAACTCGACGCCTTCGTCGGCACCGTCGCCGCCCGGCTGGCCTCCTTCGACCGCACCTCACTCGCCTCGGCCAAAGCCCAGATCAACCGGGCATCCCTGCCCCCGGACGCGGACCTGGTCGCCGCGTACGGCGAGTTCGCCCACTCCCTCACCCTCCCCGGTTTCCTCACCCGGGCCGCAGGCACGCAGGCCCTCGCCGAACAGGCCGGCATCGACTTCGAATACCGTCTCGGGCACCACATCGGCGTCGCCAACCAGCAACGCTGACACCCGGCAGGAAGCGAGCACGTACGCAGCAGATGCCGCGGCCGTGCTCGCTTTGTCGCGAGTCCCATCTGGGTCGTCGTACGCCTGCCCGATGGAGGAGGGGAACGATGGCGCGAAGCCCGGTCACCATCGAGGACGACCGACGGATCGGGGCTGCTGCGGACGCGGTGCGGTGTTCGACGTCTTCCGTACCGTGGTCCAGGGCTCACCACCCAGTGGCGCGGTTTGTACGCCGACAGGGCTGCGGGTGGTGTCGGGGAAGTGTCCTTGGCGGTCGCTGGGTGACTGCACCGATGGTGCCGGGCTGCTGATCGATCGGACTGCTGCTTGGGCCGACTGCCGATACGACGGTGCACGCCTCCGCGATGCCGGCACACCGTTCGAACCCCATGGATCAAGCGGTCCCGACGTCAGGAGATCACATCGGGACCGAAGGACAAGTTCAGGCGTTCGTGCCGCGCAGGTCCGGGTAGAGCGCCTCGACCGGGCCGCTCAGAGCCGCCTTGACCCCCTGGGTCAACTCGTCGGCCAGGACCTCGTACTCGCCGGCCTCGACCGCGTCGTAGACCGTCGTCACCAGCTGCGTCGGCAGCATCTTGGGTCCCTCGGCGTGCGCGGCCATGTCGGTGTCGACGTAGCCCATGTGCACACCCGTCACGTGGACGCCCATGGGTGCGAGCTCGATGCGCAGAGAGTTGGTGGCCGACCACAGGGCGGCCTTGGACGCGCTGTAGGCGCCGCCGAAGGCGTACCAGCTGGCAACGGAGTGCACGTCGATGAGGATTGACCCCTGCTTGGCGGCGAGGATCGGTGCGAAGGCGCGGGCAAGGAGGACTGGTCCGAAGAAGTTCGTCTCCATGTTCGCCCGGATGTCCGCCTCGGTGACGTCCAGCAGGCTCGCGCTCGGCGGGGTGGCGCCCGCGTTGTTGACTAGCACGGTGACGTCCGCCGCGGCGGCGACGGCCGCGTCGATCGACGCGCGGTCGGTGACGTCAAGGGTCAGGGGGACGATGCGTTCGTCGTCCCAGGCGCGGGGGGAACGGGCGGTGGCGTAGACCTTGGCGGCGCCGCGAGCCAGGGCGTCGTGGACGAAGTGGGTGCCGATACCGCCATTGGCGCCGGTGACGAGGACGACTGCTCCATCGAGGGAGGGCATGGGTGTTCCTTCGTTCCAGGGGGATGTGAGGTGCGTGGCTCTGCACGGGTGGAGCAATGACTGCTCGCCCTGCCATGGGAGAATGAGCACAGCCATATTCGAGCCCACGCGGTAGCGAGTGTAATCATAACTGACTACAGTCAGAATCTATTCCGGAGGACACCGCCATGTCTGTCGCCCCCCGACCGGTCGGACGGCGCGAGCGGAACAAGCAGGAGAAATTCGACCGCATCGTCGCCGCCGCCACGGAGCTGTTCGCCGAACACGGCGTCGACGACGTCACGACCCAGCAGATCGCCGACAAGGCCGACATCGGCACCGGGACCCTGTTCCTTTACGCCAAGACCAAGGGCGAACTCCTCCTGCTCGTGCAGAACGCCAAGTACATCGAAGCGCTCGAGCAGGGCCGGGCCGACGCCGAGACCGTCCCCGGCGTGCTGGACGCGGTGATGGCGATCGTCCGGCCGATCGTCGAGTGCAATCGCACCCAGATCGACAACGGACGTACCTACCTGCGAGAGATGGTCTTCGGCGACCCCGAGGAGCCCCGGCACGGTGCGGCACTCGCCATCGTCGCGCAGACCGAGGAGGCCGTCGCCGCCGTGCTCCGCCGAGACGAGCGGGTCGCAGAGGGCGACGCCGCGACGCTGGCACACATCGTGTCCGCCGTGATGTTCCTCAGCATGGCGGTGAGCGTGAACATCGGCTTGAGCGTCGAGGAGATCCTGCAGGACATCCGGGGGCAGGTCGACGTCCTGCTGCCTCGCTGAAGCGCGGCCGCCCTCCGTCCCAGGCGATCATCAGGATGGTTTTCGGCTACGCCATGGCTCTGATCCCGACCGCCGCGACCGGGCGGCGGCTGTGGTTCGATCGGCGGGATTCCACCGCACCTGCATCTCGCCGGCGTTCACTCCGGAAGCAGTTCATCGGCCCGTTCGGCGACCTCTTGCCGTAGCGCGGCCCACAGGGCGCGCACGGCGGCGTGTGTCACCGTCTCCCGGCGGACGGCCAGGGTGATGGGGAGCCGGATGTCGATCTCGTCGGGGAGTAGCCGGCGCAGTTGCGTCCGCTGGGTCAGGAAGGCCGGAAGGACGCCGATGCCGGCTCCCTGCCGGGTGGCTTCGAGTTGGGCGAAGACGTTCGTCGAGGAGAAGGCGGGGGTCATGCCGGGAAGGTGGCGCTCGATGTCGAGGTCGCCGACCTGCAGCATGGACTCGATGTAGAAGATGAGCGGGTGCTCGCGCAGCTCCGCCAGCGACTTCGGCCGGCCGTATTTGGCCAGGTAGTCGTCGCAGGCGTAGAGCCCCAGCGTGTAGTCGGTGAGGTGCTCGGTCACCAGGCGGCTGCTGGAGGGAACGCCGATGACTACGGCGAGATCGAAACCGGACGGGCGCAGGGCGAGCTGCCGTGTCGCGGTGATGAGTTCGACCTGGAGCTGGGGATGGTGGCGGCGCACCCGTACGAGGGCGGGCGTGGCGAAGGCGGTGCCGAAGCCGTCGGGCGCGCTGACGCGCACCGTGCCGTGCAGGTTGGTGAGTCCTGGCCCTCCACGGTGTCGACGACGCGGTCGATGGCCTCCTCGATCACGCGCGCGCTGTCCGAGATGGCTCTTCCGATCTCCGTCAGCGTCCATCCGTCCGGGCCGCGTTCGATGAGGCGCAGGCCGATGCTCTTCTCCAGCGCGGCGACACGGCGTGACACGGTGGTGTGGTCCACCCCGAGTGCGTCGGCGGCTGTCACCAGGCGTCTTTTCCGGACTAAGAAAACGATCACGATTCGGCGCCCTTTAGCGCGCGAGGAAGGTGGCCCTCGGGGAGGATCGGAACGGCCAGTAGCAGGAGCGGTCAGCTGCCAGTGAGCTGGTTCGGAACGCGGCCGGAGGCTCAGAGCTCCTGCAGATCCGGGATGTGGTTGTAGAGGGTGCCGGGGCTGACCCCGAGGAGCTTGGCGATCGAGGTAATCGAGTTCGCGGGGTTGGGCTGTATGTCGCGGGCGGCGCGGATGATCTCGGGGCCACGGTGGGCCGACCGCCGACCCGGCCGCGGGAGCGTGCGGCGTCCAAGCCCTCGCGGGTGCCGGAAACGATCGGCTCGCGGATGAACTCGGCGAGCGCGGCGAAGACGCGGAAGACGAGTCGGCCGCCGGGGTGGGTGTCCAGGGACTCGTGCAGCGAGCAGAACCCGATCACCCGGCGGCGCAGTTACCGACCATGTTCCCCAAGTCCTTGAAGGAGCGGCCGTAGCGGTCGAGCGCGGGGACCACCAAGGTGTCGCCGACGGCGAGGAAGGCGTGGTCGGCCTTGAGCTCGGGCCGGAGGTCGTCCTTGCCGGACTTCTTGTCGGCGAAGATGCGTCGGCACCCGGAGGCGGTGAGTGCGTCGATCTGGCGGTCGAGCTTTTGCCCGCCGGGTTCCCGGATCCGAACTTGGAGTGCACACAGATTTCTTGCCATAACTAGTTTGTGATGCAAAGCTGACGGCATGACAGACGCATCGACGTCCTCTCCGGGCACTCCCCACGAAGTCCTCGCAGGCCTCGGCGACCTGACCCGCCAGGTCCGTGCCGCGCAGCGCGGCACCTGGTTCCCCCTCCTGCTGCTGGGCGTTCTCACACTGGGCGGGATCCTGGTCGGCCGCTTCACCTTCAAGGTCGAGACCGTTGCCTGCCCAGCGGGTGAAGCCGCGGGCAGCGGCTGCACCCTGGTCACGCAGGGCTCGGCGGTCTACTGGCCCCTCGGTCTCGCCCTGGCCTACGCCGCGACGGCGTTCTTCTACATCCGCCGCTCCCGCAACCGCGGCGTCGGGACCCGGGTCCGGCCCTACGTCCTGACGGGGATCGTCTTGGTCGCCCTGGCGAGTGCCACCGCGATGTGGAGCCTGCGACACGGGATGCCACAGCTCGGCGAACCACTCGACTTCTGGGGCCTGCACCTCGACCCCGCTTCCGAGGTGACGAGGTTCCTCGAACGGCTCGCCGGGAGCGCCATGGCCGTCGGGCTGCCACTGCTGGTGCTGGCCTGGGTGGAGCGCAGCCTCGCCTTGCTGCTGCTCGCTGTGGTGTACCTGGCCATCGAGCTGGTGCCGCTCACCACCGGCTGGTCGGGGATCCCGTTCACCTCGCCGTGGTCCGCTCTGCCCACCTTCGGCATCCCCGGCGTGCTTCTCCTGCTCGGTGCCCTCGGTTTCGGCCTGGCCGAGCTGTCCGGCAGGCGCAACGCGTCATGACCGATCAGCCCGAGCAGCACCCCGTCACCGGCCTGGACGACGTGGTCCACCAGCGCGTGCGCCTGGGCATCCTCACCGTTGCCCACCAGGCGCGCCGGGTCGAGTTCGGCTTCTTGCGCACGGCGCTCGGCCTCACTGCCGGAAACCTCAGCCAGCATCTGTCCGTGCTGGAGAAGGCCGGGCTGGTGGAGATCGAGAAGGGCTACGAGGGCAAACGTGCCCGCACCTGGCTCTCCCTCACCCCCGCGGGGGACCGCGCCCTGCGGGACGAGGTAACCCAGCTCAAGCGACTCATCCACCAGATCGAGCACGGCAGCTCAGCCCCAGAGTTTTGATCCGCATCCCGGCGAACCGTGGTGAGCCGTGAGCGGCTCCCGCCGACGTCCGGCGGACCCGGACAGCACGCCGAACATCGTCCAAGAAACCCAGGGAGGACACGTGACCATCACACCGGTCACCACGACGGACATGACGCGCCGTCGCATGCTCGCAACCGCACTGATAACGGGGGTCGGGGCCGCCGTGCCGATCAGCGCAGCGCGCCAGGCGTGGGCGGCTCCGACCGCCCCCGGTCTGTCGCGGCTCACGCTGCCCAAGCCCACCGGGCCGCACCCAGTGGGCACGGTGCCGCTCCACCTCGTCGACACCTCGCGTCCGGATCCTGCGGCCGGCCCAGGACATCACCGCGAGCTGATGGCCAGCGTCTGGTACCCCGCTTGCAAGACGAAGGACCTGCCGCGTGCTCCCTGGATGACCCAGGGTGCGCTGCGGGCGATTCTGGCGGACGTCGGCTTCCCCCTCGATCCCGCCCTCGGCCCACTCACCGCCGCACACATGGGCGCACCCGTGCACCAAACGGACCACCGCCTGCCCATCCTCGTGTACTCGCACGGCGCGGGCAGCCATCGCGGCGACCACACCATCATGGTCCAGGAACTCGCCAGCCACGGCTACGCCGTGGTCACCGTCGACCACACGTACGACGCGTTCAGCGAGTTCCCCGACGGCCGACTCACCGTGCCGGCAGAGGCCCCGCCGTTCCTGGGTCCCCGGGACTTCGCCACGGACCTCCGGTTCGTGCTCGACACCGTCGAGGCCATGGCCGCCGGGCACAACCCCGACGTCGACGGCAGGCCACTGCCCCAGGGACTGCCCGGCGCCCTCGACCCGAGGTGCATCGGCGCGTTCGGCTGGTCGAAGGGCGGCACCGCCACCGCGCTCACCATGCTTGCCGACCAGCGCGTTGGCGCCGGGCTCAGTATCGACGGTCCGATGCAGCCGACCATCACCACCGACCTGGACCGGCCGTTCATGATGATGACCGCCTCGTTTACCCGGGCTGCCATGCCGGACGTCGCCGAGTTCTGGACACACCTTCGCGGTTGGCGGCTGAACATCCAGGCCGACGGGGCCATCCACCAGACGTACGGCGACGACGCGACACTGATCCCGCAAGCGGGCAAGGTCCTCGGCATGACGAGCCAGCAGATCCAGGACATGATCGGCACCCTCGATCCGGCTCGGGCGGTCCGGATCCAGCAGGCCTACCCGCTCGCGTTCTTCGACCGACACCTGCGACACCGCCGGGGACATCTGCTCGACGGCCCGAGCGCGGCCTTCCCAGAGGTGAAGTTCATCCCGTAAGAAGCGTCGGGCCGCGCATTGCGCGGTCCGCCCAAGACTCTCAGGAATGCCGTCGCCATCCGGGCGCGGCCTTCGCAAGGCCGGCTGTCCGCGTCCGCGCAGCCCTTCCGTTGCGCGATTGGCGCTCCTATCACTCGCCGTCGTCCTCCCCGCCGGTCGAGGGTTCGCGCAGCGGCCTGCGGCCGGCCTCCTGCGGACGGAAAAACGCATAGCGGCCGAGGAAGTTGATGTGGTCAAACTGCAGCGGTGACAGGCGAGCCAGCAGGTCGTCGGTGCCGGGGAAGCCGCCAGCGGCGAGTTGCTTGACCGCCCGTCCAGGTAGAGGCTTTTCCACAGCACCACGGCGTTCAGGGCCAGTCCCAGCGCGCCGAGCTGGTCCTTCATACCCTCGTGGTAGTTCTGCCGCAGCTCGCCGCGCTGACCCAAGAAGATTCCGGGCCGCGGACCAGGCCAGTCGACCGCCACCGGCTCCGGTGGTTCCACCCTCGACGCGGTCAGCGGCTGGCGGGATCGGCCTGCCGCCCGGACCCGTGGGGAGGTGCAGGCAGCCGAACGAGATCAGGCGCATCGGGTGCATGCGGGGACTCTCCTGGGGGTGTGGGAGTGGCGGGTGGGTCGGTGAAGACGGGCATGCCGAGGTCGACCAGTTGGGGTCGGCCGTCGGCCGGGGCCCGGCTGAGGCTGTTGAGCTTGGCAGTGGCGGCGTCGAGACTGACCTGGAGTCCTTCGACTTCGCCGAGCCAGCCGTTGCCGCGAGCTTCGCGGGCGCGTTCGCGGAGGTTCTGGATGATCTCGATGAGGCGGCCCCGTTGGCAGGGGTCGATTTGGAGGACAGGGCAGCGGATGCAGGCGTGTTCGTGCTTGCAGGGAGTGCCGTAGGGCCGTCCACAGGTGCCAAGGGAAACCTTGCGTAGCTCGAAGTGCTGCTGGAAGTCGCGCCACTCCTGCTCGGAGGGCTCGCGGTACTCCTCCTGGGGCCGGTCAGCCCTGCGCCGGTCCAAAAAGCTGCGGTAGGTCCGCACCAGGTCGTCCTGGAAGACGGCGAGGTATGCCTGGGTGGTGGTCAGCGTCTTGTGACCGAGGATTCGCGCGGCGATGTGGACGGGCAGGCCGCCCGTGACAGCTTCGGTGGCGAACATCCGACGGAAGTCGTGCGGGGTGTAGCGCAAGGGCTCGCCCGCGGCGGCGTCGCGCAGCCCGGTCGCCACGAGGGTGCGGTCGAGGAGGCGCTTGATGCTGGTCTCGTTCATGACCTGCGCCTGCCAGTAGGGCCGACGCTGGAAGAGGTGAGGGAGCTGCGGGCCGGTGACGCGCTCGTGGTGGTCGTAGCGGGCAACCAGTGGGATCCTGCCGTCGTTCGCGTCACGTAGGCGCTTGACGATGGTGGCCAGGACACTAGCCAGCTCGGGGCTGACGAGCAGAAGCCGTTCCTCGTTGCTCTTGGACGGCACGATCTGAAGCAGCGGGACGATCTCGCCGGTCTCGGGGAGCTTGTAGGAGACCAGCGCGAGATGAGTCAGCTCGGTCAGTTCCTCGGCGCGGACACCGGTGTGGCGGAGGGTTTCGATGGCTGCCCAGGCCCAGAAAGCGTCGTCTTCGACAACACTCTGGTTGATCCGACGACCTGTGCTGCCAACCTCCTTGATGTAGACGTGCTGGGAACCGTGGTCCAGGCGGCTGGGGATCTGGTTGACCTTGGGCAGGATGCGCAGGTAGCGGGTGCCTTCGTGCTCGAAGACCTCTTCGAAGGGGGTGGCGCGGGCGGCTTCCAGCAGCGCGGCCGCTTCGCGCCGGACGCGCTCGGCGGTCTCCACCAGAAGCGGCAGGTGTGGCAAGCGTTCACGGACGCGCTGGTGCATCCGGGAGTGGACCTGGGCGATGATCTTGTGGTTGCCCGCTCCGTCGCCGCGGGTGATCGGGCTGGGGACCGCCCACTGGGCCCAGAACGGGTCGTCGTGGGCCCATTCCTGGATGTCCAGGTAGAAGCCGCGGACACGCATCATCACGTCGATGCGGGAACGGCGTTCACGCACCTGGCCGCTCTTGTCGGTGTAGGTCGTCAGACGTTCCTTCCAGCCGTCGACCACGTCCTGGGGTAGGCGCAGGGTGTCGATGCCAGGGTGGTGGGCCTCGATGTCCGCCCAGAAGATGCCCGCCAACTCGCTTACCAGCCCGCGGAAGGTTCCGTAGTCGACGCCCGGTCGGCGTTCTTCGAGGTAGCGGACCAGCATGTTACGGACGGGGTTGGACTGGAGGTTGTAGGCGTCGACCAGTTCGGCGGTGGGCCGCTGGCCGTGCCGCAGCGCGTCCTTGAGGGTGTCCTTGGAGTCGATGACGCCGATGCCGCGCAGCAGGTCCCAGGCGGAGTGCGTGCCCACGTAGGCTTCTCCGCGGTCCCGGCGGGCGACAGCCCGCAGGTGGAAGATGTCCTCGCTGGTGAGTTCTTCGAGGTCACGCCCGGTGTGCAGGATGATCGCGGAGATCACCCGTAGGCCCTCGTCGATGTGTCGAGGTGTCATGCCGAGTTCGGCCCCGTACTCGCGCATGCGATCGAGTCGGCCGGCGGGGAACATCCGCTGAACGTCCTTGAGGAGCGTCAGGGCCTTGAAGCGGCGGAGGAACCCGTGGCGGGGCAGCACGATCTTGCTGATCATGAGGCTGTTCAGGCCCAGGAGGATTTCGCTGCGCCGCGTCTCTTCGCAGCGTGGATCGCCCTCGGTCAGGGCGCTGACCCACTCTTTGCTGCGGTCGGCGTCGGCGGCGCGCCAGCGTGCCTGCCAGCCTTCCCCGGGGTGGGTCAACAGCCAGTCGAGGATCTTGCCCGCTCCTGCGAGGCGTCGAGCCCCAGGAGCGACTCCGCGGCAGTACGTTCTCTGCGGCCAGGCCCGCAAGGTGGGCAGCAGGGCGAGGACTTCGTCTCGGCCGAGCTGGTCGTGCGGGCCGATGCGGCCCTCGTCAGCCTTCAGGTCGTGCTCGACGAACAGCGGTCGTGGTGGCGTCGGGCCGGTTCCGGCCCGGCGGATGGAATTGGCGCGACGGGGTGCCTGGCGGGTCATGCCGCACCCCCGCCGAACAACACGTCCAGGTCGCTCGCGTCGTAGCCCGCCGCGACGGGTGGGGCGGGGCGCTTCGCCCGTTCCTTGAGCTCGGCCAGGTGGTCCTGAACGCGTCGGATGACCTGGGACTCTTCTTCCACCAGGTAGACGTCGGCCGTCGTGCTCAGGTGGGCGTGGCCAAGGATGGTCTGCACGTCCCGCAGGGACAGGCTCTCGTCGCGGGCCATGCGCAGGGCGGCGGTGTGGCGTAGGTCGTGAATCGACCAGTTCGTACCCAGCAGGGCGTTGACCCTGCGGAAGACGGCGCGCAGAGCCTCGTAGTTCATGGACTGGTAGGCCAGCCCCTCACCGTGATCCCGGCGGCGCAGGGTCCACCACAGCGGGGCCCGGGGATCGGTCGGCGGTCCCTCGGCGAGGTAGAGACGAGTCCAGACGAACGCCTCCGGGCTGGCGGGCAGCCACTGCTCGGCCAACGTGCCCTTGCGCACGACCCGCATGAGCTGATCACCCCAGTCGAGGTCGACTCCGCGGACACCCAGCAGCTCGGACGCGCGGGCGCCGTTGCTGACCGCCAGCGCCAGGATCGCCCGGTCCCGGTTTGAGCGCAGGGCCCCGAACAGCTCGTTCCACCGCTCGTCCGGCATCTGCCGGGGCTTGCGCCGGGGCACCTTCGGGTTGTAGCGCAGCCGTCCCTCGCCCCGTCGGAAAGGCTCCAGCGAGTTGTGATGGGCATGCGGCCGGCGCCGATCGGATCGCGCCAGCGGCACCGGGTTGACAAGCGGGCCGCCGCCCGATTCGATCCAGAAGTCGTAGAAGCTGCGCAGCACCGCGTTGCTGTGCCGAATCGTCCGCGGCTTGTAGCGGTCGTCCAGGTACGTCTTCTTCGTGATCGGATTCGTGGTGCCCGCGGTCAACGCGGAATGTGTACGCGCCGATCTGCGCGGCTTCGTCGCGGCCCTGAGCCACAGCACGAAGTCCCGCACCTCCGCCGAGGTCGCGCGGTTCCACTCGACATCGATCACCCGTAGCCACCGCCACCAGCGCAGCAGGTCGTAGGCGTAGCTGCGCACGCTGCCGGTTCGGTTGTCCCGGGCGATGAAGTCGATCAGGAACCTGCGGACCGGCTGCACGGCCTTCCCCTCCTCATCGAGGACCAGCCAGGGCACGACGCCTGGGTCTGCAGCCACCCGCCCCCACTGCGGAAGCTGGATGGTGCGGACGTCACGGGATTGCTCGTTCAACTCCGTTGCGCTCCTTCGTCGTCGGGATGCACAACGTCTACCGACTAGACCAAGCGGGGGATGCGTACCCGTCCGGCGTGTCCTTCCGTTGTCCGGTCAACGACTCCGGTACGGGAGACCGCGAGCAGGTAGCGCAGGTCGTCCGCGCGGAGTCTGCGCGGATCGATGGAGCGAGGCGAGCCGGCCGGCCGTGGAGCGGGGCTCTCGTCCGGGGAGTGGGGATGCACAGTCCCACCGTATCTGCGTTTCTGCACAGTCGGTGTGCGCCATTGGTGGTTGTTTGCACACGGTGCGGGGTCGCACAGTCGGGGCAGCGGGCGCGACATGCTCCGCTGTTCTTGCCGAAAGGGCCGCCATGGTTGCCAGCCTTTCCCTCCCGCGGATCCTGCGCGTCGGCGGCGGTGCCGTCGGCGAGCTGGGTGACGTCGTTGCAGGGTTGGGCCTGCACCGCCCCTTGCTGGTGACGGACGCGTTCCTTGCCGGGACGGGTGTGGCGGAACGCCTGATGTCGACGCTGAGGGATGCCGGGCTACAGCCGTGCCTGTTCGCCGGCACCGTCCCGGATCCGACGACCGACTCGCTCGAGGCGGGCCTGGCCGTGCTGCGGGAACACGGGGCGGACTCGGTGATCGGGTTCGGCGGCGGCAGCCCGATGGACACTGCCAAGGCCCTCGGCCTGCTGGGCGTCCAGGGCGGCCGGATGCGGGACTACAAGGCCCCGCACACCAGCCTCGGCCCGGCGCTTCCGGTGATCGCGGTCCCGACCACTGCGGGCAGCGGCTCGGAGGCCACCCAGTTCACCATCATCACCGACAGCGCGACGGACGAGAAGATGCTCTGTCCGGGGCCGGCGTTCCTGCCGGTCGCCGCCGTCGTCGACTTCGAACTGACCCTGTCGATGCCGGCCCGGCTGACCGCGGACACCGGTGTCGACGCGCTCACTCATGCCGTCGAGGCGTACGTGAGCCGCAGGGCCAATCCGTTCTCCGAAGGCCTTGCCCTGAACGCGATCCGGACCATCGGCCGCCACCTCCGCCGCGTCTACGTCGACGGCGGAGACGTCGAGGCTCGCGAGGCGATGATGCTCGCCGCGACCCAGGCCGGCATCGCCTTCTCCAACTCCAGCGTGGCGCTCGTGCACGGCATGAGCCGTCCTATCGGCGCTCACTTCCACGTTGCCCACGGTCTGTCGAACGCGATGCTCTTCCCCGCGGTGACGGCGTTCTCCGTGCCCGCCGCCGAGAGCCGGTACGCCGACTGCGCCCGCGCCCTCGGAGCCGCCACCGACGGCGACAGTGACGCCATGGCCGCCGAGAGGTTCGTGGAGGCGCTCCGTGACCTGTGCAAGGATCTTGAAGTGCCCACCCCTCGGGCCCACGGCATCGACGAGGACGAGTGGTTCCGCCTGTTGCCCCTCATGGCAGAGCAGGCGCTCGAGTCCGGATCCCCGGCCAACAGCCCCGTCGTACCCACCGCGGACGAGATCCAGGATCTCTACGCCCAGATCTACGCCTGACACCCGGCGAGTGAGGAACCGTGATGGCCACGACAGTCAGGTCCACGCGGAGTGCGAGATGACGAGCCATGACTGATACCGCTGCGGTCGAGGTTCTCACCGACGTGCACCGAGGCGTCGGCCGGATCCTGCTGAACCGGCCCAAGGCGCTCAACGCCCTGACGACGAGCATGGTCGGCGCCATCGACGGCGCACTCGCCGCACGGGAGCACACCCGCCTGTCCGCTGTGGTGCTCGCCAGCACCAGCACGAAGGCGTTCTGAGCCGGCGGAGACATTCGCACGATCCGAGAGCACAGCCTTGCCGGGGATGCCGCGGCCAGTGAAGGGTTCTTCGCCTCCGAATACCGGCTCAACGCCCGGATCGCCGAGTATCCCGTCCCGATCGTGTCGCTCATCGACGGCCTCTGTATGGGTGGCGGTCTGGGGCTGTCCGTCCACGGCGGCTTCCGCGTCGTCACCGAGAGCGCGGTGCTGGCGATGCCCGAGACCGGGATCGGGTTCTTCCCGGACATCGGGGCCAGCTACTTTCTGCCGAGGCTGCCCGGCGCGATCGGCATGTACCTGGGACTGACCGGGCACCGGCTCGACGCGGCCGACGCCCTGTACACGGGGCTGGCCACACACTTCGTCCCCAGCGACCGGCTCGCCGCGGTCGCGGACGCTTTGGCCGACAGCCCCGGTGACCCGGTGGACGTCGTCCTGAACCGTCTTGCCGGCCGTTCCCCGGTGGCGGAGAGCAGGCTGGCGGACGTACGCGGTGACGTGGACTGGGCGTTCGGTGCGCCGACCCTCGGCGAGATCGAGAAACGCCTGCACCACCTCGACGCCCCCTGGGCCGCAGCAGCGCTGGCCGCCCTGGAGGGGGCCTCGCCGCAGAGCCTGGAGATCACTCACGCCTTGCTCGCGCGGGGCAGGCAGTACACGTTGCGCGAATGCCTCGCCATCGAACTCGCTCTCACCCGCACGACCATCCGCACGCCGGACTTCCTGGAGGGCGTCCGTGCGGCCCTGGTCGACAAGGACTGCAGTCCCCACTGGCAACGCGCGTCGCACGGCGGACGGACGCTGCAGTCCTGAGTAATTCCGCGGGGTCGGGAGGGACGCGGAGCCGTCCACGGCGCCGGTGCGTGGTCGATGCAAGCCTGTCAGGCCCTGTCCGTCATGAGCGGCGATTACCGCGAGCCGTAAGGGGATTTCGCCTGGCGCGGTGAAATCTCCGTCTCTCCGCCTCGGCGGGCTCGCATAGGCGCAGTGGTTCGGAGCCGTGACCCAGCCTGACGCGCAACGGGTGCGAGGTATCGACCACGGCTCGGGGCGGCGTAGCGGCCCGGCCTGATCTCAGTCGCCGTCGGGCACCATCGAGACCACGACCTTGCCGGCCTTGGTGCGGCCCTGCTCGACGTACGCCATCGCCTCGAGCGTCTGGTCGAACGGGAAGGTCCTGTCGACGACCGGGCGGAGCTTCCCGCTGTCGTAGAGGGCGCTGAGCTTGCGCAGCTGGGAGCCGTCGGCCCGCATGAAGAGGAACTGGTAGCGCACGCCCAGCGCCTTGGCCTGCTTGCGGACCTTGCGGCTGAGCGTGTTCATCACCAGGCCCATGAACGAGGGGGCGCCGAGCTGCTTGGCGAACCCGGCGTCCGGCGGGCCGACGACACCGATGGCCAGACCGCCGGGCCTCAGCACCGTCAGGGACTTCTCGAGGTTTGTCCCGCCCAGGGAGTCCAGCACCAGGTCGTAGCCGGACAGCACCTTGGAGAAGTCTTCCTTGGTGTAGTCGACGACGACGTCGGCGCCGAGGCTCCTGACCAGCTTCTCGGTGTCGGTGCCAGTCGTCGTCGCCACTGTGGCGCCGAGGTGCTTGGCGAGCTGGATGACCGTCGATCCGAGGCCACCGGCACCGGCGTGGATGAGTACCTTCTGGCCCGGCTGCACGCGGGCGCGGTCGACGAGGATCTGCCAGGCAGCCAGGGCCACCAGCGGTACTGCGGCTGCCTCTTCAAAGGTGAGTGAGGCCGGCTTGGGCGAGACGTCGTCCTGGTCGATCGCGATGAACTCCGCGAAACTGCCGATCCGCAGGTCGCGGGGACGGGCGTAGACCTCGTCCCCCACTTCGAAGCCGCGTACGGCGGAACCGACACGCGTCACGACGCCGGACACGTCGTGGCCGAGGGTGAACGGAAGCCTGTACTTCAGGAGTTGCTTGAACTCTCCGTTGCGGACCATCTTGTCCAGCGGGTTGATGCTGGCGGCGCTCACTCTGACCAGGACGTCGCGGTCCCCGACGGTGGGCTCGGGTACCTGTGCGGCGCGGGCGCCGTTCTTGCCGTACTTCGCGACGACGAATGCCTTCATGCCGGCCGCCTTTCTGGGAGGCCCCGCTTCGCGTGCGCGGCCGGGTTGATGTGCCAGTTGTGACGCTACTTGCTGGGTATAGGAAAGTAAACTTAGGCGAGGTTAGTATCACCCCATGGATGTGTGGACCGAAGCTCTTCAGGACTCCGGCATGGACCCCCGTCTCGACCGGGACATGTCGAACTGCTCGATCGCGCGGACCCTTGAGGTCGTGGGGGAGAAGTGGACGATCCTGATCCTCCGCGAGGTCTGGTACGGCTCGTCCCGCTTCGGTGACTTCGAACGCGTCCTGGGCTGTCCTCGCAACCTGCTCGCGGCGCGACTCCGGATGCTGGTGGAGGAAGGGATCCTGGCCACCGAGACCTACAAGGAGCCGGGTGCGCGGAGCCGGCCGAAGTACGTGATCACCCCGAAGGGCATGGATCTCGTGCCGGCCGTGATGGGGCTCCTGCAGTGGGGCGACCGGTATCGCGCCGATCCGGAGGGGCCGGCCGTGCTGACGCGGCACCGTGGGTGCGGCGCGCACGTAAACGTCCACGTCCGCTGCGAACAAGGCCACTCCGTGCGGGAGGAAGACATCGAGAGCGTTCCTGGGCCCGCTTTTCGCATGAAGGCCGCCGAGTGAGCTGAACGCGGTTGCGTCGGGCGATCGGCGCGACGTCGCTGGCTGTAGACGAGGGTGCCGGGCGGAGGGCCTCAGCCTCTCGGGGTGTGCTCGCTCCCTCTGGCCCGGGCCTGGTGGAGGCGGACCTTGGTGCGGTTGCCGCAGCGCGCCATGGAGCACCAGCGGCGGTTGTGGGCAGGGGAGCGGTCCAAGAAGCGCAGGGCGCAGGTGTCCGCGCCGCAGACGCGTACGCGCCGGATCTCGGCGGACAGAAGTAGATCGACGGCATCCTGAGCGACGAGCGTGAAGGACGGGAGCGCCGGGGGGTGGCCCAGCTGCAACAGGCTGGGCCACCCCCCGGCGTGGAGCTCAGATTGCGACCGATGCGCCGGCCGGAGCGTCTTCCGTGGCAAGGCCGGCAGCTGGGCCGTCAGCCCCGTGCCGCCGGGGCATCAGGAGAGCCAGGGCCGCCGCCGGGCCGACCGCACCGGCACCGACCCAGAGCGCCGGCACCAGCCCGTCCACGACCAGTGAGGCCGATTCGTAGCCGCCCTGCGCGGAGAACACCGCCGCCAGCGATGCGACGCCCATGGCACCGCCGACCTCGCGGATCGCGTTGTTGGCACCGGAGGCTCTGCCCTGCTCCTCCGGGCGGACCGTGCTCATGACGAGGTTCGCGCTGGGAGCGAAGAACACACCCATGCCGATTCCGCAGACGATCAGCGCCGGCAGAAGCGAGGTGTACGACACCTGCGGCTCGACGGCCAGCGCCCAGAGCCCCAGGCCCGCCGTGTTCAGGGCCATGCCGGCTGTGACAACGGGAGCGCCGCCGATGCGGTCGGACAGGTGCGGCTCATAACCTCAACTGTGCTGATCAGGACCCTGCAGGGACGGCAGTGTGGCCTGCCCGCAAGGAGCCTTTGTCGATCTTGCCTACCGCGTTCTTCGGGATGGCTTCCACCACGACGTATGAGGCCGGGCGCTTGAAGCCGGTCAGGCTGCGCGCGCAAAGCGCTTTGAGCGCCGCGGCGTCGACGGTCGAACCAGGCCGGGGCTGAACGTAGGCGACCACCACCTCGCCCCACTTCTCGTCGGGTACGCCGATCACTGCGGCCTCGAGGACCGACGGGTCGCTCGCGAGCACGTCCTCGATCTCCTTGGGGTAGATGTTCTCCCCACCACGGATGATCATGTCTTTCGAGCGCCCGACCAGGGTCAGATAGCCCTCGGCGTCGACGTGACCCACGTCGCCCGTGTGCAACCAGCCGTCGACGACGACCCGGGCCGTTTCGTCCGGGCGGCCGAGATAGCCACGCATGACGTTGGGGCCCCTCACGACGACCTCACCGTCCGTGCCCGGCGCCACCTCCGTACCGTCGGCGTCGAGGATCCGGATCTCCTGGCCGGGGAAGGGAAGCCCCACGGTTCCTGCGCGACGGGGTCCCCCGACGGGGTTGATGGTGGAGCCGCAGGTTCCTTCGGAGAGCCCGTACCCCTCGACGAGGGGAAACCCGTACCGGGCCTCGAACCGGGTCAGCAACTCGTCGGAGGCAGGTGCGGCGCCGCAGACCGCGAACCTCACCGACGATGTGTCGGGCCGAACGTCGTCAGGGAGTGCTGCGAGCATGCTGTAGATCGTCGGGACGGCGCTGAAGAAGGTGGGGCGCTCCTGTTCGACGAGGTCGAAGAAGTGGTGGGGGTCGAACCGGCGGCCCGTGATGACGACACTGGCGCCGGCAAGAAGCGGCGTCAGGATGCTGACCACGATGCCGTTCACGTGGAAGAGCGGCAGGATCAGCAGGCAGCGGTCGCTCGGCCCCAGCTCGAGAGCCTGGCGTCCCATCTCCACCATGGCGTCGATGTTGGCGTGGTCGAGCATCACGCCCTTGGGTACCCCGGTCGTGCCGCTGGTGTAGATGAGGAGAGCCAGCGCGGACGAGTCCAGACGCGGTGCATGATCCCACTCCGGCGCCTGATGTTCGCGCAGTTCACCGACGGTGAGTGTGGCCAGGCCTGCCGTGGTTTCCGAACCGTCCTCGACCACGAGCAGGCGCGCACCGGAGTCCTTGAGCTGCCGGACCACTTCGACATCGGTCATGCTCGGGTTGACCGGCGTGATGGTGGCGCCGAGCCGCCAGGCGGCGAACAGCAGAAGGACGAACTCGACGCGGTTCGTCAGCTTGAGGGCGACGACGTCACCGGGACCGATTCCGAGATCGTGGAGCTGACGTGCTGTCCGTCGGACGCGGCTCAATAGCTGGGCGTTGGTGAGGGACTGCCGCCCGTCCGAGACCGCGGCCCCCTGGGGGTCGACCTCGGCTCGGCGATCGGGCAGAGAAGCGAAATTCATGGCGGGCATACCTGTCTCGGTGTGATGCGATCCGGTCAAGTCGTCGATGCGGCGGGTGCCGGGTGCAGCTGGCGGGCGAGGAACTCGATCTGGTCGCGTACCAGTTCCTCGAACGTCTCGCCGGTGTAGAAGTCGAAGTGACCGGCGTCGTACCGCTTGATCTCTCCCTGGGGCGCGGTGCGCGCGTACCGCAGAGTCTGGGCGGGAGGGGTGACGGAGTCGGTGTTGCTGACGCAGAAGAGGATCGGCATGGCGACCTTCTTCGCGGCCCGCCCGGGCCGGTAGCCGGCGATGGTCGGGATCACGCGTGCCGCGACCTCGTTGCGGAACGTCTTCCCGGGTGGCTGCAGCGCCTGGTATCCGGGGAGGGCGTCCGGAGCGTTCATGAGGGCCGGGGAGCCAGGGGCGGCGGCGATGGGAACCATCGCGGGTGCCTTACCACGCACTCTGGCTGTCAGATCCCGGGCAAGTACGGGGGTCATTCTGAGCGAGGCGACCGGGCCGAGCGCGAGCGCGGAGGCGAGACCGTCGGTGAACGGGCACTGGGCCACGGCCGCGCGTAGTTCCGGATGTCGAGAGGCCACCGTGATGGCGTGGCCGCCGCCGAAGGAGCTGCCCCACACCGCGACGCGTGCGCGGTCGACATCATGGCGTGTCTTGACGTAGGCGAGGGCGGAGTCCCAGTCGGCCAGCTGGCGCTTGATCGACAGGAGCTGGCGAGGGTGGCCGCCGCTGTCCCCGAAGTGTCGGTACGTGAAGGCAAGGGAGGCGATGCCGGCCTGTGCGAAACGCTCGGCGAAGGCGTCGAGGCGCATCTCGCGGGTGGCGCCCAGGCCGTGTCCGAGAACGACGACGGGCGGGGAGGTGACACCCGTGGGCAGGTAGAGCCAGCCGGCGCAGGTACTGTCGCCGGAGGGGAAGGTGACGTTGTGCCGGATGAAGGGCTGTGGTGCTGTCATGTCGAGTCACCGTTCATTCGTCGAGCGGCGCCGGGGCACGCTGCCCGAGGCGAGTGCCTGCGTGTAGGTGTCAGGCCTGTAGAGCGGGAGTTCGCCGATCACGTCTGTCGCATTCAGGTAGCCGAGCATCAATTCCTGACCTTCCTGCGACATCACCCTGGTGAAGAACTCGGCGCGTTCGACGTGCAGACCGTCCTCCAGTGACATGGAGCCGCCGAAGTACACCGACCTCTTGGCAGCCGCGACCGATCCCTTCGAACGCTTGCCGAGGCGTTCAGCGAGTTCTATCGCCTGTGTGACCACCTGGTCCTGCGGAACGACCTGGTCGACCGCTCCATTGGCGAGAGCCTCCGCAGGTGTGAAGGGCTTGCCTTCGAGGATCGCTGCCAAGGACCGGTGGGTACCGATCAGGCGAGTCAACCGCTGGGTGCCGCCTCCGCCGGGAATGATGCCGAGGAGGACTTCTGGCTGGCCGATGAAGAAGTCTCCGTCAGCCATGACCCGCAGATCGCAGGCCCAGGCGAACTCCGCGCCGAGGCCGAGAGCCGAACCGTTGAGGGCAGCGACGAAGAGGACACCGCTGCGGTTCATCCGGAGGAACGTCGTGTGCAGGCGCTCCAGTTGGAGGGCACCTCGCATCGGAGTCTTGCGCATCAAGGTGCCCAGGAGACGAGATCGGTCCACGTGCTTTGCCATGCGCACGACGGCGGCGGCTCCACGGCGGCCGACGGTAGGGCTGGCTGCGCCCTCTTCTTGAAGCCATCGGACCGCGGCATGGCTGACGAACCGTTCGGGATGCGCCCCGGTGAAGACGACGGCACGAATGTTCGGATCGCGGTCGGCCCGGTCCACCAGTTTGTCCAGCTGGGTGGAGATGTCGAGGCCGAACTCCTGGTGCGGGCCACCGTCGACACGGACGACCAGGACGGCTCCCCGGTCCTCGATCTTGAGATGGCCCTTGTCTGTGTACGGCATGAAGTCTGCTCCCGTGCTGAGTTCATGGAGGGGTGGGAAAGTGCGTGGGACAGTTGCGGCCGCGTGTGGCAGTGATGGGGTCGTGTTCGCCCCGGGGGTTGTGTCCGCGCAGGCGGCATGAGACTGGGCAGCGCGTGACGACGGGTCCAGAGACGTACGCCGTGCCCGTGACGACATGTCGCCCACAATGTGTAACATTGCCGTGAAGAGTTAGATAACCAAGTTATTTTCAATGTGTCAACGGTGGAGGCGGGCGAGACATGGCAGGGCGGGCGAGGGTCGGAGACGCGCAGGAGCGACTTGTCCAGGCGGCCATCGGTCTGCTGGCCGAGCAGGGGCCGTCGGCCATCAAGGCGCGCACGGTGGCTTCCGCGAGCGGACTGTCGACCATGGTGGTCTACAGCCACTTCGGCGGGATCCCTGAGCTGATGAGCGCCGTTGCCGACCATGGGTTCAAGGAACTCGGTAGAGCTTTTGCCCAGGTGCCGGTGACTGAGGATCCGATCGCGGAACTCTTCGCCATGGCCTTGACGTGTCGTCGAATGGCCCACGAGAACCCTCACCTCTACGACCTGATGTTCGGCCTGTCCACTCGCGCGACATACCGGCCGCTGTCGGACGCGGACCTTCGCCTGAGTGGGCGCTCACCGGGATTTCGAGAAGCCCACGCCCATGTCGTCGCGGCGTGCGAACGGCTCGTGCGCTCCGGCAGGGGCCGGCAGCAGCGACCCGAGGTCATAGCCGCTCAGTTGTGGAGCTTTGTACACGGCTACATCACCCTTGAACTGGCCGAGCACTTCGTCGAGTTCGACGACGCGGTGATGCAGGTGCTTCTACCGATGGGTGTGAACTTCTCTGTCGGCTTGGGTGACAGGCGTGAACGTGCCGAGGCCTCGCACGAGGCCGGCGCGCGCTTGTACGAATCCATCATCCAAGGCCTGTGAGAAGGGGGGCGGCCGGGTGCCGCCCCTTGCGCTCCACGCTAGGGCGACCTGGTCTCCACGGTGGGGCTGTTGGTACCCGGCGTGAGTTGGTCATGCCTCCCCAATGCCTCGACCTCCCGTTCCAGGGACGGAACCGCGCGGGCCGCGAAACGCCGAGCCCAGGGCCAGGTCAGCGGCGAGTTCAGTGCCCCCTTGGCCCAGTTGGCCACGGCGACGGCGCGCGGGACGTACACGCGGCTGCGTCGGCGCACGAGCCCGTCGACGATCGCAGCGGCAGCCCGGTCGGCGCTCGTGGTGACATTGCCCGGATAGGGCAGCCGTCGGCGCAGCCCCTGGAACGAGGGGAGGTCTGCCTCGGCCCCCCGGACGAGGTCCGTGTCGATCCAGGAGGGGTGCACGAGGCCGACCGTGATCCCGAGGTGTGCCACCTCCTGGCGGTAGGTCAGGGCGAGCATCTCGGCCGCGGCCTTGCTCGCGCCGTACGAGGCCATCGCGGCCAGCGGCATGAAGGAGAGCGCGGACGCCACGACCAGTACATGGCCCCGGCTGCGCTCCAGATGGGGCGTCGCGTACTTAAGGGTGCGGAACACCCCGTTCAAATTGACGTCCAGGACCCGCTCGAACGACGCCTCATCTGTCTGCCGCACCGTTCCGTACGCCACGACGCCGGCATTGGCGACGACGAGGTCGACGCCGCCCATGACCTCCGCGGCCCCGTCGATCGCTGACCGGAGGGCGGCACCGTCACGCACATCGGCCTCAGACCATGAGGCGGCGGGTCCTAGATCATCGGCGAGGGCGCGCAGCCGATCGGACTCCAGGCCGATCAGGGCCACACGAGCCCCTCGGGCGGCGGCCAGGCGGGCCACCTTCTCGCCGATCCCGCGTGCCGCTCCGGTGACAACCAGCTTTCTGCCCAGCAAGTCACGTTTCATGGCGGCAACATAACTTCGTTATTTATGGAACACAAGGCATCGCGCGCAGGTTCCGTACTCGCTGTACCTGCTAGGTCTCATGACTGGACGAACCTATGCTGGCTGTCATGAGGCGGACATCCTTTGCTCAGTGGCCCTGCTCGATCGCGCGGACCATGGACCTGCTCGGGGACTGGTGGACGCCCTTGGTGCTGCGTGAGGCGTTCTACGGGATCCGGCGGTTCGACGCGTTCCAGGAGTCGCTGGGGATCGCGCGCAACACGCTCACGGACCGGCTACGCCGGCTGGTGGAGGAGGGGCTGCTGGAGAAGCGGCCGTACCAGGCGGAGCCGGTTCGCTACGACTACGTGCTCACCGAGAAGGGGCGCGACTTCTACGGTGTGCTGCTGGTGATGAATCGCTGGGGGGACCGTTGGCTGGCCGGTGAAGCGGGCCCGCCGGTGGCCATGCGTCACGACGTGTGCGGTCAGGAGACCTATGCCGAGGTGGTCTGCGCCGTCTGTGGTGAGCCGATGACCGCGGACAACACCCGTCCCCGGATGGGCCCCGGCTATCCACCGCATCTGGCCGGGCGGCCGGATGTGCGGGAGCGTTTCGCGGGCTGACTCAGCGGTTCCGCAGATCCGCACTCACTCTTGACAGGTAAGTCTATCTACGCAACTTTACAGGTCAAAAGCTCACGTGGGTGTCTTTAGCGAGAGGTTGCGGGATCATGGAGTGGACGGGCGCGCGCTATGCGGACAAGCCGACGGTTGAAGTCCACACCTGGATCGCCGCCCCACCGACAGAGGTGTGGACGCTGGTGTCTGACATCGAGCTGATGCCGCGCCTGAGTCCCGAGCTGCAATCGGTCGAGTGGCTGGATGGCGGAGGCGGCCCTGCCCTGGGGGCCCGATTCATCGGCCGGAGCAGTCATGAGTCCTTGGGGGAGTGGGCCACCACGTCCCACATCGTCGAGTGTGAGCCGTCGAGGAGGTTCGCTTGGGCGGTGGAGGACCCGTTGAACCCGACTGCGATCTGGCGGTTCTTGTTGGAGCCGCAGGACGGCGGCACTCTGCTGCGCGAATGGATGCAGATGGGGCCCGCTCGCTCGGGTCTCTCCTTCGCCATCGACCGTATGCCGGAGAAGGAGCAGAAGATCGTCTTCGTGCGCATGCGGGAGTTCGAGGCCAACATGATCGCCACTGTCGAGGGGATCAAGAAGCTGGCTGAGGGCGCCGGGGCCTCTGGCGAGGCGACTCTCTGATGCGCACCTCTACCACGATCGAAGCCTCCGGCGCCGATTGGCAGGAGATCGTCGACTACGTCACCGAGGCGGAGAAGCTCGGTCTGGACATCTGCTGGGTGGCGGAGGCGTGGGGCTCCGAGGCGCCCTCGCCGCTGGGCTACCTCGCCGCGAGGACCGAGCGCATGCTGCTCGGATCGGGAATCATCCAGCTCGGCACCCGCACGCCGATGGCCATCGCCCGCGCCGCGATCACGCTGTCCCGGATTTCCGACGGGCGTTTCCTTCTCGGACTCGGACCCTCCGGGCCGCAGGTGATCGAAGGGCTGCACGGAGTGCCCTTCGACCGTCCGCTGTCACGGATGCGAGAGACCGTCGAGATCGTGCGGCGGGCCGCGTCGGGGGAGAAAGTCGCCTACTCCGGGCGGGAGTTCCAGATCCCCCTGCCGGGCGGGGAAGCCAAGCCCATGCGGCTGTCGATGCGCGCCGAGTACGACATCCCGGTCTACCTGGCGACCCTCTCCCCGAAGATGCTGCACTTGACCGGTGAGATCGCGGACGGCTGGCTGGGCACCAGTTTCGTACCCGAGGGTGCCAAGGAGGCGTACTTCGACCACCTGGACCAGGGCCTGGCTGCCGCTGGTCGCAGCCGCTCGGACCTGGACATCTGCCAGGGCGCCGAGGTTGCCTTCGCCGAAGACGAGGACGCGCTGCGCGCAATGGTCGCCGGGCGCAAGAAGGAGCTTGCCTTCAGCCTCGGCGGCATGGGCTCGGCGACCACGAACTTCTACAACAACGCCTACAGCCGCCAGGGTTGGGCCGAGGTGGCGGCCGAGGTCCGGACACGTTGGCAGGCGGGGGACCGGGACGGCGCGGTCGGCCTGGTCACCGACGAGATGGTGCTGGCGACCACGCTGATCGGAACCGAGGACATGGTGCGCGAGCGGCTGCGCGTGTGGCGCGACACCGGTGTCGACACCGTTCGTTTCTATCCCGCCGGGGAGACCCTCGCCGCCCGACTCGCGACCCTGGGCCGGGCCATCGACATGGTCCGCGACATCGAGGACGAGGCGGCACGGTAGCGACGGGTCACGCCGGTCAACGAGGGCCGCTCGGCGTCAGCGCCGTCGACGGGGTCCCGGTCAGGTCAACCGCGGGCGCTGATGTCGTCGGCGGCCAGGCCCGAGATCAGCAGGGTGATCGCGCGGAACGTCCTGGCCAGGGCATCTTCCCGATCCGCCGCGGCGGCGATGATCTGGTTGCCCTCGCACAGGCCTGCCAAGAGCAGCCGGGCGACGGTGGCGACAGGTACATCCGGTTTCAGGTCGCCGCGTTCGGCTAGAACGGTCAGGAGCCGTTCGATCGGCGGTTGGGCGACGGTTTCGTTGATGTGCCGGTACTGCTCGCCCAGGACCGCGGGTGCCTGGGCCATCAGCTCACGGTGCAGGGGGTCGTCGATGGTCCGCCGCAGGAAGGCGTGCGTGAGGTTGGCCACCGCGGTCATGGCAGGCTCGTCCGGCGTGGCCCGGACCGCCTCGGACGTCGCGTCTCCCAGAGCCCCGACCTGCTGAATGAGTTCCGTGTACAGCTCGGCGAACATCGCCTTCTTGTTCGCGAAGTGGTGATAGAAGGTGCCCTTGCTCACCAGCGCCGCCCCGGTGATGGCCTCGACCGACGTGCCCGCGAAGCCGTTGTCGACGAACAGTTTGCGCGCGGTCGCCACCAGGTCCGCCTGGGTCTGCTCCGCGTACATCTGGCGTCGGTTTGGCCCTCTCATGTGTGCCATCGTATATTCAATGACCCAAAGTCAATGAATGACTCACGGTCGGTCGATGGTCGTCATGACAATGCCCTCCGGGAAGGCAGGCGGAGCCGTGGGAAAGCGCAGGATCGTGTTGCTGGGGCGACGGGATACACCGGACAGCGAGTGCTCCGGGAACTGCTCGCACGAGGCGAGAAGCCGACCTTGGCCGGGCGTAGCCGAACCAGGATGCTGGCTCTGGCTGACACCTTCGAGGCAGAGCTTCCGGTGTTCGAGGTGGACGCCACGTCGGCGTCCGACTTCGCGCGCCTCCTGGAGCCCAGCGACGTGGTCCTCTCTACCGTCGGGCCGTTCACCCACGTCGGTATGGTCCCGGTCACGGCCGCCGCGCGGACAGGGGCCCACTACTTCGACTCCGCGGGGGAGGGGCCCTTCGCTCGCCGTGTCCGCGATGAGCTGGACTCCGTGGCCGCCGCCCGGGGAGCGACTCTCGTGCCGTCGTTCGGCTATGACTACGTGCCGGGCAACCTCGCCGGCGCGCTGGCTCTGGACACGGCAGGCGAGCGGGCACGACATGTCGAGATCGGCTACTTCATCACCCGCTCGGGACACGGGGACGAACTGCTCTACCGCACCACTCTGCGCGACTCCTACACCCTGACCACGGCAGGTACGCGGCAGACACTCGTTGCCGCGGCGGCCGAGGACGGCTTCGCTTACCGTCCTGCACGTCCCGGGCAGCCTTCCCGGCTGATCGACGAACGTGCCGCCAAGAGGGTCCGCACATTTTGCTACGCCGGTGTGAAGCGTTCGGCCATGACCGTCCCGGGCACGGAGCATCTCGGACTCCCGGCGGTTTTCCCCCAGTTGGAGAGTGTCGAGGTAGGCCTGGGCTGGCTCGGACGGTGGACCCGGCCGATACAGATCGCCGCCACCCTGCAGGCGCCATTGCTGCGGTCGGCGAAGGTGCGGGCCGCGTTGGCGCGATGGTCCGAGCGGCTCCCGGGATCCCGCCGTGAACCGGATCTCGACGGCCGTTCCCTGGTGATCGCTGTCGCCCGTGACGGACAGGGCCGGCCCCTGGTCACGACAACCCGCACCGGGCCGGATCCGTACGAGATGACGGGATCTCTTCTGGCGTGGGGCGCGGTGCAGGCAGCGGCGCCGGATGCGGTCCTCGAACCTGGCGCGCACGGACCGGTCGCGGCCTTCGGGCTCGACACCCTCAGGCGCGGTGCAGCCGAGGCCGGAGTGCAGGAAGTCGATGAGGTGTCGGCGCGCCGCCGCTGATCGCTGCCCGGGCATAGATCATGGCGTCGGGGCGCTGAGATGGACGCATCGGGGACTGCCTGCGCTTTCCCTGAGGCAGGCGGTGGCTGAAGCTGCCACTAATGAGTTGATGAACACGTTGTTCGATCGGGAGCCGGCCGGTCCCTCGCGAGGAGCCGACCACCCCAGCGGAAAGGAACCTTCCATGGACGAGCAGGGCGAGCGCTTCGACGTCGTCGTACTTGGTGCGGGCCCCGGCGGATACGTCGCCGCCATCCGGGCCGCCCAACTGGGCAAGCGCGTTGCGGTCGTCGAGGAGAAGTACTGGGGCGGCGTCTGCCTGAACGTGGGCTGCATCCCCACCAAGGCCCTGCTGCGCAACGCCGAGCTCGCACACATCTTCACGCGCGAGGCGAAGACCTTCGGAATCAAGGTCGACGGGCAGGTCTCCTTCGACTACGGGGAAGCCTTCCGCCGCAGCCGGAAGGTCGCGGACGGCCGGGTCAAGGGCGTCCACTACCTGATGAAGAAGAACAAGATCACGGAAATCAGCGGCCGCGGCACGTTCCTGGACCCGCACACGCTCCAGGTCGCCGACTACGACGGCAACACCCGCACCATCGGCTTCGACGACTGCATCATCGCCACCGGCGCCACCCCCAAGCTGCTACCGGGCACCCGCCGTACCTCCCGAGTGGTGACGTTCGAGGAACAGATCCTCGCCGAGGACCTGCCGCAGTCCATCGTGATCGCCGGCGCCGGCGCGATCGGCATCGAGTTCGCCTACGTCCTGAACAACTACGGCGTGAAGGTCACCATCGTCGAGTTCCTGGACCGGGTCGCGCCGCTGGAGGACGAGGAGGTCTCCGCCGAGCTGGCCAAGCAGTACCGGAAGTTGGGGATCGACGTCCTCACCTCGACCCGTGTCGAGTCGATCGACGAGTCCGGCGCGCAGGTCCGTGTCACGGTCACCGGCAAGGACGGCGCCCAGCAGGTCCTGGAGGCCGACAAGGTCCTCCAGGCGATCGGATTCGCGCCGAACGTCACCGGCTACGGCCTGGAGAACACCGGCGTGCGCGTCACCGAGCGCGGCGCGATCGACGTCGACGGCCGCTGCCGCACCTCGGTGCCGCACATCTACGCCATCGGCGACGTCACCGCGAAGCTGATGCTCGCGCACGCCGCCGAGGCGATGGGCGTGATCGCCGCCGAGACCCTCGTGGACGCGGAGACCATGGAGCTGGACTACGCGATGATCCCGCGCGCCACCTACTGCCAGCCCCAGATCGCCAGTTTCGGCTACACCGAGGCGCAGGCGAGGGAGAAGGGGTACGACGTCCAGGTGGCGAAGTTCCCGTTCACCGCGAATGCCAAGGCGCACGGCCTCGGTGATGCGACCGGCTTCGTGAAGCTGATCAGCGACGCCAGGTATGGCGAGCTCCTCGGCGCCCACCTCATCGGCCCGGACGTCACCGAACTGCTCCCCGAGCTGACCCTGGCCCAGCAGTGGGACCTCACCGTCCACGAGGTCGCCCGCAACGTCCACGCCCACCCGACCCTGGGCGAAGCGGTCAAGGAAGCCGTCCACGGACTCGCGGGCCACATGATCAACATGTAGCAGGGCGCCGTCCCCTCGAAATGCGGTGTGGGGATGCATCGGGGGTCTGCCGCGTTGCCGACCTGCGCGCGAGGCAGTCAGACAGAGGAGATGGTGAGCAAGGGCAGGAGCGGCTGCCCGTCGGTCTTCAGGCCATGGGCCCCAGCGGGGGCGATCTCACCACCATCGAGTTCGCCGCGCTGTTGGGCCGGGAAGTGGACGGCTTCGTGCCGCCTCCGGCATTAGCCACGTCGGCTGGCGCTCCAGACGGGACGGTGTCGGTGGCTCCGGTACCAGTGCGGCGTCGGATGTCCTTCCGTCGCCTTACTCGAGGAGTCAGCCGCTGCCCGGGCGCGGTCAATCGGGTCGGCAGCGACGGCGCGCGGGCCATCGTGGACGAGATCGTTGGCCATCTGACGCCCGAGGATCCCAAGCCCGCATGCGCCAAGGCCCTCGGACTCTTCGCGATGATGGCGGGGTCGCTGCAACTGTCCCGCGTTGCCTTCGGCTCGAAGCTCGCCGACGAGGTCCTTGAGAACGCCCTCGCGTTCATGTGCTGAGCGGTGCGGGATCAGGCCGGATCGACGAATATGTCGAGCGCGAGATCACCCTCAAAGCCGACAGGGCTGTAGGCGGACAGGTCGGTGACGCCCTCCTCCGAGAGGACCTTGTCGTCGATGAACAGGTTGGCGGTGCACTTCCGCGCGTCACGCGTGACGATGGCGTACGCGGCGTCAGCCATGATCCGCGGACTACGGGCTTGTCCGGCGCCGCCGACCACGTTGCGCACGGCGGCTGTGTTGATCAGGGTCCGCGGCCATAGCGAGTTGGCGGCGATGCCGTCGGCGGCGAGCTCCTCGGCGAGCCCGATGGTGCACAGACTCATGCCGTACTTCGACAGGGTGTAACCGAGATGCTTCCCCACCCAGTGCGGCGCGAGGTTCAACGGCGGGGAGAGCGTGAGGATGTGCGGGTTACTCGCCTCGCGCAGATGCGGGATCGCTGCCTTGCTCAGCAGGAACGTGCCACGCGTGTTGATGTCCTGCATCAGGTCGTACCGCTTCATCTCCAGCTGCTCCGACGACGACAGGTCGATCGCGCTGGCGTTGTTGACCACGATGTCGATGCCGCCGAAGGCGCTGACCGCCGCGTTGACGGCGGTGCGCACATCGTCCTCTTCGCGGACGTCGCCGACTACGGCCAGCCCCTTGCCGCCCGCGCGCTCAACCTCGTCGACGGCGGTGTGGACCGTGCCTTCGAGCTTTGGATGCGGCACTGCGGTCTTGGCGAGCATCACCACGTTCGCACCGTCGCGGGCCGCGCGCAGGGCGATGGCGAGTCCGATGCCGCGGCTGCCTCCCGACATCAGGACGGTCTTGCCGGCCAGCGTCTGAGTCATGACTGAACCTCCAAAATAGATTGTAGGGCGAATGATATGCGATGCTAATGGTATCTTCCACGTATGACTTCGACTCCCACACGCCAGATCGACCGGCTCTACCACGAGCTCCTGGCCCCCAAAGAGACACAGTCCGTTCGCGCTGCCGTGCGCCGGATCGCAGAGCACGAAGTGGCTCCGCACGCCGTGGCGATCGCGGGGGGCGACGAGCGCACGGACGGCTTCCCCCGGCAGGTGTTTGACGGGCTTGCGTCGGCGGGGGTCTTCCGGATCCCCTTCCCCAGCGAGGTCGGCGGCGACGGTCTGACCCACCCGGCGACCGCCACCGCCGCGGCCATCGAGGAACTGGCCTACTACTCCAGCAGCGTCGCGGCCGTCTTCGATGTGCACTGCATCCTGGCGGGCAACGCCCTGCGGCAGGGCACCGAGGAGCAGCAGCAGCGATGGCTGCGAAAAGTCGCGGAGGGCTCAGTGGTCGGTGCCTTCGCCACCACTGAGCCGGACGCCTCAAGTGACCTGTCCCCGCAGGCGGTTCAGACCGAGGCGATACGCACCGAGGCCGGCTGGGTGCTGAACGGCCACAAGCGGTGGATCTCCAACTCGCCCGTTGCCGGGTTCGTGGTGGTTCTCGCCCGCACCGGCACCCGGCTGAGCATGTTCATCGTCGACACGGCACTTCCCGGAGTGGAAGTCGGCCTTCCCGACCGCAAGATGGGCAACCGCGGCCAGCTCACCGCGGACATCCGCTTCACGGATGTGCACCTGACCGACGACGACCTCCTCGGTGGCGCCGAGGGACAGGGACTGCGCCATGCGCTGTCCACTCTGACCTATGGCCGGATCGGCATCGCGGCCGCCGGGGTCGGCATGGCGCAGGCCGCCTTCGACCACACCGTGGCCCACCTGTCGACGCGACACGCCTTCGGCAAGCCGGTGGCCGCCAATCAGCACTGGCAGTTCCTGCTCGCCGAACGGGCCACCGAGATCGAGAACGCCCGCACCCTCTACACCAAGGCCGCCCTGCGCCTGGACGCGGGCAACCCGTCCCCGGAGCCCGAGGCCGCGATGGCGAAGTACTACGCCACCAAGCTGTCCGTGGACATGGCGCGCGACGCCGTCCAGGCCTTCGGAGGCCTCGGCTTCGCGCGCGAACTGGGTGCCGACGGCAGCCCCGGCCCCGTCGAGGCGATCTACCGGGACAGCAAGATCGGCGAGATCTATGAGGGGACCAATGAGATCCAGAAGTGGGTCATAGCCCGGCAGATCTTCGGTCGGGCCATCGTCGGCTGATCGCCCAGGACGCGCCGGTGCAGTAAGCCGACGGACAGTGGGGCTTCCCGTCGGCCTGCAGCGGTCCCGCCGCCTCGGGCATTCTCGTACGATGGACAGGACCATACGTATGACTAACCATGGGCGGGATAAACGATGTCCGAGGCTCCGCTGGTACCAGGGACAGTGGCCGAACACACCATCTGCCTGCTGATCAAGCTCGGGCAGGTGGCGTTCAGGCTCGCTGAGGACGGTATCGGCGGGACCGGTCTGCGGGTGCGGCACTACAGCGTCCTGCAAGCCCTTGCGGACAACGGCGCCATGCCGCAATTGGCACTTGGTTCATTCCTGCGCATCGACCCGGCGACGATGGTGACGACTCTCGATGACCTGGAGCGCACCGGATACGCCGAGCGGAAGCGAGATCCGCAGGATCGTCGCCGCTACGCCGTGGACATCACCGCCGAAGGCCGCAAGGTTCTTGCCGACCTCAACCGCACACTCGTCGGTCTCGACGGTGAAGTCCTCGCAGACCTGGGTGCCACGGAACGAGACTCGCTTCACGCCCTGCTGGGCAGCCTCGCGGGAAGTCCCACTCTGACCTCCCTGTTCGACGCCGCCCGGGAGCAGAATGGAGCGAGACGGGCGTAGCGGCTTGAGGGGATCGCACCTGGGTGCGGCGGTACGCCCCGGTTCTGGCGAAGTCCCGGAAGGGCGGCCGCCGAGGTCGCGCAGCAAGACATCGCCATCAAGCTTCCGGTGGTCCGCTACGACTACCTCGTCTGGCGTGGGTACTTCGACGACCTGATCGCCGTCACAACGACCGCCTGCGCCATCGCCCACCAGGCAGGAGCAATCGCCGCAGAGGCAGGCGCATGGAACAACCTCGGCATCGCACTGAACGGTGCCTCACGCTATGCCGAAGCTCTCGCCGCCTACGAGCGGGCCCTCGCACTTTTTGCTTCACTCGACGATCACAACGAACGGGGTAAGGCACTCAATGGGAAGGGCTCTGCCCTGCACGACTCCGGGAAACCTGCAGAGGCGTTGCTAATCCACCAAGAGGCTCTCGCCATCCAGCGAGCCGTAGGGGATCTGTGCGAACAGGCCGCGGTGCTGAACAACCTTTCCCTGGACCATCAGGAGCTCGAGAACTACGCAGAGGCGTGTGCAACAGCAGAAGAGGCCGCCTCCCTTTTTCAACGTCTCGGCGACCCCACGAATGAAGCGAATGCACTGTGCGCGGCGGCTTTCGCGCTGCAAGCCTCGGGACGGCCTGAGGCGGCACAGGCTGCTTGCCAACGCGCCGTCGAGGCCAGCCGTGCCGTGGGGAGCCCGCTCGTTGAGGCGGCGATTCTACTGACCTGTACTCAGCTGGACGACCTCTCACCACAGCAACAGATCGCCTACTGCTTGCAGGCAGAAGCGGCCTGCAAGCAAGCCAACGCCCGCGACCTCCACGCCCATGCGTTGTGCGGTATCGGCATGGCATTGACCACGTCGGGTGACAGAGACCAGGCCGTCACCTACTTCGTGCGCGCGGAGCGCATGTTCGAAGACCTCGGCCTCATGGAGGAAGCAGGGCAAATTGGCGATCTGCTCGCCGCCCTCCAAACCTAACCATTGGTCTGGCGCCCTACTCATTGCGCCTTTGCCTGGGGCCGGGTGAGGTCGGGTGGGTAGCCCTTTGCACGAAGCCAGGTGTCGAGGGCCAGCACGACGATGTCGCCGTGGGGAACGTCGTGGTCGGCGTTGTAGCGGCGGATTCGTCGCTGGAGTTGCAGGATGTCGGGGACGGCGTAGTTGAGCTGTCCGCGTTTGATGTTGCGGTTGCCGATGACCGCGAGAGTGTCTGGATGAGGGGCGAGTGGATCGTCGGCGGGCTCGGACTGGGCTTCGAGTGTGTCGGCCATGTCGCGTAGCCGACGGGCGTGGTGGGAGAGGTCGGGCACGAAGGCTGCTCCGATCAGTCTGGCTAGGCGGCTAGTTAGCCGCCTATTGGGCTATTGGAATAGTCGGCGGAAGGGGCGGCCGCGCACTCAGCGAGCTGGCGGCCGCCCCCTGTGCCGTACGGCGTGTCAGAAGCCGCGGGTGGTGAGCCATTCGTCCAGTGCAACCGAGACGATGTCGCCCATGGGCAGGTGGTCGAGTTCGTTGTCCAGCGCGAAGCGCTTGATGCGCCTTTTCAGCTTCAGCGCGGCGGGGACCGAGGAGTCGAGGCTCTCGCGCGCGATGATGCGCTGATTGAGGACGACCGCCGCTTCCGGGATGTCTTTCGGGCGCCCCGACCCGTGCTCCCATGAAGTCCCGTTACTGGGCGCCGTATCCGAACCGGCTTGCTGCTCGTGCTGAGGATTCGCTGCGCCAGCACTCACAGGGAACGCAGCGGCTCCCATAACGGGAAGAACTGTCGAGTGAATCGCCACCTCAGCGGTGTGCGCCACACCCGGAGCAGCTCCCGTGTCTTGAGACGCCCCCTGCTGCGAGACGTGCTCGGCCAATGGCGTGGGCTGAGCCGCAGGTGCTGAAGGCTGTGCAGCCGGGGCCACGGTCTGCCCAAGCGCCTGCCACTCCATCGACGCCACAGGAGATTCTGTTCCGGCCTCGGAGGCGACGACGGCTGGGCGGGCTGGCTGACTGGCAGCAGGGTCCTGCACCGGGCTGCCCGGCGCGGCCTCGACGCGCGGATGGGCGGGCGGTGCCGCGGGCTCCTGCGCCACCTCGGCCATCATCTCGGTCAGGTCCTGCGTCGATACCCCGATGGATACAGCGGGCTGAGCCTGCGGCTCGCTGGCAGCGGGACGGCCTTCGCCCTGGGCGGCGGCCTGTTCGGCGGCGAACTGTTCGGGCGTGAGCTCGGCGACCGGGGGAGGGGGCGGCGGGGTCGTCTTCTTGGCCCCGCCCAGGGCGCGACCGCCGGTGCGGCGGGTCGGCGGCTTCGGCCTGTCGTTCTTGTCGCTCATGCCTCGGTCAGCTCCTTCATCAGGTTGGCGTATTCGCTGAGTTCGGTGGGGATCTCGCCGAAGGCCTCCATGTAGTGCACCCAGGAGTGGATGGTGGTCTCGGCGAGCGGGAACGCCTCGTCGCGGTCCGGGCCGATGCCCTCGCCCTCGGCGGGCTCCAGCAGTTGCTCCTTGGCCCGGCTGGGCAGGCTGGTGCGGTCGTCGGCCTTGACCATGACCACATGGGCGGTGACGCCGTGCTCGTTGCGTGCGGCGGCGCGCTCGGCCTCGTCGAAGGTCGCCACGAGCTTGCGGCGCTCGATCTTTGTAGGGGCGACCGGCACGAGCAGCAGGTTCGCCTCGGTAACAGCCTCGTGGAAGATGCGGGCGCTGCCGCCGCCGGCGTCGACCACGATCGCGCCGAACTCGGCGCGCTTGACCCGGATGTACTCGGCGATGTCGTCGAACGGGTACCGCTCGACAATCAGGTTCTCGGGAACGTCGAAGCCGGCGGCCTGGGCGACCTTGAACCAGTCGTAGGCGGACTGGCTGGTGGCGTCGGCGTCCAGCAGCAACGTGGGCAGGCCGAGGACGACGGCGTAGTAGAGGGCGATGAACCAGGCCGAGGTGGTCTTGCCGGTGCCGCCTTTGAGCATGCCGACGACGATCACGAACGCGTCCCAGACGTGGTCTGTGGCTGCGGCCAGGGTCTTGTGACGGGTGTTCTCGTTCACGTGTGCTTGATCTCCTGAAAAGGGGAAGGGGTGTGGTGCGCGCTTCGGCGAGCGGGCCGACGACGGGGGCGCCCGTGCTGCCCTGCGGCGGCCGGAATGGCGCACGGCCGCCTTCGCGGTCTGCCAGGCAGGGTGGGGAACACCCACGAAGGTGTGGTGGCTCATGGCCGCTTCCTCGGGTCGTGGGCCGGTCCGTGGGTGTGCTGGGGCCGCATCCGGGTGCCTGCTTGGTGCAGGAGCCGATAGACGGTGGCGACGGAGTAGCTGTGCTCCCGGGCGAGTTCCGGCACCGTGGCACCGGCCTCGTACCGTGCGCGCAGGGACAGCGCGACCTTGTACCGTTCGGCGGCCCGCGCTGCGGCGCGCGTGCGTACGGTCTGCTGGGTGGTGCGCACGGTGCCGCCGGCCTCGATCAGCAGGCGCCGGGCAGCACGCCTCGTCTCTCCCGCTGCCGCGGCGAGTTCGGTGAGGGTTGCGCCGTGCTGCTCGTACAGGGTGCGCAGGTGGGCCGCGAGTCGTTGTCGGGCTTGTGGGTTCTGCCGGATCCGGCGGGTCTGCCAGGAGGTGCGCATGACGGTCCCGGCGTCGTGCAGTCGGTTGAGGACGGTGCCGTAGGACAGGCCGCTGGTGGTGACGAGTTCGTCGACCGTGGCACCGGACTCGTACTGCGTGCGCAGGGCCTGGGGTGTCACCGCCTTGCTCGCGTCGGAGGTGGCCGGGGGATGTGGGTTCATGCGACGGACTCCCATTCGCTGAGGGCTTCGGCATGGGCGGCGGCCAGCTCGTCGTAACTGCGCTGGTCGGATGGGGTGATGAGGATCAGGCGGCCGTCGGTGGCGACCCGCCAGTCGGCGGCCGGACGTCCTGTGGCCGGGTCGAGGACCCGCCCGTCCGGGGCGTGCCACGCGGGCGGGATCTCGTCCGGGCGTGGCACGGGTACCAGGACCTGACGGCCGTCGCGGACGATCACGAGAGCCCTGCTGCGGTGCTCCGCAAGCCGGTCCAGTGCCTCCTGGTAGGCCGCCCGCTCCGCCGTGTGAAGGGCCTTGCGCCGGGCCGCGATGCCCCAGGTGCCGTGTTGCTCGGCGACCTTGGTCCAGCCCTGTGCCGGCGTTGCGGTGTGGTCGTTGTCGGTGTTCGGGAGGCGGATGCCGAAGCCCTCCAGGGCACGTGGTGCGAGGGTCCAGGTCTCCCCGGTGTGCTGGATGAGGCCGTGGTCGGCGAGGCGTTTCAGGGTCCGGTAGGTGGTGGCGCGGGAGACCGAGGACGTACCGACGAGTTCGGCAACGGTCTGGTTGGGGTGCTGGTGCAGGGCGCTGATGATCATGAGGGCGGCGCTGCCGAGGCCGTGGTGGGCGAAGGCGTCGTGGCCCATGAGTTGGCCGAGGACGGTGGAGTCGATGTCGGCCGTCGTGGCCGTCTCAGGGGTGGGCCACTCCTCAAGTGCCGGGTCGGGGGGGTACTGAGTGGTCCGGAAACGAGACGGCCGAGCGTCCAGGTACCAGATCGAGCCTTCGTGACCGTGGCCGACCCGCAGCCGGCGCAGCCAGCCCTGCGGCTTGAGGACCTTCTCGTAGACGGCCCGCAGCGTCGTGCGGGAGATGCCTGCCTCTTCGGCGGTCTGCCGTTCGCTAGCGTGGTGCAGCGGGCCGCCCGCGATCTCGGCGAAGTTCAGATGCGCCCGCAGCACCCGCAGCGCGGTACGTCCCCGCTCCCCGCGCCAGGGCGTCGTCTCGATACGGTCGCGCAGCGCCGCGAGAACCTCGTATACCTCGTGCCGGGACCTGAGAAGCCTGGTGGTGCTGACCGCTTCCGAAGCACTGGCCCACACCCGGCGGATGTAGCCCAAGGCACGCGACTGCCCGGAACGCAGCGCGATGCTCCGGGCGTGCCTGCCGCCCTCATGCTCCGGGTGCAGCAGGAGCTGCGTCAGCTGGTCGACGGTGCCACCGGCACGGGCCACGTGGCAGGCGATGGCCGCGGTGATCCGGTGCCCGTGCTCGGCAGCGCCCGCGCGGTTTTCACGCAGGACCAGACTTCGGCCGTCGGAGGCGAGCCTGCTGTAACTGCCGGTGGCGTAGCGGCCGGTGAGGTCTCCGAGCAGAATGAGATCGGTCGCGGCCGACGGAAGCTGGACGGGGCTGAGAGGTCCGCGGAATTCGGTGGAGTTTCGTTGAGAGAGGGCATGATGTGTGCTGTCTGTCACGGTGGGGTCGTCTCGCAAAGACGTGGACGCCACCCAGGCCCGCTAAAACCACGGGTGGTGTCCGGAACCGACCTCCATCGGCGCCAGCAAGGTCTCCAGAATGGCCGTCCTGGAAACCCTCGTAAGCCCGGCCCCGAGCGGAGGCAGGCGTCCCCATCGCAGCTCGACCGAGATCGAATCAGAGCACCGCCAGAGTCGCTCACGCCTGATCCACACCGGACAACTCAGGTCCCTCACAGGCCAGTTTCAGGGGCTGATGCCTCTGACTGCCTCCGAGCGACCCGGGTCGAACCGGGGTCGAATCAGAGCGGTTTCCTCTGACTGCCTCCGATCGCCTCTGCAACCCGTCCTAGCAGGTCACAGCCTCATCGCCCCCACACAAGCGCAGGTCAGAAAGATGCGCTAGCTGTACCACTGGTTCCTGGCAAAAGCGGTCATGTGCGGCATGGCAGTTCCCGTCCCTGTCGGCGGGGCGCCGTCGCCCCGCGTGCCGTGGTCGGAGTCAGCGTCCTGACGCTGGCGGTGGCTCCGCAAGACGGCTTCTGTCAGACGGAAGGACTTCCGCAAAGAGGCTGGTCAGAGCGCTGTTCGGTCAGTCCCGCGATCCAGTTCATCACGTACGTCCAGGCTTCCGTTCCGCGGCCAGGCGCGCGGATGCCCGGCGTGCCTCGGCGACGCGGTGCGGCGAGTCCCAGGCGAGCGCGACGCGTTCGGCCAGTGCGTAGTTGTCGGCCGCGGCCTGATCCTCCCCGAGGAGCCGGTACAGGTCGGCGAGGGCGTGGGCGAGCGGGCGGGTCGCGTAAGCCGCGCCGGCCGTCCCGGCGAACTGGTCGCGGATGGGCAACAGATGCTCGATCAGCATGACCGCCGCGTCCGTGTCCCGGAGCAGTACGGCCACTTCGCAGCGGTAGTCCAACTCCACACCGTAGAGGTGGTCCGTCACCGGTCGCGGTGACAAGGGCACCGCCGCCGCTTCGTCCAGCCGTCCCAGGCGAGCCAGGACGAGGGCCTGGGCCACCGCGACGGGGGTGCCGATCGCCTCGTACAGGTCGCGGACGACCGACTCGAGGTCGGCGGTACGGTCCTGAGCGAGGCGAATGGTGATCATCCCCAGCAGGCGCGAGCCCGTGGCATGGTGCGCCCCGACGCGTTGAAACAGCCCATCGGCTGCGGCGTATCGGGCCTCTGCCTCGTCGAAGCGGCCGGAAACCGTGGCCAGCATGGCCGAGGTCGCGGCGGCGATGGCCTGTGCCCACAGCATGCGGTAGCGGCGTGCCAGTTCCAGTCCGACGGCATTATGCCGGCGCAGCCCGGCGGGATCGTTGCGGGTCGCGGCGGTCATGCCGTCGAGGTGCTCGCACACCCAGAGGTAGGCCGGGAGGTCGTGCGTCTGCGCCAGCTGCCGCAGTTCCGCGACGAGCGGCGTTCGGACGGTACCCTGTGCCTCATGAGGCAGTAGCTTGGCGGACGTCATCAACGCCGAGGCCAGCAGGCGCGGTTCTCCCTCGGCTCGGGCCAGCGCCAGTTGCGTGTTCGCCGCCTCCAAGGCGCGGGGTGCCTGCTCGGCAGCCAGGGCGTCGACGAGGACCTGGAGGACCCGGGCGCGAGTGGGGCCGTCGAGGGTGCGGTCGTCGGCGAGCCGTTCCAGACGGGCCAGGCCGGCGCGGTCGAAGAGACCCTCCAGCCGGCTGCGCCAGGGCGAGGGCTCCGTCCAGGCGCCGTAGACCGCGGCGACCAGGTCGTCCCGGCCTGCCCGTACCGCGAGGTCGACCGCCCGCTGCCGGGTGTGCCGGGCGGCGTCCGTCGCTCCGGCCCGCACCTGTGCCCCCAACAGGCGTACCAGGAGAGCCACAGTGTCCTGCGGGTCGGCGTCGTGGTAGGCCGCGGACGCCTGGTGCGCCTCGACGGCCTGCTCGATCAGCTCGATGGCCATGTCGTGGGCATACCGCCGCTCGGCGAGCTCGGCCGCCCGCAGCGCATAGTCGATGGCCAGGGGCGCGTCGGCGGTTCTGCCTGAGCGGGCGAAATGGAACGCGAGGGCCGCGAGATCGTGCGGGCGGTGGCGCCGCAGTCCTTGCGCGATGCGGTTGTGCAGTCGGGCCCGCCGCACCCCGGACAGATCGGTGTAGACGGTGTTGTGGACCAGCGCGTGCACGAAGCGGACCTGTCCCACAGCGGGCTCGGTCAGCAGATCCGCGGCCACCGCGGCGTCGAGCCCTTCCAGCACCGTGTCCTCGTCGGCGTCGGCCGCGTCGACCAGGAGGGCGACTTCGGCCTCCAGCCCCGCGACGGCAGCCAACTGCACAGATGAGCGGGCTTCGGCCGGCAGCAGCGCCAGACGCCTGCGCAGCACATCTCGTACGCCCTGAGGGACTTCCGACACGGCCACCAGAGCGCCCTCGCTGACCAGCAGGCGGGCACTCTCCAGGACGTAGAAGGGGTTGCCGCCGGTGCGTTCGGCGAGTGCCGTCACCGTGGTCTCGTCGACGGTTTCGCCGCAGACAGCGGTGACCACGGTCGCGACGTCCTGGGGCGAGAGGCCGCCGAGCGCGATGCGTCGCGGGGCGCCGGGTGCGAGGTGGGCGAGGGTCTTGCCGAGCTCTTCGCCCACCTCGGCCGGACGGTAACTGGCGACGATGAGGAGAGGAACGCCGGTGATCTGCGCGGCCGCCTCCAGGAGCGCCAGCGTCTCGCTGTCGGCACGGTGCAGATCCTCCAGGAGGATGGCCAGCGGTTGTCCGGCAGCCGCGGTCCGCAGCCAGGCGGCGAAGGCACGGTGCATTCGAAAGCGTCCCGCGGTGGCCTCGTCGCGTGTCATGGCGGCCACGGCCTCCGACTCGTGCAGCAGGACGGCAAGCTCCTCGGGGTGCGGCGGTGGCACGAAACGGGCGAGAGCTTCCAGTGCCTCAACCCAGGACCACGCCGGCGGCGCCCCGTCGTACTCGGGGCAGCGCCCGATCACCACCGTCCACCCTGTCGCCCCCAGCCGCCCGACGAGATGGTCGAGCAGTGCGGACTTGCCCCCTCCGGGCTCGCCGGTGACCAGGACCACGCCGCCCGCGCGACGGGCCTCCCGTGCGGCGGCCTCCACGGCACTCACTTCGGCTTCCCTGCCGACGAAGAGGCGGCCGTCGGCCTCCCGCGCATCAACGGGAGCGGTTCCCGGGACGGCGATCGCGAGTGCCGTTTCCGGTCCGGCAGCGCGCAGCACGTCCAGCCGCTGGGCGAGCACGGCGTGTTCGAGTTCGGCCAGGGCCGGCCCGGGATCGCAACCGAGTTCCTCCCGCAGAATCGCGGTGGCGCGGCGCAGAGTGGACAGGGCGTCGGCCTGGCGGCCGCCGGCCCACTGGGCGAGAGCGAGCAGCCGCCAACCCTCCTCTCGCAACGGGCTCTGCCGCACCAGGACTTCGGCCGCCAGCACCGCCTCGGCCGCGTGGCCGGTGCGCAGGTCGGCCGCGACGGACAGCTCCCGGGCCTGCGCGCACAGTTCCGTCAGCCGGGCCACCTCCGACGTGGCCCACGACTCGTCACTGTGCTCGAGGAAGGGTGGTCCCTGCCACCATCCGAGCGCTTCCGTGAGCAGTTGGCGTGCGTTGTCCGGCGGGGCGCTGCGGGCTCGGGCCACCTGGGCCTCGAATTGCCAGGCGTCCACGGCCTCGGGAGGCAGCCGCAGAGCGTAGCCCGGAGGGGAGGTGACCAGGACGGTCGCGGGAGTACGTGGAAGCCGATCCGGCTCCAGCAGGCGGCGCAGGTTTGACACATAGGCGTGCAGAGACACGACGGCCTTGGCCGGGGGCACACCGCGCCACAGCGCGTCGGCCATACGGTCGACGGACACCACCTGCTGGCGGGCAGCGACCAGCAGCGCGAGAACGGTCCGCTGCCGCGGGGCCCCCAGTTCGACCGGTTTCCCCCCGACAACGGCGCCCAGAGAACCCAGGACTCGAATTCGCAGCACGCCACGCGAATCTACCCCAGTGGTGTCACAGACCGTGAACACACGCTAAACATGCTGGTCAACGGCTTCGCAAGTACGGTCCCAAGCGGACGCCAAGTCGGCTGCGAAACAGTGGCGACTTCTTACCGGTGCCTCATTCTTGGAGTGACCAGGCGTGTCTCGCAGTAGTTTTCCCCCCTATACACACGAGATGGTGGTCGTCCATCGGGTCTTCCGACGCGAGTCGGCGCTGGCACCCCGTCTGGTACGGGCCGTGCCGGACGGCGACACGACACGCGCGGCGCAGATAGCGGCCCACCTGGACGACTACGTGATGGGGCTGCATCATCACCATTCCCTCGAGGACGAGTTGGTCTGGCCCCTGCTGCATGCCCGGAGCGCGGACGGCGGGCTGGTCGACCGGATGGAGAAGCAACACCAGCGCATCGACCTGACCCTGGCTGCCGTCGCCGAATGGCTCCCCGCGTGGCGGCGGGAGGCGAACCACATCGCCCGTGAGGAACTGGCCCTCGCCCTGACCGAGCACCGGACGGCGCTGGTCGAGCACCTCGACGACGAGGAGCGGTTGGCACTGCCTCTGGTCGCCGAGCATCTGACCGTCGCCGAGTGGGACCTGGTCGGCCAACGCGGTATGGACGGGCTGCCCAAGAACAAGGTGCTGCTGGCACTCGGCGCGATCCTCGAGGACGCAACGGCGGAGGAACGCGCCTACTTCCTCGGCAGGGCACCGCTTCTCGGCCGTCTGCTGTGGAAGATCGTCGGTCGACGCCAGTACGCCAACTGGTGCCGTGCCGTGCGTGGGGGGCTGCTCGAGGAGGCGCGCCGGTGACCGTGCTCGATGCCGCCTCCCTCGACGTCCTGGACGCCTATCGGACCTGCGAGTTCGTGACGCTCGCCCGCGACGGCGCACCGGTGGTTTGGCCGGCGGTAGTTCGACGCCGGGCCGACGGAACGCTCTTGCTGACCACGTCCCTCGCGTTCGCGCAGAAGGCGTTGAACGTGCGCCGTGACGGGCGCGTGGCCCTGCTCTACTCCGACCCCACCGGCAGCGGTCTCGACCATCCACCCCAGATCTACGTCGGCGGTCGGGCCGTATGCCCGGACGACATCATGACGGGGCCCGAAGGCGCTGAGGACTACTGGCGGATGCTGTTCGAGCGGCAGCCGCACAGTCGCTCCTACCTCGCCCCCGGCGTGAGACGGCTGATGGAGTGGTACTACCTGCGCCTGCTCATCACGGTCACTCCGGAACAGGTCGTCGTGCGCCCTCCATTGGCGTCCCTGCCCCCGTCGCAGCCCGCCAACGGAGAAGGGCCCGCTTCGCTTCTGCTCGGGGCCACGCAGCTCGGCCGCTATCCGACGGCGGTGCTGGCGGCATGCGACAAGACGGGAGCACCTGTCCTCGCCCGGACCCGGCCTGTGGCGACGGATGCGGGCTTCGCGGTGGGGGTGCCCTCTGACTGCGGCGTGACGGAGGGTCCCGCTGCACTGCTGGTGCACCGGCACGACGAACGGCTCAACCACATGGAGAACACGCTCGTCCGCGGAGAACTGCGACAGGACGGGGAAGGCTGGCTGTTGGTGCCCGGCACGGTGGTGGAACCCATGGGCTCCGGACGCGCCCTCGACGCATTGCGCGTGCTGCGCCGAACGAAGCGGGCCACCGCACGCTATTTGCAACGGCGTGGCCTGCCACGGCCTCCCGTGCAGTGGGAGGCGTTTCGGGCACTGGCCACGCCCAAGCCGAAGGGAGTGGGCAGCTGACGGAGCAACAACGGGCGCGGCGGCTGACTCCGCCACTCGGCGGTGCGCTGCCGACCCCCGAGCCCAGCCGCCACGCCCCCGAGGGCATCGGCCAGGACCGCGACGGAGCTGGTCCTTGGCCCGACTGGGCAGGCTGGTGCGGTCGTCGGCCTTGACCATGACGACGTGGGCGGTGACGCCGTGCTCGTTGCGTGCGGCGGCGCGCTCGCCCTCGTCGAAGGTGGCCACGAGTTTGCGGCGCTCGATCTTGGTGGGGGCGACCGGCACGAGCAGCAGGTCGCTTCGGTGACGGCCTCGTGGAAGATGCGGGCGCTGCCGCCGCCGGCGTCGACCACGATCGCGCCGAACTCGGCGCGCTTGACCCGGATGTACTCGGCGATGTCGCGATCATGTCCGACGTCACGAGCACCGCTGGCTGTGCTGTCGCGCCGGATTCGCTCCGAAGCCGTGTTGCTCGAGGTGGGAGGCGAGGACTGCCGCCTGGACCCGGCGCTGCACGCCCAGCTTCGCCAGCAGGCGGGAGATGTGGTTCTTGACGGTCTTCTCGGACAGGTAGAGCTTCTTGCCGATCTCGCGGTTGGTCAGACCGTCGCCGATCAGGGCGAGGATGTCCCGTTCACGCGGCGACAGGCTCGCCAGCTCGGGCGGCAGCGCGGCGGCCTCGGCGGGGCCGGCCCGCAGGGAGCGCATGAGGCGGGCGGTCGTCGCAGGGTCCAGCATCGACTGGCCCGAGGCGACGGTACGCACGGCCGAGACGAGGTCGGAGCCCTTGATCTGCTTCAGGACGTACCCGGAGGCCCCGGCCATGATGGCGTCCAGCAGGGCGTCCTCGTCGTCGAACGAGGTCAGCATCAGACAGGCCAGCTCCGGCATCCGGCTGCGGAGCTCACGGCAGACCGAGATGCCGTCGCCGTCGGGGAGGCGTACGTCGAGCACGGCGACGTGCGGGCGCAGGGCGGGGCCGCGGACGAGGGCGTGCTCGGCGGTGTCCGCGTCACCGACCACGTGGATGTCCGGTTCGGCGTCGAGCAGGTCGGTCAGTCCGCGTCGTACGACTTCGTGGTCGTCCAGCAGGAACACGCGGATCGGATCCTGTTCCGTGAAGGTGCGTGTCTCGGCCATGACGACCCTTCCGTTCCCGGGTAAGGACAGACTACGGGCTGTCCATGAGGCCGATCCTCACCTCTTCTGCACCGGACGCACTAGGGCCGACCGGCCCCACTCGATCCGTGGTCCTCGTCCGCCAGGTCGAACCGCCCCCGCCCCCGCCCCCGCCCCCGCCCCCGCGGCCGCCGTCGAGGACCTTGTTCCGGAGGCCGGTCGGCCCCCGCCTCTCCTCGGCTCTGCGGTCTCGTACGGCTCCGGCGTCCGACGGGACAGGCCGGCGGGGGAGGTGCTCTCGGTCCCCCTGAGGTGGGTCGACCGGCTTCGAGAGCGGCGGGGGCCGGCGCCGACCGCGATGTCGTACCAGCCCTCGCCGAGGACGGATACCGTGGGAGGGACCCAGCCGGTCCGGGTTTGCCCGCCGAAGGGATCTGGAGGAGCGTGGTGGCAAGCCCCGAAGAGCCCCGCGTACGACTGCCGCAGCTCAAGCTCGACGAGTTGCTGGAGGAGCTGCAGGCCCGGCTCGACGCGGCCCGGGGTACCCGCGACCGGGTCCACAGCCTGCTGGAGGCGGTGCTCGCCGTCGGCCGTGAGCTGGACCTGGAGCAGGCCCTGCACTCCATCGTGGACGCGGCCGCGGCGCTCGTGGACGCGGAATACGCGGCCCTCGGAGTCATCGGACCCGACGGCACACGGCTGTCCGCCTTCTACACGGTGGGCGTGACCGAGGCCGAGATCGCCGAGATCGGCCCCTTCCCGAAAGGGCACGGCATCCTCGGCGAGTTGATCCGTCACCCGGAGCCGCTACGGCTGGCGAAGATCTCCGAGCACCCGGCCTCGTACGGCTTCCCGCCGAACCACCCGCCGATGAACAGCTTCCTAGGCGTCCCGATCAGGGTCCGCGACCAGGTCTTCGGCAACCTGTACCTGACCGAGAAACGCGGCGGCGCCCAGTTCGACGACGAGGACGAGTCGGTGCTGGCCACGCTGGCCGTGGCCGCCGGCGTGGCCATCGACAACGCCCGCCTGTACGAGGACTCCCGGCTGCGCGAGCGCTGGCTGCGGGCGAACGCGGAAATCACCCACCGCCTGATGTCGGGCAGCGCACGCGCCGAGGCCCTGGGCCTGATCGCCGAACGGGCCCGGGAAATCGCGGGCTCGGCTCTGGCGGCGGTCGCGATGCCGATGGAGGACACCGAGTCGCTCACCGTGGAGATCGCCGTCGGCGTGGATGCCGAGGCACACCGGGGGCTGGTGCTGCCCGTGCAGGCGAGCCTGATGGGACTGGCCTATACTGCCGCCGCTCCGGTGGCCAGCGACGACGTCATCCACGACACGCGGATCTCCCCGGAACCCCCGCGCTTCGACGGACTCGGCCCCGCCGTCGCCGTCCCCATCGGCACGGGAGAGGGCGGCACCAGGGGCGTGGTCCTGCTGGCGCGCGAGGCCGGGCGGCCGGTGTTCTCGGAAAAGGAGACCGAGATGCTGCAGGGCTTCGCCGCGCAGGCCGCGATCGCGATGGAACTGGCCGAACGCCGACAGGACGCCGAGCAGATCGCCGTGCTCCAGGACCGCGACCGGATCGCCCGCGACCTGCACGACCTGGCCATCCAGCGACTGTTCGCCACCGGGATGACACTGCAGAGCGCGGGCCGCTTCATCGAGCACCCGGAGGCTTCCGAGCGGGTGCTGCGGGCCGTCGACGACCTGGACGAAACCATCAAGATCATCAGGTCGACGATCTTCGGGCTGCGGGCACGCGAGGGTGCCGCCGGGAGCGGACTGCGGGCCGGAGTCGTGCGTGTGGTCGGCGGGGCCGCCCCGGCGCTGGGCTTCGCGCCCAGCGTGCGCATGGAGGGCCTGGTCGACACCGACGTGCCGCGCGAGATCGCCGACCACGTCGTGGCCGTGCTCTCCGAGGCGCTCACCAACATCGCCCGGCACGCCCATGCCGGCCGGGCGCAGGTCGTCCTGACAACCGACGGTCATGAGGTGTCCCTGACGGTCTCGGACAACGGCGTGGGCATCGCGCCCGAGGGCCGCCGCAGCGGGCTGCGCAACATGGCCGAGCGGGCGGAACAGCTGGGCGGCCACCTTCGGGTGTCCAGCCCCGACGGCGGCGGCGCCCTGCTGGAGTGGCGGGTTCCGCTGCCCGCGACGTAGGCGTTCGAACCGGTCGGGTGGCGCGAGCGTGGCGTATCGGCCCCCGGGACAGGCCACTCGGCCCATGTCGCGACCGCGTTCGCGGCCGCAGGCTGAAGGTGTCGTAGACGGCATCCGAGAGCCCTGGAGGACGCCATGCACGGCACCCCGACCGTCGTGAACGACGTGATGACCGGCACGGTCGTCGCCCTGCGTACAGGAGTGGCCTTCAAGCACATCGTGCAGACCATGCAGGAGTGGCGCGTGAGCGCGCTGCCGGTGCTGGACGACGGCGAACGCGTCGTCGGTGTCGTCTCCGAGGCCGATCTGCTGCCCAAGGAGGAGTATCGCGAGGTCGACGTGGGCCGGTACGGACAGCTGAGGGACCTCGCCGAGCTCCGCAAGGCGGATGGCGTGACCGCCGAGGAGTTGATGACCGCTCCGGCCGTCACTGTGGCGCCCGACGCCACCCTCGCCCACGCCGCGCGCATCATGGCCCGCAACAGGGTCAAGCGGCTGCCGGTCGTCGGCCCTGATGGGGTCCTGAAGGGCATCGTCAGCCGGTCCGATCTCTTGAAGGTGTTCCTGCGGGACGACGAGGACATCGCCGAGGACGTCGGCCGTGAGGTCGGCGTACGGCTCTTCGGCACGCGGGCGGCGCCGGTCCGGGTCGAGGTGCACGATGGAGTGGTCACGCTCTCCGGCCGGGTCCACGACACCGTGCTCGTACCGATCGCGGTCCTGTTGGCGCGGTCGGTACCGGGCGTGGTCGACGTGCGATGCGCGCTGGCCGGCCGGCGCCGCCACCCGGACCTCGGCGACGGCCTGCAGGCCCCGAAGAAACCGAGGGCCTCCGTCTGACGGCGGCCGAGGGCATGTGCTCGCGCGAGAGGAGGCGGGCGACCGATGCGGAAGACACCTCCCACGACCGTGGCACGTGTGCGGCTGTGGCGTTGGCGGCGCAATCCCCTCAGACGGCACAGCGACGTCGTCGAGGCCTGGATCGTGCTCGGGACCTGGATCCTGGTCCTCGTCGGCGGAGCGTTCGCGGGTCTGACGGCAGCACAGGCCGTGGACTCGGCCTTCGCCGCGCGGCGGGCCCAGGTGCACGCCGTGTCCGCCGTACTCACGGACGACGCGGCGAGGACCCCGCCCGCCGGGACCGGATACGACGACGGCAGGGTGTGGGCCACGGTGCGCTGGACGGACGCGGACGGCTCGGTGCACCAGGGCCGGGCGACGGTCGTCCCGGGTGCCCCGGCCGGAACCCGACTCACGGTGTGGACCGACCCGACCGGCCGGGTGGTCGCCCAGCCCGCCAGTACGGCGGAGGCGACCCTGCAGGCGGCCCTGACCGGCATCCTCGTCGCCTCGCTGACCGGCGCGACGGTCTGGGCCGGCGGATGGCTGGTCCGCACCGGGCTCGTGCGCCGGCGCCTGGCCGAATGGGACGAGGAGTGGAAGCGCGTCGGGCCCGGGTGGGAGAACTTCAGCGGGGGCCGGGGCTGAGCGCCAGCGGGGGCCGGGGCTGAGCGCCGCGGCGCCCGAGCGGGAGCCCGGAGCCCGTAGGAACCCGGGCCGCCGGGTTGTTCCGACGGCCCGCGTCAGCACGTCGTTCACCGGTGCGGGCCGCTCCGCCCGCTGTCCTCCTCACGGTGGCGGGTGGTCACGACAGGCCACCGCTGCCGTAGGGGGCGTACAGGTCGAGCAGCCGGATCCGGGAGGCGTGCAGCCGTTGGGCGACCACGCGCCCGACCCAGACCGCGATCGCCCGGCCGAACTCGGGGTCTTCGGCGCACATCGCCCGGACCGTCCCGGCGTCGAACTCCCAGGCCCGCACCGGGCTCATCGCATCGGCGCCCAGGTGCCAGACGTGCGGCGGGAAGTGCCAGGACCAGCCGACCAGTTCGCCCTGACCGAGCGACTCGATGACCACGGGGCGGCGGCCGGGCACGTGCAGGTCGAGGGCGACGGTGCCGGTTCGGACGATCCAGAAGCGGTCGGCGCGCCGGCCCTCCTCGAACAGGCGGGTGCCGGCCTCGAAGGAGACCTCGCGGGCGACCCGCATCAGCTGTTCGCGGTGCTCGGCGGGGAGCGCCGCGTTCATGGTGGTGGTGGCGGAGGTCATCGCACCGGCTCCCTTCGTGATGCCTGATCCCAGCGTGTGCCTCCTGCGGGTTCGGCACCACGGGCCGCTCGGGCCCGACCCCGGGCCCTTCGGCCCACCTGGCGACGGCATCGCGGCCGGGGTGGCCACGTCGCGACGCTGCCGGATCGGCCGTGACCCCCGGTCGGGGCCGGACGTGGGCGACGACCGCTTCTCCCCGCTCCGCGTCCTGGACGGCGGCCACAGCGGCTACGGCGGCCTCCAGGACGGACGGGTCCGGGTGATCTACTGGCAGGCCCGGCGCCACACCCCGAGCTCCAGCTTCTTCAGCATCAGGTGCGTGCAAGGGCCCGCAGTGCTGGTCCGGGCCCGGCGTCGCCGGAGGGTCGGTGACGGTCCGGCTCCGGCCGGGCGGAACGATGGTGCCGAGGTTCGCCGGGCCGGTGCCCGAACAAGGGGGTGCTGCCGACGGCCGCGGCCGGACTGCAGCCGGTGAAGCCCGTGCCGGGGGAGTGCCTTGGCCAGGTCCTGGCGCACCGCACACCTCACGTACCGATGACTTTCACATCGACGCCATCGGACCCTTCCTTGCCGTTCGATGCCCTTGGAACACTCCTTGCGCGCACATTCCGTCACGTTCCGGCCAGTCGCGCACGCCACGACGAGAAGGGTCCCTCACCCATGTCCGAGGTCAACCGGCGCCGCTTCCTCCAACTCGCGGGAGCCACCACGGCGTTCACGGCACTGTCGAACAGCATCGAGCGTGCCGCCGCGCTCCCGGCCAACCACCGAACGGGGTCGATCCAGGACGTCGAGCACATCGTCGTCCTGATGCAGGAGAACCGCTCCTTCGACCACTACTTCGGCTCGCTGCGCGGCGTCCGCGGCTTCGGCGACCCGCGCCCGGCGTCGCCCACGCCCGGCAGGCCGGTCTGGCACCAGTCCGACGGCACCAAGGACATCCTGCCCTTCCATCCCGACGCCGACGACCTCGGGCTGGCGTTCCTCCAGGACCTCCCGCACGGCTGGAACGACGGACACGCCGCCTTCAACGCGGGCAAGTACGACAAGTGGGTGCCCGCGAAGTCGGCGACCACGATGGCCTACCTGACCCGCGACGACATCCCGTTCCACTACGCGCTCGCCGACGCCTTCACCATCTGCGACGCCTACCACTGCTCCTTCATCGGCTCCACCGACCCCAACCGTTACTACATGTGGACCGGCTACACCGGCAACGACGGCCAGGGCGGCGGCCCCGTCCTCGGCAACGACGAGAACGGCTACGGCTGGACGACCTACCCCGAGCGCCTCGAGCAGGCCGGCGTCTCCTGGAAGATCTACCAGGACGTCGGCGACGGCCTCGACGCGGCCGGCAGCTGGGGCTGGATCCCCGACGCCTACCGCGGCAACTACGGCGACAACTCGCTCCTCTACTTCAACCAGTACCGCGACGCCAAGCCCGGCGACCCCCTCTACGACAAGGCCCGCACCGGCACCGACGCCCGCACGGGCCAGGGTTTCTTCGACCAGCTCACGGCCGACGTGAAGGGCGGCAAACTGCCGCAGGTCTCCTGGATCGTCGCCCCCGAGGCGTTCACCGAACACCCCAACTGGCCCGCCAACTATGGTGCCTGGTACGTCGCCCAGGTCCTGGACGCGCTCACCGCGGACCCGGCCGTCTGGGCGAAGACGGCCCTGTTCATCACCTACGACGAGAACGACGGCTTCTTCGACCACCTGATTCCGCCGTTCCCGCCGGCCTCCGCCACACAGGGCAAGTCCACCGTCGACGTAGGTCCCGACCTGTTCAAGGGCGACAGCGGTCACGTCGCCGGCCCCTACGGCCTTGGCCAGCGCGTGCCGATGCTCGTCATCTCCCCCTGGAGCAAGGGAGGTTACGTCTGCTCCGAAACCCTCGACCACACCTCGATCATCCGGTTCGTGGAACGCCGCTTCGGCGTGCACGAGCCGAACATCTCGCCCTGGCGGCGCGCCATCTGCGGCGACCTCACCTCCGCGTTCGACTTCTCCCGCACGGACACCAAGCCGGTCGCCCTCCCGGACACCGACGGCTACCGGCCCCCGGACGGCGACCGCCACCCCGACTACGTGCCCACCCCGCCCACCCACCCCGTCCTGCCCCGGCAGGAGCGAGGCTCACGGCCCACCCGACCGCTCGGGTACGTTCCGGTGGTGGACGGTTCGGCGGACCCGGCCACCGGGAAGTTCACGCTCACTTTCACCTCCGGCGCCCACGCCGGCGCGGCCTTCCTCGTCACTGCCGGCAACCGCACGGACGGACCCTGGACCTACACCACCGAGGCCGGCAAGTCCCTCTCCGACACCTGGAACACCACGTACTCCGGCGGCTCGTACGACCTGACCGTGCACGGCCCGAACGGCTTCCTGCGCGCCTTCAAGGGCCCCGGCAAGGCGACGGCCGGCCCCGAGGTCACCGCGCGGCACAGCGGCGACGACATCGAACTGACCCTCACCAACAACGGCTCCGCCACAGTGGAACTGAAAGTGGCGAACGGCTACGGCGGCCGCGCGCGAACCGTCCGAGTGCGGCCCGGCGCCACCGTCCGGCACACCGTCGACCTGACGGCGAGCGGGCGTTGGTACGACCTCACCGTCACCTCCGCCGCCGACGCGACCTACCTGCGACGGTTTGCCGGACATGTCGAGAACGGCCGGCCCGGCGTCAGCGACCCCGCCATCGTCACCGGGTAACAAGGTGTAAAAGGGCGATGAACAGCGCATCCTGGGGACTGGCCAGGTCCCCGTGCGCGCGCGATAGTGTGCCCCGGTGACCACGCAATCGAACACTCCTGCAGGCTGGTATCCCGATCCGCACGGGGCGCCCCAGACGCTCCGTTACTGGGACGGCGTGCAGTGGACCCAGCACACCAACCCCGACCAGCAGCAGGGTGCGGGCAACGCCCAGGCGGCACAGCAGGTGCCGCAGCAGCAGGCAGGTCCCGACCCGCGCGTGCAGCAGCAGGTCCGGCAGGAAGCCGGCGTCGCCCCGAGCGGCGCCGGCGGCGGCACGCTGTTCTCCGAGCCGGTCCTGGTGGTGAACCAGAAGGCCAAGCTGATCGAGCTGACCAACGAGTACAAGGTCATGGATCAGAACGGCAACTCGCTCGGCTCGGTCGTCCAGGTCGGCCAGAGCGCGCTGAAGAAGATCCTGCGCTTCGTCGCCAGCATCGACCAGTTCCTCACGCACAAGCTGGAGATCCGCGACGCCTACGGCCAGCCCGTCCTGCTGCTCACGCGCCCGCGCAAGATATTCAAGTCGCGGGTGATCGTGGAGCGCCCGGGCGGTCAGCCGGTCGGCGAGATCGTCCAGCAGAACGTCTTCGGGAAGATCAACTTCGCCATCAACGCCAACGGCCAGAAGGTCGGTGCCATCAAGGCGGAGAACTGGCGGGCATGGAACTTCGCGATCGTCGACCACGCGGACAACGAGGTCGCCCGGATCACCAAGACCTGGGAAGGCCTCGCCAAGACCCTGTTCACGACCGCGGACAACTACGTCCTGCAGATCCACTACCAGCTGCCCGAGCCGCTGCTGAGCCTCGTGGTGGCGACGGCCCTGACCGTGGACACGGCCCTGAAGCAGGACTCGCGGGGCCTGGGCTGACGCCGGTGACGGGGGACGGCTCAGGTGGGCGGGCCAGGAGGGGGGATCCTGCATACCGTAGGCGCGAGGTGGCCGGTATCTCGTATGCGGTGCGCGCGAGGTATGCGGTATCCCGCATGTCGTACGCGGGTGGTATCCGGTATCCCGCATGCCGTACGCGGGCGGTATCCGGTGTCCTGTACACCGTATTCACCTGGTTTCCGGTATCCCGTACACCGCATCCACGCGTGTGTACGGCATCCCGGATCCCCGCATGCGCACTCGCCCACTCACGCCCTCACAGCGGAGTCAGATGCCCCGGATCCGACTGCCGGGGCATCAACGCCGGTTCGGTCGACGCCGTTTCCGACTTCAGGGCCAGTACCGCGGCCACGGGGTGCTCCTCCTCCAGCGGATCGGGCAGTTCGGGCCGATCCGGTGCGGTGCGTGAGAGCAGCACGACGCCCCACGATGCCAGTCCCGCTCCCGCGAGCGCGAGCAGCACTCCCGCCGCGCCGCCCTGCAGGCGTTCGCCCAGCAGTACGAGGCCGATCGCCGCGGCGGCCATCGGATTCGCCAGCGTCACGACCGCCAGCGGCGCGCCCAGTCCGCCCCGGTAGGCGGTCTGTGACAGCAGCAGCCCGCCCGTGGCGAAGGCTGCGACGAGCAGTGCCACTCCGATCACCTGCACGCTGAGCACCGGGCCCGAGCGGTCGGTCGCGGCCACCGTCACGGTCTGTGTGAGCGCCGAGGCGACTCCGGAGGCGAAACCGGAGGCGGCCGCGTGACGCAGACCGGGTCGTGCGCCCGGCCGTGACAGCAGGCCGATGACCGCTGCCGTCGCCGCGGCGACCGTCAGCGCCTCGGGCACGCTCAGCACCTCGTCGGGTGCGGAGCCCGACGCGGTGACCAGGATCGCGCTCAGTCCGGCCAGGGTGTAGGCGGTGCCCCGCCATTCGGTCGCGCTGACCCGGCGTCCCGCGATGCGGGCCCCCAACGGCACCGCCGCGACCAGGGTGAGCGCACCGAGCGGCTGCACCACGGTGAGGGGGCCGTATTTCAGGGCCACGACGTGCAGCAGGGCGCCGGAGGCGTTCAGTCCCACCGAGCTCCACCACGCGCCGCTGCCCAGCAGCCCGAGCGTGCCCGAACCGGAGGAACGGGAGGCCAGACGTTCCTGTGCGACGGCCGCGGCCGCGTAGGCGACGGAGGAGAACAGGGAGAGGACGACGGAGACCAGGGTGGCGCTCATCGGGCCGCCCCCGCCAGTACGGGCTCCTCGGCCGGTGCGAGGTCGTCGTGGGCGCGTCCGGCGGTCGTGACGGTGCGGTGCGGCAGGTGGATCACCGCGAGCGCGAGGCCGAGCAGGGCACCGGCTGCGATCGCGTCCAGCCAGTAGTGGTTCGCCGTGCCGACGATCACCAGCAGGGTCACCAGCGGATGCAGCAGCCACAGCCAGCGCCACCGGGACCGGGTCGCGGCGATCAGGCCGATGGCCACCATCAGCGCCCAGCCGAAGTGCAGTGACGGCATCGCGGCGAACTGGTTCGACAGATGGTCGCTCTCCGGTGGCCCGTACACCGACGGCCCGTACAGCTGCGCGGTGTCGACGAGGCCCGTCACCGCGAGCATTCGCGGCGGGGCGAGCGGGAACGTGAGATGCAGCACCAGGGCCGCCGTGGTGAGCGCGGCCAGGATCCGGCGGGCCCAGACGTAGTGGGTGGGGCGGCGCAGGTAGAGCCAGACGAGGAAGCCCACGGTGATGGGGAAGTGGACGGTCGCGTAGTAGGTGTTGGCGATGTGCACCAGGGTGTCGCCGTGCAGCAGTACGGCCTGCACTGAGCCCTCGCCGGGCAGGTGGACCGCTCGTTCCAGGTCCCACACGCGGTGTGCGTTGTGGAAGGCCTCGCCGGTGTGACCCGTCGCCAGTTGCCGGCCGAACTTGTAGACGAGGAAGAGTCCTGCGACGAGCAGGAGCTCACGGACGAGCGGTGGCCGCGCTATCGCGTCGGGCTCCGCCTCTGCAGGCTCGGTTCGGGCATTCATCCCCCGGCCCCTTTGCTGACGGTGGTGCGTGTGCTGGTGCGGGCGAGCTTCGGGCTCGTCTTTCTGCGTACGCGGATCTGTACATGGCATCGATACGGCGTCGTACCGATACGTCAGTGTACCGATACGTTCGAGTACCGGTACACTGGCGTATCGATTGACATGCGACACACTTGAGTGGGGCCCTCGGGGGGCCCGCCGGACACCAGCGAGGAGAAGTGCCGATGACGTCGCAGGCCGCGGACGGACCGGAGACGGTCGTCGCCTCGCGCCGCTCCAAGCTCACGCCCGAGCGCGAGCAGGAGTTCTTCGACGCCGTACTGGAACAGATCCGCGAGTGCGGCTACGACTCCCTCACCATGGACGGCGTAGCCACGAGCACCCGGTGCAGCAAGTCCACGCTCTACCGTCAGTGGAAGACCAAGCCCCAGTTCGTGGCCGCGGCGCTGCGTGCCAACCGCCAGGTACGCTTCGTCGGCATCGACACCGGATCGCTCGCCGACGACCTGCGCGAGGTGGCGCGGGCCGCGGGCGACTGGTCGGGCAAGGACACCAAGCTGCTCCAGGCGCTCGCCCACGCGGTCACGCAGGACAGGGAGCTCCAGCAGGCGCTGCGCGAGGCGCTCGTCGAGCCGGAGGTCTGTGCGCTCCACGAGATCCTCCGGCGCGCTGTGGAGCGCGGCGAGGTCGCCGCCGACCAGCCGGCGCTGGAGTACGTGCCCGCCATGATGTTCGGCATCCTGCGCGTGCGCCCCATCCTGACGGGCGAGTACGCCGACTCGGACTACCTCGTCCGTTTCGTGGAGGCCGCGGTGCTGCCGGCACTCGGCCTCACCTGAGACCCAGGCCGCCGTCCACGGGATGACTGGACGGTGACCTGCTCGCGCCGCACCGTGGGGACGGGGGCGGCGCGCACCCCCCGGCCGGGTGGGGTTCCTCTTGAGCGGAGAGGCGCCCCACCCGGCCGACTGGCGTTTCGGGGCCGATCAGCGTCAGACGTCCTGGCCGCTGCCGCTTCCGGTCGACACCTTGATGCCCTTGGTGATCTCGTCGATCACCGACACCTTCTGGTCGGCGTCGATGCCGAAGCGGACCACGACGATCTGCGAGGAGTTCGCCGGGGAGGGGAACGCCAGCGACTCGACGTAGCCGTCGGCGCCCTTGCTCGTGACCGCCTTCCAGCGGACCAGGTAGCCCTTCTGGCCGGCCACCGTCACCGCCTTGGAGGCCAGCACCTGGTGAGAGGTGATCTTGCCGTAGGTGGTGCCGCCGTAGGACTCCTCGGCGTTCGCGGAGATGTCCGCCTTGGCGACCGCCTCGGCCGTGGAGCCGCTGGTGCCCAGCGCCAGAGCGGGCGCCGAGTAGGCGCCGCCCTTGGTGCAGGACTTGGAGGTGTCGCCGGGGCAGTCGTAGGAGTCGTTCGACGTGACCTGCGCGCCCACGCTGATCTCCTGGCCGTACCAGTCGTCCGGGATGGGGATGCTGATCCCGCTCACCGCGTCGGTCACCGAGCCGCTCTCGATCTTCGGTGCCTCGGACTGGTCGGGCGCCGGCGACTGGCCGCCGGTGCCGCCGGAACCACCGGTGCCGCCGGAACCACCAGGGCCGCCCTGACCGCCCTGGCCGCCCGACTCGCCGAAGGGGCCGCCCTGGCCGCCGGAGCCGTTCTGCCCGCCGGGCGCGCCCTGGCCCTGCTGAGCGCCGTTGTCGCTGCCGCCGCCGTCGTCCTTGGTCAGCGCGTACACGCCGACACCGATGCTCGCGAGCACCGCGACGGCGACGGCGACGGCTATGCCGGTGCGCAGCCCTCGCCGCTGTCCGCCCGCCGGAGGCTGGGCGGGATACGCCGGATAGGGCGGAGCATCCGGGTATGCCCCGTCGGCCACCGGCTGCGTCGGGGGACCCCATACGGCGGCCTCTCCCGCGGGGCGGGTCTGGTCCGTCCACGTCTTGCCGTCCCACCAGCGCTCGGTGGCGGGACCGTCACTTTTCTGCCCGGGGTCGGGGTACCACCCGGGAGGAGTCACCTGCGTCATGGCCCCACCGTATGAGGCGTCGGTGAAAGGGGGATGAGAGGACCCCGCCTTCGGTTCGGCGGGGGCCGCTCCGGCGCGGACGCAGGCGGGGACGAGGCGCGGACGGAGGCGGGGAAGCCGGTGACCCCGCGTCCCCCGGGGACCCCGCCCCACTGGCGTGATCCCGCCGTCAATCCGTCGCCTGGCAACCGACGTTGACGCTCGATGCGCCCCGCGCAGGCCTTCCGCGTCGTCCCGGCGCATCCGCGTCACCCTTCACGGCAACGGGTGCGCGGACCGGCCTCCGCTTCGCGGGTCGGACGGCTACGCTCGAGGTCTGTACGTCGTTCGGGCGACTTGGGGAGGTAGCGGGATGACGGAGGCCAGGCCCACGGCGGCCGCCTCGGCTTCCCTGTGGGAGCGCGACAGGGAAGTCGCCGCCATCGAACGGGCGGTGGACACCCTGTGTGCCGACCGGTCGTCCCCGGGCAGCCTGCTGGTGTTCCGGGGCGAGGCGGGACTCGGCAAGACCGCGCTGCTGGCCGAGACACATCGCATCGCCGAGGCCCGTGGCTGCACCGTGTGGTCCACCCGCGGCGGCGAGACCCTGAGGTCCGTCCCCTTCAATGTCGTACGGCAGTTGTTGCAGCCCGCCCTGATGTCGCTGCTGCCCGAGGAGGCCCGCGAGTACCTCGGCGACTGGTACGACATCGCGGGCCCCGCCCTCGGCATAACAGAACCGAGCGAACTGCGCGCCGACCCCCAGGGCGTGTGCGACGGTCTCGTCGCCGCCGTGCGCCGGCTGGCCAAGCGGGACTGGCCGCTCGTGCTGCTCGTCGACGACGCCCACTGGGCGGACCAGGAGAGCCTGCGCTGGCTCAGCGCGTTCGCCGAACGTCTCGACGACCTGTCCGTCCTCGTCGTCGTGGCCCGCCGCCCCGGTGAGGTCAGCGGCGAGAGCGCCCGCTACCTGGACAGCGTCGCCGCCTCCGCGGGCGGCCCCGTCACCAACATCAGCGCCCTCACCCCGGACGCGGTCGCCGGCCTCACCCGCGCCACGCTCGGTACCCACGCCGACGCCCCGTTCTGCCGCGAGGTGTGGGCCGTCACCGGCGGCAACCCGTACGAGACCAACGAACTCCTCGCCAAGGTGCGGGACAGCGAGCTCGAGCCCGCCGAGTCCTCGGCCGGTGAGCTGCGCGCCCTGAACCGCTCGGCCCGCGGCGGCGGCCTCGTCGCCCGCCTGGAACAGCTCGGCATCGACGCCACCCGCTTCGCCTGGGCCGCCGCCATCCTCGGCACCGGCATCTCCGTCGACCTGGTGGCCAGGCTCGCCACGATGGGCCGTGACGATGCCGAGCGCTGCGCCGAACTGCTGCGCAGCGCCCGCATTCTGACCGAACCCGACCCCACGGCGGGCCCCGCGAAGGAGGGCGACCTCCAGTTCCTCCACCCGCTGATCGCCTCCGCCGTCTACAACTCCATCCCGGACGCCCTGTGCACCGCCATGCACGGCATCGCCGCCCAGGTCGTCAACGACTCCGGCCTGGGTGCGGCTGCCGCCGCGCGCCACCTCCTCCAGGTCCACCCGGACGACGACGAGGAGCTCGTCGAGCAGCTGCGCGAGGCCGCCCGCGAACACATCGCCGTCGGCGCCCCCGACGCGGCCCGCCACTGTCTCGAACGCGCCCTGCTGGAACCGCCCCGGCCCGAGGCCCACGCGCGCGTGCTCTACGAGCTCGGCTGCGCCACCCTGCTGACCGCGCCCGCCCGGACGATCGGCCATCTACGGACCGCGCTCGCCATGCCGGGCCTCGACGGCGGCGAACGCGTCGACGCCGTCTTCCGCCTGTCCCAGGCCCTGCTCCATAACGACCAACTGGAGGAGGCCGTCCGCACCGTCGAGGCGGAGGCCGCCCGGCACCGGGCCGGACCCTCCCGGATGCGGCTGCAGGCCGTGCAGTACATGTGGGAGGGCATATACGGCGAGGCGACCTCACCCGGCCGCTCGGAACGCCTCGCGGAGCTCGCCCGCACCTGCACCGGCCGCGACAACTCCGAGCGCGCCCTGCTCATCCTGCGCGCCTTCGACTCCATGGCGCACGGCGAGAACGCCGAGGAGGTCGTCGAGGTCGCCGACCGCGCCCTCGTCAACGGCCGCCTCGCCCCGGGCCTCGGCTGGACCGACACCGAGTGGGGCAGCGAATTGCTCATGATGCTGGGCAACTCGTACGCCTACGCCGACCGCCTCGACCGTGCCGAGAGCCTGTTCGCCGAGGCACTGCGCGCCTACACCCTCGCCGGCTGGAGCGGCGGCCATCTCGCCCTGGCCAACGCCTTCCTCGGTCTCGCCTACCGCAGGCAGGGCCGCCTCAGGGACGCGGAGACCATCCTGCGCGAGTCGCTGCGCCTGGCCGAACGGGTCGGCCGCGGCCTGCCCCTGTACTGGTCGGCGACCTGCGGACTCGTCGACACGCTGCTGGCCCGCGGCCATGTCGAGGAGGCCTGGTCCGTCGCCGAGCAGTACGGCTTCGCGCCGCCCTACCCGTCCACCATCGTGCTGCCCGACACCCGCTCCGTGCGCGGCCGCCTGCTGCTCGCCGTCGGCCGCACCAAGGAGGGCATCAACGAACTGGAGGCCGCCGAGAAGGCGGCTGCCGCCCGCGGCGGTCACAACCCGGTCCTCGCGCCGTGGACCGTCGACCTCGCCAGGGCCCTGGCCGTCGAGGATCCGGCCCGTGCCGCCCGGCTCGCCGCCGACGCCCGCCGCCAGGCCGAACGCTTCGGCACGGACACCGCCATCGGCGAGGCCCTGCGCTGCGCCGCCGCCCTGGAGAGCGGCCAGCGCGCGGTCCGCCTGGCCGGCCAGGCGGTCGCCTACCTCGAATCCTCGCCCTGCCAGTACGAACACGCGGCCGCCCGCGTCGAATACGGCATCGCCGCACGCTCCGTCGCCGATCTCAACCGTGGCCTGGCGCTGGCCCGGTCGTGCGGCGCGGACGGGCTGGTGGCGCAGGCACGGGAGGTGCTGGACACGGGACGGGGGCTGCGCTAGGTCACATCCGGGTCACTTCGCCAGCAGACGGTCGGTCACGGCCGCCAGCCGCCGGCGCACTTCCGGGTCGTAGGCGGCCTCGTGCGCCCGCGCCGGACGGGTGCCGTCGAAGTAGCCGCCCGTGCCCAGGTCCCGGGTGGCCAGCGCCAGGACGCCGGGCGCTCCGTCGGCGACCGAGTTCCAGGGCGCGACGCCCGCCTCGCGGACCATCGCCGTGTCCATGTAGGTCGCCGGATGCAGCACGTTCACCGCGACGCCGGTGCCTTCCAGTTCCTCGGCGAGCGCGAACGTATGGGCCGCGAGCGCGAACTTGGCGCGGCAGTACGCCGAGACGCCGCTGTAGCCGCGGTCGAGTTCGGGGTCGTCGAGGTCGAGGGGCTCCTGACCGACCGAGCCGACGTTGACGATCCGGGCGGGGGCGTTCGCCCGGAGTACGGGCAGGAGTGCGCGGGTGAGTGCGACCGGCGCCAGGTAGTTCACGGCGAGCCGCAGTTCGTGGCCGTCGCTGCTCGTCTCCCGGCCGGAACCGCGCGGACCCCCGCCCACGCCCGCGTTGTTGACCAGCACGTCGAGCTCGGGGCGTGCCTGGGCGACCCGCGCACCCAACTCGCGCACCTGCGTCAGCGAGGCCAGATCGGCGACGAACCCCTCGGCCTCGCCCTCGACGCGCAACTCGTCCACGAGCCGCCGCGTACGGTCCGGGTCGCGGCCGTGGGCGAGGACGACGTGTCCGGAGCGGACCAGCTCGAAGGCGACGTGACGGCCGAGTCCGGAGGTGGCACCGGTGATCAGGATGGTGGACATGTCTCCACCGTAGGCATGCCGCGGGGGAGTCCGCGAGGTGCCGCTGAAGCTACCACCAGCAGGGTCACCCTCGGCTGTCGTCCTCCTCGGCCAGCACCCGCTGCGCCGTCGCGAACGCCGAGTTCGCCGCCGGCACCCCGCAGTACACGGCCGTCTGCAACAGCACGGCGCCGATCTCCTCGGGGGTGAGTCCGTTGCGCCGTGCCGCCCGTACATGCATGGCCAGCTCGTCGTAGTGGCCGTGCGCCACCAGCGCCGTCAGCGTGATCAGGCTGCGTTCGCGGCGGCTGAGCGTCGGGTCGGTCCAGATCTCGCCCCACGCGTAGCGCGAGATGAAGTCCTGGAAGCGCGCGGTGAACGGGGTCTGCCGGGCCTGCGCCCGGTCCACGTGCGGGTCGCCGAGCACCTCGCGCCGCACCTCCATCCCGCGCTTGGCACCGCCGTCGAGGTGGGTCCGCAGCGCCGTCAGTACGGCCTCCGGGCACTGCGCGGGCGCCAGGTGCGAGGCGCCGGGGAGCTCGACGAGTGCGGCGCCCGGCACCGCGTCGGCGATCTCCCGCAGATGCGCGGGCGGGGTCGCCGGGTCCTGGCGGCCGGCGATCAGCAGGGTGCGCGTGGAGATCTCGCCGAGCCGCTCCCGCAGGTCGAACGCGGCCAGCGCGTCACAGCAGGCCGCGTACGCCTCCGGGTCGGCCTCCCGGTGGTCCTGGACCAGTCGCGGCACGGTGAACCCGGGGGTGAACCAGCGGGCGTCCGCGCTCTGCGCCAGCTCGGCCAGCCCCTCGCGCCGCACCAGCGCGGCCCGGTCCTGCCACGGCTGCGCGCCGTTGAAGTGCGCCGACGAACAGATGACGGCGAGGGACGAGACCCGCTCGGGGTGGTGCAGGGCGAGGTGCAGGCCCACCGCGCCGCCGAGCGACACCCCGGCGTACGCGAACCGCTCGATCCCGAGCGAGTCGGCGAGTGCGAGCACCAGATCCGCGAGGTCCCCGACGGTTGCGCCGGGGCCGATGAGGTCCGGCGCGGAGCCGCCGTGTCCCGGCAGGTCCCAGCGGACCACCCGGTGGCTGATCGACAGCTCGGGGGCCACCTTGTCCCACAGGGCGTACGAGGTGCCGAGTGACGGCCCGAGCAGCAGCGGGGGAGCGGAAGCGGGCCCCTCGATACGGTGGTTGAGGAGTTTGGTGGTCAACGTCGCTCCAGGGCACGGTCGGTGAGGGCTCCGGCGGAGCCGGTGTAACGGGCGGGGTCGGTGAGCTCGTCGAGGTTCGTTTCCTTCAGCTCCGGCTCTTCGGCCAGGAGTTCGGCCAGCGGGCGTCCCTCGGTGTACGTCCGCCGGGCGAGGTCGGTGAGCAGCTCCTTGGCGCGGGCCCGGCCGAGTGCGCCGGCCAGCTCGGCCGACAGCCGCTCGGAGACGATCAGCCCGTGGGTGAGGCCGAGGTGGCGGCGCATGACGTCCGGGCGCACCCGCAGCCCCTCCGTCAGTTCGGCGGCGTCGCGGGCGGCACCTCCGACGAGCCGCAGCAGCTCCCGCAGCGGCTCCCACTCGGCGTGCCAGGCGCCGGCCGGCCGCTCGTCCTCAGCGACCAGCGACCCGTACAGCGTGGCCGCGAGCTGCGGCGCCCGGCGGGCCGCCGCGGCGATCAGCGTGGACCGTACGGGGTTCGCCTTGTGCGGCATGGCCGACGACCCCCCGCCGCTGCCCTCGGCGACCTCACCGATCTCGGTGCGGGCGAGGGTGAGCATGTCCGTGGCCACCTTGCCGAGCGCCCCGGCCGCGAAGGCCAGCCCGCCGGCGAGGTCGGCGATCGGGGTGCGGAGTGTGTGCCAGGGCAACAGCGGTTCCCTGAGCCCGAGTTCACGGGCGTAGGCCGCCGGCAGGGCGAGGGCGTCGTCGGCGCCGTACACCGAGAAGGCCGCCAACGTTCCTGCGGCACCCCCGAGTTGGGCGGGCAGTCCGTCCCGTACGACGGTCAGCCGGTCCCGGGCGTCGAGCACCAGGGACCGCCAGCCGGCTGCCTTCAGCCCGAACGTCGTCGGCACGGCGTGCTGGGTGAGCGTCCGCCCCGGCATCGCGGTGTCGCGGTGAGCGGCGGCCAGCTCGGCCAGCGCCCGCTCCGTGCGGGCGAGGTCGGCGAGGACCGGGCCGAGCGTCCGCACGGCGACGAGCATCGTCGCCGTGTCCATGATGTCCTGGCTGGTCGCACCCCGGTGGACGTACGGGCCGAACTCCTTGCCGACCGCCTTCGTCAGGTCGGCGACCAGCGGGATGACCGGGTTCCCGCCGGAGCGGGCGCGCGACGCCAGGGCCCGTACGTCGAATTCGGCGCCGTCGGCCGCCTCGGTCACCGCCGTCGCCGCCGTGGCCGGGGCCAGCCCCAGCGCGGCCTGCGCGCGGGTCAGCGCGGCCTCCGCGTCCAGCAGCGCCCGCAGATAGGCGGTGTCGCCGGTCGCGGATGCGGCGGGGGAGCCTGCCCACCCGGGGGCGAGCAGGCCGGTGTCGGGTTCGGCAGGTGTCACTGGAACTCCAGGAAGACCGTCTCGCCTTCGCCCTGAAGGCGGATGTCGAAACGGTACGTGCCGTCGCCTCCGTCCCGGGCGATCAGCGTGTCGCGGCGCTTCGCGTCCAGCCGCGCCAGCAGCGGGTCGGCCGCGAGTGCCGCCTCGTCGCCCGGCAGGTAGACCCGGGTGAAGAGGTGCACGAGGAGTCCGCGCGCGAAGACGCACACGCTGAGGTACGGCGCGCTGCGCCCGCGCGCACCGGGGCGCAGGGTGCGCGCGTACCAGTGTCCGTTGGCGTCGGTCTGGATGCGGCCCCAGCCGGTGAACTCCACGCCGTTGCGGCCCAGGTAGCCGCCGGTCGAGGGATCGCGCCGGATCGAGCCGTCCACCTGCGGCAGATTGCCGTCCGGGTCGGGTCCCCACAGCTCCACGAAGGCGTCGGGCAGCGGCTTGCCCTCGCCGTCGTACACGTACCCCTGGAGGGTGATCGTGTCGGGGTGGCCGACGGGTGCGATGTCACCGCCGCCGGGGAAGGGCAGGGCGTACCCGTAGAACGGGCCGACGGTGTGCGAGGGGGTGGGCAGGACGCTCTCCGGCCTGCTCGTGTCGATCTTCGTCATGGCGGGTCAGCGTCCCTCTTCGATCCAGGTGGCGTTCGGTCCGTCGAGGACCATGTCCCAGTGGTAGCCGAGCGAGAACTCCGGCACGGACAGGCTGTGGTCGTAGGTGGCGACCAGGCGCTGCCGGGCGGCGTCGTCCGTCACGGACTGAAGGATCGGGTCGTACGGGAAGAGCGGGTCGTTCGGGAAGTACATCTGCGTCACCAGGCGCTGCGTGAACGCCGAGCCGAACACCGAGAAGTGGATGTGGGCCGGGCGCCAGGCGTTGACGTGGTTGCGCCACGGGTACGGGCCAGGCTGGATGGTGGTGAATCGGTAGAAGCCCGAGTCGTCGGTGAGGGTGCGGCCCACGCCGGTGAAGTTGGGGTCCAGCGGGGCGTCGTGCTGCTCGCGCTGGTGGGCGTAGCGGCCGGCCGAGTTCGCCTGCCAGATCTCCACCAGCTGGCCGCGCACCGGGCGCCCGTCGCGGTCGAGCAGCCGGCCGGAGACGGTGATCCGCTCGCCGATCGGCTCGCCCCGGTGGTGCCGGGTGAGGTCGTTGTCGATCTCGGTGATGTCGCGCTCGCCGAACGCGGGGGAGGACAGCTCCACCAGCTCCGGGTCCTTGGCGACGTCGATGGCGACCGGCGGCTGCTGGGGGTGGCGCAGCACCGAGGAACGGTAGGGGGCGTAGTCGCGTCGCGGGTGGTGCTCGACGGGCGCGCCGTCGGCGACCCGCTTCTCGTACGCGGCGTGCTCGGCCGCGATCTCCTGGTCGATGTCCTGCTGAGTGAGAGCCATGGGGGTTCCTGGTGTTTCCTTAGCGTTCGAGGACGAGGGCGAGGCCCTGGCCGACGCCGATGCAGAGGGTGGCGACGCCGGTGCCGCTGCCCTTGCGGGCGAGCTGGTGGGCGACGGTGCCGGCGAGGCGGGCCCCGGAGGCGCCGAGGGGGTGGCCGAGGGCGATGGCGCCGCCCTGGGGGTTGAGGACGGCCGGGTCGAACTCGGGCCACTCGGCCACACAGCCGAGGACCTGGGCGGCGAACGCCTCGTTCAGTTCGAGCACCGACAGGTCACCGAATTCCTTGCCCGCCTTGGCCAGCGCCCGGTTGACCGCCTCGACGGGGGCGAGTCCGAAGTACTGCGGGTCGATCGCGGAGACACCGGTGGCGCTGACGCGTGCCAGCGGCTCGCGGCCGGTGGCCTTCAGGCCCTCCTCGTCGACCAGCAGCAGGGCGGCGGCGCCGTCGTTGAGCGGGGACGCGTTGCCCGCGGTGACCGTGCCGTTCTCCGTACGGAAGGACGGCTTGAGCTTCGCCATCGCCTGAAGGGAGGCGTCCGGTCGTACGCATTCGTCGGCGCCGAAGACGACCGGGTCGCCCTTGCGCTGCGGGATCGCCACGGGCGCGATCTCACCGTTGAACAGGCCCTCGGCCTGCGCCTGCGCCGCCTTGCGGTGGCTGCTCAGCGCGAACTCGTCCTGCTGCTCACGGCTGATCTTGTGCTTGTCGGCGATCAGCTCCGCGCTCTCGCCCAGCGGGATCGTCCACTGCGGATCCATCTTCGGGTTGACCATGCGCCAGCCCAGCGTGGTCGAGTACAGCTCGGTGTGCCCGGCCGGGAAGGGCCTGTCGCTCTTGGGCAGCACGTAGGGGGCGCGGGTCATCGACTCCACCCCACCGGCCAGCGCGATGGAGGCGTCGCCCACGGCGATCGCGCGGGCGGCCTGGATGACCGCCTCCAGGCCGGAGGCACACAACCGGTTGACCGTCACGCCGGGCACCGAGGTGGGCAGTCCGGCCAGGAGCGCGGCCATGCGACCGACGTTGCGGTTCTCCTCGCCGGCTCCGTTGGCGTTGCCGAAGTACACGTCCTCGATCCGGGACGGGTCCAACTCCGGGGTACGGGCGAGCAGTTCCCGGATCGCGTGCGCGGCCAGGTCGTCCGGCCGGACGGCGGCCAGGGAGCCGCTGTAGCGGCCGACCGGTGTGCGTACGGCGTCGACGATGTAGACGTTCTTCATCGGAGGTCCTCCGCTACGGTCAGCTCGGCGTCGGTGCGGGCGGTGATGTCGTCGACGCTCACGCCGGGTGCGCACTCGACGAGCACCAGGCCGTCGTCGGTCACGTCGAGGACGCCGAGGTCGGTGATGATCCGGTTCACGCACGCCTTGCCGGTCAGCGGCAGCGCGCACTCCTCGAGGATCTTGGGCGCGCCGTCCTTGGCGGTGTGGGTCATCACGACGATGACGGTGCGGGCGCCGTGCACCAGGTCCATCGCCCCGCCGATCCCGGTGATCATCTTGCCGGGGATCGCCCAGTTCGCCAGATCCCCCTTCGCGGACACCTGCATGGCGCCGAGCACCGCGACGTCGATGTGCCCGCCGCGGATCATCCCGAAGGACAGTGCCGAGTCGAAGAAGGAGGCGCCGGGCAGGACCGTGACGGTCTCCTTGCCGGCGTTGATCAGGTCCGGGTCGACCTGGTCCTCGGTGGGGTAGGGGCCGGTGCCCAGGATGCCGTTCTCCGACTCCAGGACCACCTCGACGCCCGGCGGGAGGTAGTTGGGGATCAGCGTCGGCAGACCGATGCCGAGATTGACGTACTGTCCGTCCTCGAGTTCGCGTGCGGCACGCGCGGCCATCTGCTCTCGTGTCCAGGCCATCAGGAGGTCACCGTCCGATTCTCGATCTTCTTGTCCGCCGCCTGCTCCGAGGTCAGCGCCACCACCCGCTGCACGAAGATGCCCGGCAGGTGCACCGCGTCCGGGCCGATCTCGCCGGGCTCGACGAGTTCCTCGACCTCGGCGATCGTCACCCTTCCGGCCATCGCGGCCAAGGGGTTGAAGTTGCGGGAGGACTTGTTGAAGACGAGATTGCCGTGCCGGTCGCCCCTCGCGGCCCTGACCAGTGCGAAGTCCGTGCGGATACTGCGCTCCAGCACGTACTCGGTGCCGTCGAACTCGCGGACCTCCTTCGGCGGCGACGCCAGCGCCACCCCGCCGGAGCCGTCGTAGCGCCACGGCAGTCCGCCCTCGGCGACCTGGGTTCCGACGCCCGCGGGGGTGTAGAAGGCGGGGATCCCGGCGCCGCCGGCCCGCAGCCGCTCGGCCAGCGTGCCCTGCGGGATCATCTCCACCTCCAGTTCCCCGGCCAGGTACTGCCGGGCGAACTCCTTGTTCGCCCCGATGTAGGAGCCGGTCACGCGGCCGATCCGGCCGGCGGCGAGGAGGACGGCCAGCCCGGACTCCATCGCCCCGCAGTTGTTGGAGACGACCGACAGCGCACCGACCCCGCGCTCGTACAACGCCTGGATCAGCACGTTCGGCACACCGCTCAGGCCGAAGCCGCCCACTGCCAGCGACGCGCCGTCGGGCACGTCGGCCACCGCCTCCAGGGCCGTGGCGACCACCTTGTCCATCCGAGAAGCCCCATCTCTTCCAAGCGCAGCGACCGACGAATTAGTCAGCACACTGAGTATTTCTGCGAGCTTGCCCTCACGCTGCCATCGGCGAGCTCGGGCGTCAAGACCTCGGTTAACCCGGAGGTCAGCGCGCCCCTCCGCCTGGAGACAGCCCGCGCCTCGGGCGGGTATTGTTCAGTGCACCAACGAATACGCAGGCACGTATACGACCACAGGAGCGCACATGGCCGCGGTGGACCTCAGCAGCCACCCCGGGCACCTGGCCCGGCGGCTGCAGCAGGCGCACTACCTGCTGTGGAACACGATGGTCTCGGAGGAGATCACCTCGCCGCAGTTCGCGGTCCTCAACGCGCTCGTCGCCGAGCCGGGCCTCGACCAGCGCACGGTGGGGGAGCGGGTGGGGCTGGACCGGTCCACCATCGCCGAGGTGATCAGCCGGCTCGGCCGGCGCGGACTGCTGGACAAGGTCCGCGACCCGCAGGACGGCCGCCGCTCCCTGCTGCGCCTGACGGAGGACGGCCTGCGCACCCACCGCAAGCTGACCGTGCGCACGGCACGGATGAACCAGGTCTTCCTGGCACCGCTCTCCGCCGAGGAGCAGACGCTGTTCTTCGACCTGATCCGCCGGGTCGCGGACGCGGCCGAGGGGCTGCGCAACCCCGCGGAACCCCTGGCCGCCCAGAACTGATCACGCCTGGGCGAACACCACCCACACCTGGCCCTGCGCGAAGTTCACCGGCGAGCCGCTCGCGGTCGTGAACTCGGTACCGTCGGTGGCCGCCGCCCGCTCCCAGCGGACGTCGTAGGCCCGCCCGTCGCGCAGGACCTCCGCCTTCCCGGAACCCACCGTCTCGGTGTACGGCGTGTAGTTGCCGAGCACGTCGTGGTAGGCGGACTTGTGGATCTTCACGTACTGCACGACGACCGTCGCGGGTGCCACCGGCTTCCCGTCGCTCGTCACCGTCGGTGTCCCGTCCTGGGCGACCAGCCAGCGGTGCCGGTCCCCCGACCAGGTGAAGGTGAAGCGGGCCGCGGGGTAGTGGACGGTGCGCGTGGTGCGCGGCTGCCCGCCCGCGGGTGCGGCGCCGTAGTGGAAGCCGGTGGTCAGCGCGTCCGTACCCGGTGTGGAGGGCATCAGCCTGCCCGGCCGTAGGTAGAGGTTGTGGGGTGCGAGGTGGTCGGCGCCGCGGAAGTAGGCGCCGGACACCTCGTCGGGCGGTGCGGCGCGCAGCGGCGCGTCGTCGATCAACGGCAGCAACTTGCCCTGCGCACCGGAGAACGCGAGCGTCGGCCGGTGGAACTGCCCCAGCAGCTCCAGGTCGGACTCGCGGACGCTGCGCACCGGACCGACGACCTCCGGCAGCTTGGTCGCGTACACGGCCATCAGCCGGCTCAACCCGCCCTCGACCTGCTCGACGTACACGACGTCCGCGGAGTCCAGGCCCGTCTGCGGCCGGGCCGCGCCCACATTGTCGATCTTCACCGCGAGCACCGACCCGTTGCCGCTGTGCGGCTGGGTGGGGTGGCCGGGTCGGCTCGACGGGTTCTGTGTCGGTTGCTGTGGGTGGCCCCGTCCGTCGTCGGGCGGGCGGTGCGATGTCGTGCAGCCCGCCGCCAGGGAGACCGTCACCGTGGCGACCAGCAGCGCCGCTGCCGTCGCGGCGCGCCGCGTGCGCGTTCTTCGTCTGCCCATGCCCACCCTCGCCACCCAGTCCTGTGCCATCGATTGTGCGCTTATTAGTTCATTGATGCCCGTACTCGCTCGGTTCTGATTGCATGCGTCGCTCGGGTTTCTCGGTCCAGGCCTCGCGCGTCGCTCGGGTCCCTCGGTCCGGAGCACGCGCGTCGGGCCGCCCGTGGTTCGGCGCGGGGCACCCGGGTACCCGGGCGCCACCGCCAGGCGGACGCACAGCGGCCAGAAGGGAGCGCGGCACGATGAAGGCAGTGACGTGGCAGGGCAAGCGGGATGTGCGCGTGGAGAACGTGCCCGACCCGACGATCCAGGAACCGACGGACGCCGTCATCCGCATCACCTCGACCGGGCTGTGCGGCTCCGACCTGCACCTCTACGAGGTCCTCACGCCGTTCATGACACCGGGTGACATCCTCGGTCATGAGCCCATGGGCATCGTCGAGGAAGTGGGCGCCGGGGTGCCGGACCTGATGGCAGGCGACCGGGTCGTGGTGCCGTTCCAGATCGCCTGCGGCAACTGCTGGATGTGCCTCGACGGACTGCCCACCCAGTGCGAGACCACGCAGGTCACCGGCGAGGGCATGGGCGCCGCCCTGTTCGGCTACACCCGCCTGTACGGCGCGGTGCCGGGCGCCCAGGCCGAGTACCTGCGGGTGCCGCAGGCGCAGTTCGGCCCGATCAAGCTCCCGGAGGGGCCGCCCGACGACCGGTTCGTCTATCTGTCCGACGTCCTGCCCACCGCCTGGCAGGCGGTCGCCTACGCCGACCTCAAACAGGGCGCCAGCGTCGCCGTGCTCGGGCTCGGCCCCATCGGCGACATGGCCTGCCGCGTCGCCCAGGTGCGCGGCGCCGGGCAGGTGTTCGGGGTGGACCTCGTCACGGAGCGGCTGCGCCGGGCGCGGGAGAGGGGCGTGGCGACGTTCGACCTCAGGGACTTCGACAGCGAGAAGGAACTCCTCACCGCGATCCGCGACGAGACCGACGGCCGTGGCCCCGACGCCGTCATCGACGCGGTCGGCACGGAGGCCCACGGCAGCGCGGCCGCCCGGCTCACTCAGCGGGCCTCGGCCCTGCTGCCCCGCAAACTGAGCGGCCCGCTCGCGGAACGCTTCAGCGTGGACCGGCTCGCGGCCTTCCACACCGCCATCGAACTGGTGCGTCGTGGGGGCACGATCTCGATCGTGGGCGTGTACGGCGGCACGGCCGACCCGGTCCCGATGATCACGCTGTTCGACAAGCAGATCCAGCTCAGGATGGGCCAGGCCAACGTGCGCCGCTGGAGCGACGAGATCATGCCCTACCTGACGGACGAGGACCCGCTCGGCGTCGACGACTTCGCCACCCACCGGCTGCCACTGAGCGAGGCACCGCACGCGTACGAGATGTTCCAGCGCAAACAGGACGGTGCCGTCAAGATCCTCATGCAGCCCTGACCGCCCGGGTCCCTGACCTTCCAGGGCCCTGACCGCTCAGGGCCGGGGCCCGAGGATCTCGCCGAGGTCGTAGCGCACCGGCTCCTCCAGCTGCGCGTACGTGCAGCTCTCCGGCGTCCGGTCCGGGCGCCAGCGCCGGAAGCGGGCCGTGTGCCGGAAGCGCGCCCCGTTCTCCATGTGGTCGTACGCCACCTCGGCCACCCGCTCCGGCCGCAGCGGCACCCAGGACAGGTCCTTCTTGCCCGACCAGCGGCTGGGCGCGCCCGGCAGCCGAGCCGTCTCGTGGGCGGCCTCGTCCGACCAGGCCGCCCACGGATGCTCCTCGGCGTCCGCCATGCGCAGCGGCTCCAGCTCCGCCACCAGCTCGGCGCGCCGTTTCATGGCGAAGGCGGCGGACACGCCGACGTGCTGGAGCGCGCCCCGGTCGTCGTACAGGCCCAGCAGCAGCGAGCCCACGACGGGACCGCTCTTGTGGAAGCGGTAACCGGCGACGACGACGTCCGCCGTACGCTCGTGCTTGATCTTGAACATCGCCCGCTCGTCCTGGAGATAGCGCAGCGTGAGCGGCTTGGCGATGACGCCGTCCAGGCCGGCCCCCTCGTACTGCTCGAACCACTCCTGCGCCACCTCGATGTCCGTGGTGGCCGGGGCCAGGTGCACGGGCGCCGTCACTCCGGTCAACGCCCGGGTCAGCAGCGCCCGCCGGTCGCTCAGCGGCACGTCGAGCAGCGACTCGTCCGCGAGTGCCAGCAGGTCGAAGGCGACGAAGGACGCGGGGGTGCGTTCGGCGAGTGTCCGCACGCGCGAGGCGGCCGGATGGATGCGCTCGGTGAGCGCGTCGAAGTCGAGCCGCCCCTCGCGCGCGATCACGATCTCCCCGTCCAGCACACACCGCTCGGGCAGCCGCTCCCGCAGCGCCGTCACCAGCTCGGGAAAGTACCTGGTCAGTGGCTTGCCGGTACGGCTGCCGACCTCGACCTCGGCCCCGTCGCGGAACACGATCGCCCGGAAGCCGTCCCACTTCGCCTCGTACTGCATGTCCGGCGGGATCCTCGCCACCGACTTGGCGAGCATCGGCTTCACGGGCGGCATGACGGGCAGATCCATGCTCCGATTCTGCGCGCATCCCTCATGCCATGCCCGGTATGCGAGGGCTGGGCGGCGGGCCTACCGTGGCCGCATGGGTGACGCGGTGGAACTGGAGGCGGGCGGCCGGACCGTACGGCTGTCCAGTCCCGGCAAGGTCTTCTTCCCGGAGCGCGGCTTCACCAAGCTGGACCTCGCCCAGTACTACCGGGCCGTCGCCCCCGGCATCCTGCGCGCCCTGCGCGACCGCCCCACCACCCTGGAGCGCTACCCCGACGGTGTGACCGGCGAGTCCTTCTTCCAGAAGCGGGCGCCCAAGAACATGCCCGACTGGATCCCGACCGCCCACATCACCTTCCCCAGCGGCCGCAGTGCCGACGAGATGTGCCCCACCGAGGAGGCCGCCGTCCTGTGGGCCGCCCAGTACGGCACCCTCACCTTCCACCCCTGGCCGGTGCGCCGCGACGACGTCGACCGCCCCGACGAACTCCGCATCGACCTCGACCCGCAGCCCGGCACCGACTACGACGACGCCGTCCGCGCCGCCCACGAACTGCGCGCCGTCCTCGACGACTTCGGCGGTCTGCGCGGCTGGCCCAAGACCTCCGGAGGCCGTGGCCTGCACGTTTTCGTCCCCATCGCACCGCGCTGGACGTTCACCCAGGTCAGACGGGCCGCGATCGCCGTAGGCCGGGAGATGGAACGCCGGATGCCCGACCGGGTGACGATCAAGTGGTGGAAGGAGGAAAGGGGCGAACGTATCTTTCTGGACTACAACCAGACGGCCCGGGACCGCACGATCGCCTCCGCCTACTCCGTACGGCCCCGCCCGCACGCTCCCGTCTCCGCCCCCCTGCGCTGGGAGGAGGTCGGCGACGCGCACCCCCTGGACTTCGACCTCGCGACGATGCCCGCCCGCTTCGCCGAACTCGGCGATGTCCACGCCGACATGGACGACCATGCCTTCTCCCTCGAAGCGCTGCTCGACCTGGCGGCGAGGGACGAACGCGACCACGGGCTCGCCGACCTGCCGTATCCGCCGGAGTACCCCAAGATGCCGGGAGAGCCCAAGCGGGTACAGCCGAGCCGGGCCAGGCGGGAGGAGCCGAGCCGGGCCGGAAGCGAGGAGCAGCCGCCCTCTCCGCCGGACCGCGCCCGTTGACCGGGGACGACCGCGTCGGGTGGGTGCCAGGGGGCACCCACATGTGATTGCCGCTCGGTGACGACTGCTGCTCGGTGACGCCCCGGCAAACCGCCCTCGACGCCCCGCGGAATCGGATTCCGAGGGCACGAGAGCGCTCTCACGAACGCCCCGCGCCGGGACTATCCTGATCCGCAACCGCTGGTGAGGAGCCCCGAAGTGACCGAGTCAGCCGCCCGTCCCACGCTGGAGGCCGTGGCCGCGCGGGCCGGTGTGTCCCGGGCAACCGTCTCCCGTGTGGTCAACGGCGGTGACGGAGTGCGGGAGCCCCTCGTCGAGCGGGTCCGGCGGGCGGTGGAGGAACTCGGGTACGTCCCCAATCAGGCCGCCCGCAGCCTGGTGACCAAACGGCACGAGGCGATCGCCGTCGTCATCGCCGAACCGGAGACCCGCGTCTTCGCCGATCCCTTCTTCGCACTGCAACTGCGCGGCATCAGCAAGGAGCTGACGGCCCACGACAGTCAGCTGGTACTGCTCCTCACCGAGGGTCGCGACGACCACGCCCGCGTCGGCCGCTATCTCGCGGGCGGGCACGTCGACGGCGCCCTGGTGTTCTCACTGCACCTCGACGACCCACTGCCCGGGCTGATCCAGGGTGCCGGAGTGCCGACCGTGTTCGGCGGCCGCCCGGGCTGGACCGACGGCACGCCAGGTCCGGTCTACGTCGACAGCGACAACCGCGGCGGCGCCCGCGAGGCCGTGCGCCATCTCGTCGGCCTCGGCCGCACCCGGATCGCGCACATCACCGGCCCTCTCGACCAGACGTCCGCGGCGGACCGGCTCGACGGGTTCCGGGACGTCATGGTGGACGCCGACCCGAGGCTGGTCGTCGAGAGCGACTTCACCCCTGCCGGCGGTGAACGCGCCATGGGTGAACTCCTCGACCGCTGCCCCGACCTGGACGCCGTGTTCGCCGCCAACGACCTCACCGCCTCCGGCGCCCTGCGCGTCCTGCGCGAGCGCGGCCGGCGCGTGCCCGAGGACATCGCAGTGATCGGCTTCGACGACATGCTGCCCGTCGCCGAGCAGACCGACCCGCCGCTCACGACGATCCGTCAGGACATCGAGGAGATGGGCCGGCTGATGGCCCGTCTCCTGCTGCGCCGCCTCGACCGCGGCACCACCCACCAGGCCGAGACCGGCGCACCGGCCGCCGTCGTCCTGCCGACGACCCTGGTGCGCCGCGCCTCCGCCTAGTCCGTCGCCTCCGCCCAGCCTGTCGCCTCAGGCCTGCTGCGGCGCGCTCCTGATCACCGCGAAGCGTGCTCCGTACGGGTCGGCGAGCTTGGCGATGCGACCCACGTCCGGCACGTCCGTGGCGGCCATACGGACCGTGCCGCCCCGCTCCTGCGCCTTGGCGACGGCCGCGTCGGTGTCGGAGACCTCGAAGTACGGCAGCCAGTACGGGCCGCTCTCCGCCTCCGTCGGGTCGTCGGCCAGCGGGACCAGTCCGCCGAACATGGCGTCCTCCCCGGCACCGGCGGGGTTGATACACGTGTAGGTGCCGCCGGGGAAGGGGACGGCCGAGGTCTCGTGGCCGAGCACCTTGTTGTAGAACGCGGCCGCCGCCGCGATGTCCGGCGTGTACAGCTCGACCCAGCACAGCGAACCCTGCTCGTTCGCCACGTCCACGCCCTTGGTCTGTCCCGGCTGCCAGATGCCGAACGGCACTCCCGCCGGATCGGCGAGGATCGCCATGTGGCCCTGGCCCATGACGTCCATCGGCCGGAAGAGCACGGTGCCGTGCGCCTGTTCGGCGGTCTTCGCGGTGGCCTCAGCGTCCGCGCTCTGGAAGTACACGTTCCACGACGGCGGGCCCTGTTCCGCCGTGGTCTGCATGCCGCCGGCCGTGGTCCTGCCGTCCAGTTGGAAGAAGCCGTAGCCGCCGGCCTCGGGCCCCGCCGACTGGAACCGCCAGCCGAAGAGCGCGTGGTAGAAGGAGGTGGCACCCTCGATGTCGGGCGTGCCGAGGTCGAGCCAGTTCGGGGAACCGTTGACGAAACGGGTGGTGAGCATCTGCGCACTCCTTGAAGGGGTCCCGTTGCCTGCACCGCCGAGTCTTGCACCGCCCACTGACACTCGCTGCCGGAGCGGCGGGACGGAAGACGGCGGGAGGCGGCGGAATGCCGACGCTCGCCGCAGTCACCATCCGTTACGGCGGGTGTTCCGATTGTTTCCCACCGCCCCGCGCGCCGCCGTGCGCCGCCGTGTCTCGCGGGGCATCATCGGGGCGGCCGGAGGCCCTGAAACCGCCGCGTTGATCGCGCGTTGATCGAACGTTTTTCGCCGCCCGGCACGATTTTGGCCATGCACATCGACACCATCGCCACGCCCGACCTCGCCTGGCAGGCCCGGGCCCTCTGCGCGGAGACCGGAGCCGACTTCTTCTTTCCCGAGCCGGGCAGCTCGGTGCGGGAGGCGAAGCTCATCTGCGGCATGTGCGAGATGCGCTCCGCCTGTCTCGACTACGCCCTCGCCAACGACGAACGCTTCGGCGTCTGGGGCGGCCTGTCCGAGAAGGAACGGCTGCAGCTCAGGCGTACGCCCCGCTGAAATCCGGGCGACCGGCGCGCAGGAGTGCGCAGTGCCGGCCTCTCGGCGACCGGCGCCGCGGCGATGGCGGCGCTGTGGTGGCGCGGGGCGGCATGATGCCGCAGGTCCGTGGCGGGCCGCACCGGGAAATCGGCCCGCCGCGCGTGAGCCGCGGTCAGCTCGCGGCCCGCGCCGCCATCCGCGCCTTGCGGGCCGCGAGCTTCTCGTCGAACTTCGAGGCCTCCGCGTCGAGTCCGCCCATGAACAGGGCCAGTTCCTCCTGGGCCCGGCGGCCCTCGGGGCCGAGGCCGTCGATGTCCAGGACCTTCAGGAAACGCAGGACGGGCTGGATGACGTCGTCGTGGTGGATGCGCAGGTTGTAGACCTCGCCGATCGCCATCTGCGCGGCGGCCCGCTCGAAGCCGGGCATGCCGTGACCGGGCATGCGGAAGTCCACGACGACGTCGCGTACCGCCTGCATGGTCAGGTCGGGGGCCAGCTCGAAGGCCGCCTTCAGCAGGTTCCGGTAGAAGACCATGTGGAGGTTCTCGTCGGTCGCGATGCGGGCCAGCATGCGGTCGCAGACCGGGTCGCCGGACTGGTGCCCGGTGTTGCGGTGCGAGATGCGGGTCGCCAGCTCCTGGAAGGCGACGTAGGCCACCGAGTGCAGCATCGAGTGGCGGTTGTCCGACTCGAAGCCCTCACTCATGTGCGCCATGCGGAACTGCTCGAGCTTGTCCGGGTCGACCGCGCGCGAGGTGAGCAGGTAGTCCCGCATCACGATGCCGTGCCGGCCCTCCTCCGCCGTCCAGCGGTGCACCCAGGTCCCCCAGGCGCCGTCCCGGCCGAACAGGGAGGCGATCTCGTGGTGGTAGCTGGGCAGGTTGTCCTCGGTGAGGAGGTTCACCACCAGGGCGATGCGGCCGATCTCCGTGACCTTGGACTGCTCCTTGCCCCAGGCCTCGCCGTCCTCGAAGATGCCGGGGAAGTTGCGGCCGTCGCTGAAGGGCACGTACTCGTGCGGCATCCAGTCCTTGGCGACCTTCAGGTGACGGTTGAGCTCCGTCTCGACGACTTCCTCAAGCGCGTACAAGAGCTTGGCGTCGGTCCACACAGCAGGGCTGCCGAGGTGCGGGGAGGTGATCGTCACGGGAAAACTCCAGGGGGGACGCGATGCAAGGTGGAACGAGTCGGCGAGCGGTGCCGGAACTTACGGAATCGTAGGCTACGAAGCCGTAGGTTACGTTGCCGTAGGTTAAGTGCTGTGTAAAGACTGCTGATCAGCCCACCTTCCCGGGTGCTCCGAGCCGCTGTCCCGCGCGTATGCGGCAGCCCCGGCACCCGCAGGTCCGGGGCTGAACGAGGAGCCGGTTCACCCGGTCAGGCGTACAGGTCCCGCAGTCGTACCGAGAGGCATGTCACACAACCCTCGAGTTTCTCGAACTCGCCGATGTCCACCGCGACCACCTCGTGGCCGAGATCGGTGAGCAGCTCCGCCGTCCTCGGCGCGCTCGCGGCCATCAGCAGTTTGCCGCCGCCGAGCAGCACCACGTGGGAGCCGGACTCCTCGGGCACGGACAGGAAACGCGGGAACAGCGACGGCCGGTCCACCTTCGGGATGTGCCCGACAACCGTCCCGTCGGGTAGCGCGGTGACGGCCGACTTCAGGTGCAGCACCTTGCTCACGGGCACCGCCACGACCCGCGCCCCCAGCGGCTCGAAGGCGGCCCGCAGTTGCTGTACGCCGGCCGCGTTGGTGCGCCCGCCCCGGCCGACGTAGATCGTGTCGCCGATCTTCAGCACGTCGCCGCCGTCCAGCGTGCCCGGCTCCCAGATCCAGTTCACCGAGCAGCCCAGCCGGGCCACGGCCTCCTCGACCCCGACGGTCTCCTCGCGCCGGGCCTCGGCGCCGGGCCGGGTGATCACGGCCACGTTCTTGTACATGACCACCGTGTCCTCGACGAAGACGGAGTCGGGGCAGTCGTCGGCCGGGTCCACCTCGATCGTCTCCCAGCCGTGCGTACGCAGCGCCGCCACGTACGCCTCCCACTGCTCGACCGCGAGCTCGACGTCGACCTTCTCCCGCTCGATGTGGGTCACCAGTCCTTCGGCGAGGCGCGGGCTGGGGCGGCGGACGAGGGCCTTCTTGCTGGGCACGAGGGGTCTCCGTATCGGCTGTGTGTACTCGGCACCCATGATGCGGCGCCGGTCCGCCATCATGCAGGGCGGGTCCGCGCGGACAACACCCCCGTTGTCAGGCTGTGGCCCTCCTGAAACACGGCGCCGGGGCCCGCAGCGGCTACCCGACCTCCTCCGGCGTGGTCTCCCGCAGCTCTCCGTCCAGCAGCAGCCAGCGGGTGATGCCCAGGGACTCCAGGAAGGGCAGGTCGTGACCGGCCACGATCAGCGCGCCCTCGTAGGACTCCAGGGCGGTCGTCAGCTGCCGCACGCTCGCCATGTCGAGGTTGTTCGTCGGCTCGTCGAGCAGCAGCAGCTGCGGCGCGGGCTCCGCCAGCATCAGCGCGGCCAGGGCGGCCCGGAAGCGTTCGCCGCCGGACAGCGTCGCCGCCTTCTGGTCGGCGCGGGCGCCGCGGAACAGGAAGCGGGCCAGCCGGGCCCGGATCCGGTTGTTCGTGGCGCCCGGCGCGAACCGGGCCACGTTCTCGGCGACCGTCAGCTCGCCGTCGAGGACGTCGAGCCGCTGCGGCAGGAACCGCAGCGGGACATGCGGCTTCACCTCACCCGCGACCGGCGCCAGCTCCCCGGCGATCGTGCGCAGCAGCGTCGTCTTGCCCGCGCCGTTGCGCCCGATCAGCGCGACCCGCTCCGGACCGCGCAGGTCGAGGCCGCCGGCCACGCGCGCGCCGTACGCGAGCTCCAGGTCCTGGAGGGTGAGCACGTTCCGGCCCGGCGGTACGGCCGTGTACGGCAGGTCGACACGGATCTCGTCGTCGTCCCGTACGGCCTCCACCGCCTCGTCGAGCCGTTCGCGCGCCTCGGCGAGCCTCTCCTCGTGCATGATGCGGTGCTTGCCCGCGGACTCCTGCGCCGCGCGTTTGCGCGCCCCCATGACGATCTTCGGCTCGCGCTTCTGCTCGAACATCTTCTGCCCGTACCGCTTGCGCCGGGCCAGCTTGACCTGTGCGTCGGCCAGTTCGCGTTTCTGCTTGCGCAGGTCGGCCTCCGCGACCCGCACCATGCGCTCGGCGGCGTCCTGCTCGGTGGCGAGCGCCTCCTCGTACGCCGAGAAGTTGCCGCCGTACCGGACGATCTCACCGGAGCGCAGATCCGCGATCTGGTCGACCCGGTCCAGGAGTTCGCGGTCGTGGCTGACCACGACCATCACTCCCGGCCAGGCGGAGACGGCCGCGTACAGCCTCCGGCGCGCGTACAGGTCGAGGTTGTTGGTGGGCTCGTCGAGGAGGAGGACGTCCGGCCGGCTCAGCAGCAGTGCGGCCAGCCGCAGGAGCACCGACTCGCCGCCGGAGACCTCGCCGATCGTGCGGTCCAGGCCGATGTGGCCGAGGCCGAGTTCGCCGAGGGTGGCGAGGGCGCGCTCCTCGACGTCCCAGTCGTCGCCGACGACGTCGAAGTGCTCCGGGGACGCGTCGCCCGCCTCGATGGCGTGCAGCGCGGCCCGCCGGGCGGCGATGCCGAGCGCCTCGTCGACGCGCAGCGCGGTGTCGAGCGTGACGTTCTGCGGGAGGTAGCCGACCTCGCCCGCGACGCGGACGGTTCCGTCGGCGGGGGCGAGCTCTCCGGCGATCAGCTTCAACAGGGTGGACTTCCCGGATCCGTTGACGCCGACGAGTCCGGTTCTGCCGGGGCCGAAGGCGGCGTCCAGGCCGTCGAAGACGGGGGTGCGGTCGGACCAGGCGAAGGAGAGGGACGTACAGGTGACGGAAGCGGACATACAGGCCTCGCGGTTGCTTGATGCGGTCAGGGCAAGCGCGTGTCGAGACACCACGGGGCAACCAACAGAAGCCTTGTGCCGGAACTCCGGGAGGACGGCTTGGACGCCGAGGTCGCACGGCAGACACACCTCAGGTGTGTGCAGCGGTGTCTCAGGACCTCAGACGAGCAACGTCCTTCTCCAATCGACGGCAACAGGAACGCTCTGCACCGTACGAGCACCCCTCAGGGAGCGTCAATCGAATTAACGCGCGCGGGTGAGTACTCACGTTGATGTCGGATTCCTGCCAGCCGACCCCGCGGTGCCGCTGCTTGAGTGGTCCCCATGACGAACCCGAGCACCCTTCGTGACCGCGCCCTCGCCTTCCGCGCCCTGCATGTCCCCGGGCGCCCGCTCGTGCTGCCGAACGCCTGGGACACCGCGAGTGCCCGCATCGTCGAGGACGCCGGAGCCGCCGCGGTGGCGACCACCAGCGCCGGGCTGGCCTGGGCCCTGGGGGCGGCGGACGGCGACCGGCTGGAGCGCGACCGGGCCGTGGCCGCCGTGGCGGCGGTCGCCTCCGCGGTGCGTGTGCCGGTGAGCGCGGACATCGAGAGCGGCTACGCGCAGGACCCGGAGGGCGTCGCCGAGACCGTCCGCGCGGTGCTCGCGGCGGGCGCCGTGGGCGTGAACATCGAGGACGCGCTGTACGACGGTGCAGAGCCGCTGCGGCCGGTCGCCGAGCAGGCCGAGCGCATCGCCGCCGCCCGTACCACCGCAGACGCGGAGGGCGTGCCGCTGTTCGTCAACGCCCGTATCGACACCTTCCTGCGGGGAGCCGGGGGAGTGGATCTCACCCTGGAACGGGCCGCCGCGTTCCTCGCGGCGGGCGCCGACGGGATCTTCGTCCCCGGGGCCGTCGACCCGGAGACCGTCAAGCTCCTCGCCGACGGCGTGGAGGGTCCGCTGAACGTCCTGGTCGGTCCCGGCGCCCTGCCGGTCGCCGAACTGGCCGGGCTCGGCGTCGCGCGCGTGAGCGCCGGTTCGAGCATCGCCCAGGCCGCGCACGCCGTGGTCCGCCGCGCCGCACGGGAGCTGCTCGGCACGGGGACGTACGACGCGCTGGCCGGGGGCATCGACTACGGCGAGCTCAACGCCCTGCTGGGGGGCACGCGCTAGCAGGCGTCCCGCATCAGCTCCGCAAGGTCGTGGTCCAGATCGAGGTGGAGGTGTTCCAGGCCGACGGCCACCAGCTCGCTCGTGGCCCGGAGGAACCGGCGGATCTCGGCCGAGTGGACGTGCACGACGGCGGTGCCCTCGGGCGCGTGGAACTCCATGACGGTGCGGTCGTACCCGTACGGCCGCACCCGCACGTCGCCGTGGCCCTCCGGGCCGTCGAGCCCGGCCGTCAGCAGGTCACGCGCGAACGTCCAGCAGACGTCGACGCCCTCCAGGGTGGCCGGGGCCGGGAAGGACATGCGGACCGCGAACGGGTCACGCCGGTCGTAGTGCAGGGTGGCGGGAATGTTCGGCATCCGCGGTGCGGCGGCGACGAGACGGGCCTCTACGGGCTGCTCGATGACGGTGGACAACGCCTTGCTCCCTAGTGACGGCTGGACGGGCGGTGACGGCTGGGCGGACTTCGGGCGGACGGACTTCCGGGCGGACGGGACCGGGCACTTAAAGAGACGTCGGAACCGGCCGATCCGTGCACCCGGATTCCGAGTGACCTCGGTCACCGCCTTCAATCACGGGAGTGACGGGGAGCTTCTCCCGTGCCCCGAAAGGCACTTGGGGCGACCGGAGGCACTCTGGACGCGGCCGGGTGAGTCGGCTAGCTTCGCCCGCCATGAGACGCTCGGGTCACTTGGGGAAGACGAGACGCACGAGACGGACACAGCGGCTGCTGGCCGCGGGGGTGTGCGGGGTCGCGCTGGCCGCGCTCGCCGCCGTACCGGCCCAGGCGCACGCGCCGGCGCACCGGTCCCCGCACTGGGCGCCGAAGGACACCGGTGTTCCCGAGGCGCGCTTGCGCGGACTGTCCGCCGTCGGCCCGGACACCGCCTGGGTGTCCGGCACCGGGGGCACGGTCCTGCGCACCACCGACGGTGGGGCGAGCTGGCGGAACGTCTCGCCGCCGGGCGCGGCCGACCTGCAGTTCCGGGACATCGAGGCGTTCGACGCGCGACGCGCCGTGGTGCTGGCCATCGGCGAGGGCGAGGCGTCGCGCGTGTACCGCACCGACGACGGCGGAACGACCTGGACGGAGTCCTTCCGCAACACCGACGCGAACGCCTTCTACGACTGCCTCACCTTCTTCGACCACCGCCACGGCCTGGCGATGAGCGACCCCGTGGACGGCAAGTTCCGCATGCTGTCCACCGGCGACGGCGGCCGGACCTGGGAGGTCCTGCCGAGCGACGGCATGCCGGCCGCCCTGGACGGCGAGGCGGGCTTCGCCGCGAGCGGTCAGTGTCTGGTCGCGTCCGGGCCGCGGGACGCCTGGCTCGCCACCGGCGGGGGTGCACGCGCGCGTGTACTGCACTCGGCGGACCGCGGCCTGACCTGGACGGCCGCCGACACCCCCGTCCCGGCCGGCGACCCGGCCCGCGGCGTCTTCGCGCTCGCCTTCCGCGACCGTACGCACGGCCTCGCCGTGGGCGGCGACTACCGCGCGGACCAGCCGTCCCCGCAGGCGGCGGCACGCACTTCCGACGGCCGCACCTGGCAGTCCGCCACCACGCCTCCGCCCGCCTACCGCTCCGGCGTCACCTGGCTCCCGCACAGCCGCACGGCCGCCCTCGCGGTCGGCCCCACCGGCACGGACCTGACGACGGACGGCGGCCGCACCTGGCGGACGCTCGACACGGGCTCGTACGACACCGTGGACTGCGCTCCCGACCTGGGCTGTTGGGCCGCGGGCGAGAAGGGGCGCGTGGCCCGGCTGGAGAAGTGAACCCGACCGGGGGAGGCGCATGGTGCGCGAACTGGGTACTCGGCTCCCAGTCGTGAAAGGAGTGACCCGACATGCCACGCGGTTCGAGCCCCAAGCGGGAACGCCAGTACGAGCACATCAAGGAGAGCGCGCAGGACCGGGGCGAGAGCACCGAGCGCGCCAAGGAGATCGCTGCACGGACGGTGAACAAGGAACGTGCCCGGTCCGGCGAGTCGAAGACCGCCAGCCGCACCTCGACCCAGGACATGTCGTCCGGCAGGAGGGGCGGCCAGCGGTCCGGCAAGGGCTCCCACGGGCCCACCTACGACCAGCTCTACGAGGAGGCCAAGCGGCGCAACATCCACGGCCGTTCGGACATGAACAAGAGTGAACTGCAGCGCGCCCTCGGCCGCGAGGACTGAACGGCCGGTCGCGGCTCAGCGGGCCGTACGCTCGTGGTCACCATGACGACCGTACGCATTCCCGCGGGCTGGCCCGGGACCGAGGAGGAGGCCCGCGCCGTCCAGGACGAGTTGCGCGGGCGGGTGGTGCTCGGCGAGCCGGGACCGCCGCCCGGGACGGGGTACGTGACAGGCGTCGACGTCGCCTACGACGACGAGCGGGACGTCGTCGCGGCCGCGGCCGTCGTCCTGGACGCGGCGAGCCTCGACGTCCTCGCCGAGGCCACGGCCGTCGGCCGGATCTCCTTCCCGTACGTGCCCGGCCTGCTCGCCTTCCGCGAGATCCCCACGGTCCTCGCCGCCCTCGACGCCCTGCCCCGCCCGCCCGGTCTGGTCGTCTGCGACGGCTACGGCCTCGCCCACCCCCGCCGCTTCGGCCTCGCCAGCCACCTCGGCGTCCTCACCGGCCTGCCCACGATCGGCGTCGCGAAGAACCCGTTCACCTTCACGTACGACGATCCCGGTACCCGGCGCGGAACCTCGGCGCCGCTCATGGCGGGCGGCGAGGAGGTCGGCCGCGCCCTGCGTACCAGGGACTCCGTCAAGCCGGTCTTCGTCTCCGTCGGCCACCGGGTGAGCCTGGACAACGCCTGCGCCCACACCCTCGCGCTCACCCCCGCCCACCGGCTCCCCGAGACCACCCGCAGGGCGGACGCGCTGTGCCGGCGGGCGCTTCGGGAGGCGACGACGCGCCAGGCGCCCACCTCGCGGTAACTCCGCGTCGTGGACGGAGTCGCCGGCGTCGGATCCTTCGCCGGGTTCCAGGGCGTAGTGGTGCAAGTCCGGCTGCCGAGTACCCGCTCCGAGCAGTTGTTCTGAGTATCTGTACGGATGTGGCCCGGCCCGCGTGACCGGCAGGCTGGCCGCATGACGACGCACCGCTCCCCGAAGCCCCTCGCCGACCCGAACCGGCCCGTCGAGCGTGCCGTGACGGCCGCGCTGATCCTCGCCGTGCTGGCGGGGCTCGCCTGGATCGGCGGGATGATCTACACCGTGGCGGAGTGGCCGCTGTAAGACCGTCCGGTTCGTCGGAAGGTACCGTTCGCTTCCCCGGAAGGTGCCGTCCGGTTCGTCGGAAGGCACCTCCCGTCCGTCAGAAGGCGGCCGCCACCCGGAAGGTGATCCCCGCCCGGCGCAGCCGCTCCGTCAGCGCGTCGCCCATCGCCACCGCCGTCGTGACCTGCCCGGCCGTCGGCGGGAGGTCGTCGAAGGCCAGGGAGAGCGCCGACTCCGCGAATATCTTCGCCGTCTCGTCGTACCCGGGGTCGCCGCCGGCGACCTCGGTGAACACTCGCCGGCCGCCGCCCTCGCCGACGAAGCGCACGGAGAACCAGCTCCTCGCCCGCTTCTCCGCGCTCGGCCCGTCCCCGGGCTTGAGGCGGCCGGACAGCCAGCGCCGTGCGGGTGGGAGTTGGGCGGCCGCGGCCAGCGCACCCACCGCGGCGACTCCGCCCACCGCGACGGGCAGGTGCCGTACGGCTGCGTAGTGCCGGTAGCGGAAGTCGGGGCCGTAGCGCTCGAGGGCCTTCGCCGAGCGCCGAACGATCTGCGGGTCGATGGTCGGCAGGGGCAGCGCCCAGGCGCCGATCTCCCCGGCGAACCGGGGCGCGCCCGTCGGTGCCGAGACCCGGCGGCCCATGAGCCGCGGCTCGTGCCGTCCGCGGTCCCGTGCGGCGGCCACCATCTGCCGTCCGCGGGCGAACTGGTTCAGCGCCGAGGCGAACGTGCCGCCGGAGAAGGTCGCGTCCGCCGTCACGAAGCCGTCCACCGTCAGCGGCACGCCCTCCGGGAGCTGCCGCACCGTGAAGAGCGCGCCCAGGTCGTGCGGGACCGAGTCGAAACCGCACGCGTGCACCAGCCGCGCACCGGTCTCACGCGCGCGTGCGTCATGGCGGACGTACATGAGGTCCACGAACTCCGGTTCACCCGTGAGGTCGAGATAGTCCGTGCCGCTCTCCGCGCAGGCGGCGACGAGCTCCTCGCCGTAACTGATGTAGGGGCCGACGGTCGTGGCCACCACGCGCGCGTGCTCGGCGAGTTCGCGCAGCGAGGCCGGGTCGGACACGTCCGCCCGCAGCAGCCCGATCTCCTTGCCGCCGGGCAGCCGGTCGCGCAGCTCGTCCAGCTTGCGCTCACCGCGGCCGGCGATCGCCCAGCGCAGGCCCTCGGGCGCGTGGGCGGCCAGGTACTCCGCGGTGAGCGTCCCGACGAAGCCGGTGGCTCCGAAGAGCACGATGTCGTACGGACGGTCCGTCCTGGTCAGCCTGCTCATGACACCCCTTGCCTCGTGCAGCCGCGCCGCTGTCGGTGGCTGAGGCTAGCGTGAGGAGTGCGGAGCCCGACGACGAGCCCGGAGGTGCCAGGTGGCCGAGCGCAGCAGAGCCCTGAAGAAGTGGGAGAAAGTGCGCGAGTCCGCCCGCCTCGCAGGTCCGACCGGGTGACGGCGGAGCTGGACGGGCGATGACGGCGCGGCCGAGCGCGCTGTCGGGCGGCGGACCCGCGACGCGCCGTACATACTTGGCTAAGCGCTTGCTCGCCCAGGTCTTGTGCTGCGTAGAACGTGTTCTTAGCATCATTGGTGTTACATCACTTGTGTCACGGTCACGGTTTCAGGGGGCTGGATGACAGCGGCAACGACACCGGAGAGCGGCCCGCTCTCGGGGGTGCGCGTGGTCGAGCTCGCGGGGATCGGGCCCGGCCCGTTCGCCGCCATGCTCCTCGCCGACCTGGGCGCCGACGTCGTCCGGGTGGACCGCCCTGTCGGCCCCGGACTCGCGATCGACCCGGCGTACGACATCACCAACCGCAACAAGCGCTCCGTGGTCGTGGACCTGAAGGCGGCGGACGGACCCGCCCGCGTCCTCGACCTGTCCTCCCGCGCCGACATCCTCATCGAGGGCTACCGGCCCGGCGTCGCCGAGCGCCTCGGTGTCGGCCCCGAGGCCTGCCACGCCCGCAACCCGCGGCTCGTCTACGGCCGGATGACCGGCTGGGGCCAGCAGGGCCCCCTCGCCCATCGTGCCGGGCACGACGTCGCGTACATCGCGCTCACCGGCACCCTGGGCATGATCGGCGACCCGGACGAGCCGCCGACCGTGCCCGCCAACCTGGTCGGCGACTACGCGGGCGGCTCCCTCTACCTGGTCGTCGGCGTCCTCGCCGCCCTCCATCACGCGCGCGCGTGCGGCACCGGGCAGGTCGTCGACGCCGCCATCGTCGACGGCGCCTCCCACCTCGCCGCGATGATCCACGGCATGCTCGCCGCGGGTGGCTGGCAGGACCGGCGCGGGGCCAACCTCCTCGACGGCGGCTGCCCGTACTACGGCACGTACGAGACCGCTGACGGGAAGTACATGGCGGTCGGCGCTCTGGAGCGGCAGTTCTACGAGGAGTTCCTGGACCTCATCGGCTTGAAGGACTTCGGTCCGGCACGTAAGGACTGGACCCGCTGGGGTGAGCTGCGCGAGGCGGTCGCGGCCCGCTTCCTGACCCGTACGAGGGACGAGTGGACGGCCGTCTTCGAGGGCTCCGACGCGTGCGTGGCCCCCGTTCTGTCGCTGCGCGAGGCCCCGCACCACCCGCACCTCGCCGCCCGCGGCACCTTCACCGACCACGGCGGCATCACCCAGCCGGCCCCCGCCCCCCGCTTCTCCGCGACACCCACGGCCGTTCGCACCGGCCCCGCGCAACCGGGTGCCGACACGGCGGACGTGGCCCGCGACTGGGAGATACCCGGACTCCTGGCGGACGGCGCCTGATGGACGCCCGGTTCCGACGCCCCTGATACCGCTCGGCAGAAAACCCTCGTTGAAAGGCTTGTCAGTGAGCACCGAAGCGTACGTGTACGACGCGATCCGCACCCCGCGCGGGCGCGGCAAGGCCAATGGGGCCCTGCACGGCACGAAGCCCATCGACCTGGTCGTCGGACTCATCCACGAGATCCGCGACCGCTTCCCGGGCCTCGACCCGGCTGCGATCGACGACATCGTGCTCGGTGTCGTCGGCCCGGTCGGCGACCAGGGCTCCGACATCGCACGGATCGCCGCCGTCGCCGCCGGACTGCCGGACACGGTCGCGGGCGTCCAGGAGAACCGCTTCTGTGCCTCGGGCCTGGAGGCCGTCAACATGGCCGCCGCCAAGGTGCGGTCGGGCTGGGAGGACCTCGTCCTCGCCGGTGGCGTCGAGTCGATGTCCCGGGTGCCGATGGCCTCCGACGGCGGCGCCTGGTTCAACGACCCGATGACCAACCTCGCCGTCAACTTCGTGCCGCAGGGCATCGGCGCCGACCTCATCGCCACCATCGAGGGCTTCTCACGGCGGGACGTCGACGAGTACGCGGCGCTCTCCCAGGAACGCGCGGTCACGGCCTGGAAGGAGGGCCGCTTCGAGCGCTCCGTCGTCCCCGTGAAGGACCGCAGCGGCCTCGTCGTCCTCGACCACGACGAGCACCCGCGCCCCGGCACCACCGCCGACTCGCTGGCCAAGCTGAAGCCGTCGTTCGCCGACATCGGCGAGCTGGGCGGCTTCGACGCCGTGGCCCTGCAGAAGTACCACTGGGTGGAGAAGATCGACCACGTCCACCACGCGGGCAACTCCTCCGGCATCGTGGACGGCGCGTCGCTCGTCGCCATCGGCTCGAAGGAGGTCGGCGAGCGGTACGGGCTCACCCCGCGCGCGCGGATCGTCTCGGCGGCCGTCTCCGGCTCCGAGCCGACCATCATGCTCACCGGGCCCGCGCCCGCCACCCGCAAGGCCCTCGCCAAGGCCGGCCTGACCATCGACGACATCGACCTCGTCGAGATCAACGAGGCCTTCGCGGCCGTCGTCCTGCGCTTCGTGAAGGACATGGGCCTGTCCCTGGACAAGGTCAACGTCAACGGCGGCGCGATCGCGCTCGGCCATCCGCTCGGTGCCACCGGCGCGATGATCCTCGGCACCCTCGTCGACGAACTGGAGCGCCAGGACAAGCGGTACGGCCTCGCCACGCTCTGCGTGGGCGGCGGCATGGGCATCGCCACCATCGTCGAGCGCCTGTAACTCCCCGGCGGACCTCAGACTTCTACGGAGACACCTGTCATGACCAAGAGCACCACCATCCGCTGGGAACAGGACCGCACCGGCGTCGTCACCCTCGTGATCGACGACCCCGACCAGTCCGCGAACACCATGAACCAGGCGTTCCGCGAGTCGCTCGCCGTGATCACGGACCGCCTGGAGGCCGAGAAGGACTCCATCCGGGGCATCATCGTCACCTCCGCCAAGAAGACCTTCTTCGCGGGCGGCGACCTGCGCGACCTGATCCGGGTCACGCCCGACACCGCCCAGGAGCTCCTCGACGGCGGCCTCGAGATCAAGCGGAACCTGCGCCGCATCGAAACCCTCGGCAAGCCGGTCGTCGCGGCGATCAACGGCGCGGCCCTGGGCGGCGGCTACGAACTGGCCCTCGCCTGCCACCACCGCATCGCTCTCGACGCCCCCGGCTCCAAGATCGGCTGCCCCGAGGTCACCCTCGGCCTGCTCCCCGGAGGCGGCGGCGTCGTCCGCACCGTACGCCTGCTCGGCATCACCGACGCACTGCTGAAGGTGCTGCTCCAGGGCACCCAGTACAGCCCGCAGCGCGCCCTGGACAACGGACTCGTCCACGAAGTGGCGGCCACGCCCGAGGACATGCTCGCCAAGGCCCGCGCCTTCATCGACGCCAACCCCGAGTCGCAGCAGCCCTGGGACAAGCCCGGCTACCGCATCCCCGGCGGCACCCCGGCCAACCCGAAGTTCGCGGCGAACCTGCCGGCCTTCCCCGCCAACCTGCGCAAGCAGACCAACGGTGCCCCCTACCCGGCCCCGCGCAACATCCTCGCGGCCGCCGTCGAGGGCGCCCAGGTCGACTTCGAGACCGCCCAGGTCATCGAGGCCCGCTACTTCGTGGAACTGGCGGCGGGCCAGACCTCGAAGAACATGATCCAGGCCTTCTTCTTCGACCTCCAGGCCGTCAACTCCGGCGCCAACCGGCCCAAGGGCGTCGAACCCCGCCAGGTCCGCAGGGTCGCCGTGCTCGGCGCCGGGATGATGGGCGCGGGCATCGCCTACTCGTGCGCCCGCGCGGGCATCGACGTCGTCCTCAAGGACGTCTCGCTGGAGGCGGCCGTCAAGGGCAAGGGCTACTCCGAGAAGCTGTGCGCCAAGGCGGTCTCCCGGGGCCGCACGACCCAGGACAAGGCGGACGAACTGCTCGCCCGCATCACCCCCACCGCCGACCCGAGGGACCTGGCGGGCTGTGACGCGGTGATCGAGGCCGTCTTCGAGGACACGGCGCTCAAGCACAAGGTGTTCCAGGAGATCGAGCACATCGTCGAGCCCGACGCCCTGCTGTGCTCCAACACCTCCACGCTCCCCATCACCGCACTCGCCGAAGGCGTCGAACGCCAGACCGACTTCATCGGGCTGCACTTCTTCTCGCCCGTCGACAAGATGCCGCTCGTCGAGATCATCAAGGGCGAGCGGACCGGCGAGGAGGCTCTCGCCCGCGCCTTCGACCTGGTCCGGCAGATCAAGAAGACGCCGATCGTCGTCAACGACTCGCGCGGCTTCTTCACCTCGCGGGTGATCGGGCACTTCATCAACGAGGGCGTGGCGATGGTCGGCGAGGGCATCGAGCCCGCGTCCATCGAGCAGGCGGCCGCCCAGGCGGGCTACCCGGCGAAGGTGCTGTCCCTGATGGACGAGCTCACGCTCACCCTGCCCCGCAAGATCCGCAACGAGTCGAAGCGGGCCGTCGAGGAGGCCGGCGGCACCTGGCCCGCGCACCCCGCCGAGGCGGTCATCGACCGCATGGTCGACGAGTTCGGCCGCACCGGCCGCAGCGGCGGCGCCGGCTTCTACGAGTACGGGGAGGACGGCAGGCGCGCAGGCCTGTGGCCCGGGCTGCGAGAGCACTTCACCGAGCCCGGCCGCCAGATCCCGTTCGAGGACATGCAGGAACGCATGCTCTTCTCCGAGGCGCTCGACACCGTCAAGCTCCTCGAGGAGGGCGTACTGACGTCCGTCGCCGACGCCAACATCGGCTCGATCTTCGGCATCGGCTTCCCCGGCTGGACCGGCGGCGTCCTGCAGTACATCAACGGCTACGAAGGTGGCCTGCCCGGATTCGTGGCACGCGCGCGTGAACTCGCCGAGCGCTACGGAGACCGCTTCACCCCGCCCGCCCTGCTGGTGGAGAAGGCGGACCAGGGGGAGACCTTCACGGACGCGCGCTGACCTGCCGCCGAGCGGCCCGGTCTCCCCGTCCGGGCGCCACAGCCCGGACGGGGAGACCGGACAGGACCTAGGCCGGGGGCGTGCCCGGGAGCCACTCCCGCAGCTCCTGCCTGAGCGATCGCTGGAAGGTGGTCAGCAGCGCCTGCACGATCAGCGGCTGCATGTGCGCGGACAGCGACTTCACCGCCCGGGCGTCGCGCTCCGAGACCTCGCCGCGCAGCAGCTGGGACAGCTCGTGCGCCGCCGCGCGCGAGTGCTCCAGTAGCACGTTCCTGGCCGCGAGGATCGACTCCTGGGCGAGCGGCACGTCCAGCAGCTCCACACCGAGCCGCAGCAGCCCGAGGTCGACGCGGTAGCCGTCCCCGGCCCGCTCGACGACGTCCATCGCCACCAGCCGGTCCACGTCCTCCTCGTCCAGCGGCCGCCCCGCCCGGCGCCGCAGTTCCTCACGGGACACCGTTTCCACCACGTCCGGCGCCCAGGACGCGACCACCGCCCGGTGCAGGGCGAGGTCGTGCGCGCTCAGGTCCGCGGGCAGCCGGCGCAGATAGCGTTCGATCGCCGCCAGTGTCATGCCCTGGTGCTGCAGCTCCTCGATCAGTGCCAGCCGCGCGAGGTGCTCCCGGCCGTAGTGCCCCACCCGGCGCGGACCGATCACCGGCGGCGGCAGCAGACCCTTGGTGCCGTAGAACCGCACCGTGCGGACCGTGACTCCCGCCCGGGCGGCCAGCTCGTCGATGGTGAGGGTCGGCTCCTCGGCGTCGGTCGTCATGCGCAGCAGTATCGCTGTCTCACCGGTGCTGTGACACCTGGATCGCACCATCGGCCCCGCGCATCGCGCCTTCGGCGACCTGGGCATCGCATGATCGGGGACCGTGCGTCGCACCATGTGACGACCGTGTGAGAAGTGACGCCATGTGACGTGAACCATCGCATGGGGTCCGATCCGTCTGGGAAGGTGCTGGCTCGGCCTGTGCCGCGACACCAACGGCAGGCACGGCCTCTGCCCATACGGAAGCCCGGGCCCGCGATGCCCGGGAGCACCAGAGAGTGGTACCACCCGTGACCAAGGACGCCGTGCACACGGCACAGGTCGCCGCCCACCCCCAGGCGACCGGGACGCCCGCGGACGCGGGCGACGCCGGCTACAGCAAGAACCTCAAGCACCGCCACGTCAACATGATCGCGATCGGCGGCGCGATCGGCACCGGACTTTTCCTGGGCGCAGGCGGCCGCCTCCACAACGCGGGCCCGGCCCTCGCGCTCGCCTACCTCGTCTGCGGCGTCTTCGCCTTCTTCGTCGTGCGCGCCCTCGGCGAGCTGGTCCTGTACCGCCCGTCCTCCGGTTCCTTCGTGTCGTACGCGCGCGAGTTCCTCGGCGAGAAGGGCGCCTACGTCGCCGGCTGGATGTACTTCCTGAACTGGTCGACGACCGGCATCGCCGACATCACCGCGATCGCGCTCTACACGCACTACTGGAGCATGTTCACGAGCATCCCCCAGTGGCTGCTCGCCCTGATCGCGCTGGCGGTGGTCCTGGCCGTCAACCTCATCTCGGTGAAGATCTTCGGCGAGATGGAGTTCTGGTTCGCGATCGTCAAGGTCGCCACGCTCGTCGGCTTCATGCTGATCGGCATCTTCCTGCTGGCCACGCAGCACGACGTGGGCGGCAGCACGCCCGGCCTGCACGTGATCACCGACCACGGAGGGTTCCTCCCCCACGGTGCGATGCCGGTCGTCCTCGTCATGCAGGGCGTGATCTTCGCGTACGCCGCCCTGGAACTGGTCGGCGTCGCCGCCGGTGAGACCGCCGAGCCGGAGAAGGTCGTCCCGCGCGCGGTGAACTCGATCATGTGGCGGGTCGGCCTGTTCTACGTCGGCTCGGTCGTCCTGCTCGCCCTGCTGCTGCCCGGCTCGGTGTACTCGGCCGACCAGAGCCCGTTCGTGACGGTCCTGTCGAAGATCGGCATCCCGGCGGCCGGCGACGTCATGAACCTCGTGGTCCTGACCGCCGCCATGTCGTCGCTGAACTCCGGCCTGTACTCCACCGGCCGCATCCTGCGCTCCATGGCGATGGCGGGCTCCGCGCCGAAGTTCACCGCCCGCATGAACCGCAGCCAGGTCCCCTACGGCGGCATCCTGCTGACCTGCGCGGTGTGCGTGCTCGGCGTCGGCCTGAACTACCTCATGCCGAGCCAGGCCTTCGAGATCGTGCTGAACGTGGCCTCCCTCGGCATCATCAGCACCTGGGTGATCATCATGATCTGCCACCTGGTCTTCGTCCGCCGGGCCAAGGTCGGCCAGGTCGTCCGGCCCTCCTTCCGGCTGCCCGGCAGTCCCGTCACGGAGATCGTCACGATCGCCTTCCTGCTCGCCGTGCTCGGCCTGATGTGGAACGACGCCGAGGTCGGCCGCAAGACGCTCCTGCTCATCCCCGTGATCGCGGTCCTGCTGGTCGGCGGCTGGTTCGCGCTGCGACGCAGGGTCGGCCAGTCCGCGGACCAGGAGCTGACCGAGCTCTCGAAGCACACGAACTAGCTGGTCACGGCCACTGTCAGTGCCTGCGCCCACAATGGCGTCATGTCGGAGATCACGTATGTCCGGGGTGACGCCACCGTGCCGTCGGTCAAGGGCGTCAAGGTGATCGCCCATGTCTGCAACGACATCGGGGGATGGGGAAAGGGCTTCGTCCTGGCCGTGTCCCGCCGCTGGCCCGAGCCGGAGGCGGCGTACCGCGCCTGGCACCGCGCCCGCGCGTCGAACGACTCCGGCCTGGGCGCGGTCCAGCTCGTCCAGGTCGAGCCGTATGTATGGGTGGCCAACATGGTGGGTCAGCGGGGCATGGTCCCCCACGCTCGGCTTCGCTCGCGCGGGGGGACCCCCATAGGCAGCAAGGGCGTCCCCGTGCGCTACGAGGCGATCGACGCCGCGCTGGGCCGCCTCGCCGACCGGGTGATCGAAAGGGGCGCCTCCGTCCACATGCCCCGGATAGGCTGCGGCCTGGCCGGTGGGAAGTGGTCCCGCATCGAGCCGCTCATCGCCGAGCGGCTGGTGAAGCGGGGCATCGAAGTGACGGTGTACGACCATGGGGAGGGGCCGAGTTGAGCCGTGACACCGACGTCCTCGTGCTGGGCGGCGCGGGCGTGGACACGATCGTGTACGTGCCGGAGCTGCCGCTCCCGTACGCCGACAGCTACATGATCGACAGCGGGATCAGGGCCCGCGCCGGACAGACCGGCGACTTCGTCGCCCTCGGTCTGAGCGCCCTCGGCCTGCGCACCCACCACCTCGACCTGCTCGGCGACGACCCCGAGGGCGACCTGGTGCGCGCCCTGCACCGGGAGAAGGGCATCGCCCTCACCGAGATCCCGCAGCCCGCCGGCACCAAGCGCGCCGTCAACCTCGTGAGCCCGGACGGCCGCCGCCTGTCCCTGTACGACACGAGCCGCGGCCACGCCGACGACCGCCTCCCCGAGGCCACGGTCCGGGCCCTGGCCGAGGCGAGCCGCCACGCGCACGTGTCCATCACCCAGCCCTGCGCCCACGCGCTGCCCTTGCTGCGCGAGGCCGGCGTGAGCATCTCCACCGACCTGCACAACTGGGACGGCGAGAACCCCTACCAGGAGCCGTTCGCCTACAGCGCGGACGTCGTCTTCCTGTCCACGACCGCGCTGTCCGACCCCGAGCGGACCATGCGCCGCATCGCCGACCGCGGCCGGGCCGAGGTGGTGGTCGCCACGGCCGGAGCCGAGGGCGCCTATCTGCTGGCCGACGACGAGCTGACCCACATACCGGCGGTCGCGCCCGCGTCGCCGGTGGTGGACTCCAACGGCGCGGGCGACGCCTTCGCGTCCGCGTTCCTCTTCGGCTGGCTGAACCGCGAGGCGCCGCAGCGGTGCGCCCGGTACGGCGCGGTGGCCGGCGCCCACGCCTGCACCGTGCCGGCCACGCAGGCCGACGCGATCGGCCGGGACGAACTCCTCGCCCGGGTCGGCGAGCCGGAGGCGTGGACCACCACACGCTAGGGCGCTGGGCGGCCCGGGGCACCGGCCCCGAGCCGCTCACACCGCGACGATCAGTTCTCGTGCACGTCGTTCGTAGCCGCGATCTTCTTCCATGACCTCGGCTGCACGGGAACCGAGGAGGCCTTCGCCAGGGAGGCCGTCGGCGCAGCCGGCTTCGACGGCTGGAACAACCAGGCGTCGAACAGCGCGGTGAGGGACTTCCCGGACACCCGCTCGGCGTACGCCTGGAAGTCGGCGACCGACGCGTTGCCGTACGCGTGCTCCTGTGGCCAGCCCTTCAGGACGGCGAAGAACGCGTCGTCGCCGATCTCGTTGCGCAGCGCCTGGATCGCCAGCGCGCCCCGGTCGTAGACGGCGATGTCGAACTGGTTGTCCGGGCCGGGGTCACCGGGTTCGACGGTCCAGAAGGCGTCGTCGGCCGGGTGCGAGGCGTACACGTAGTCGGCGAGCTCCTGGGTCGTGCCCTCGCCCTCGTGCTCGGACCACAACCACTGGGCGTAGCGCGCGAAGCCCTCGTTGATCCAGATGTCCTTCCAGCCCTTCAGGGACACGGAGTCGCCGTACCACTGGTGCGCCAGCTCGTGTACGACCACCGAGGTGTTGGAGCCGTTCGCGAACTGCCGTGGGCTGTAGTAGACGCGGGTCTGGGTCTCCAGCGCGAACCCGGTGGTCGTGTTGGGCACGTAGCCGCCCGCGGAGCTGAAGGGATACGGCCCGAAGTAGCCGCTCAGCCAGTCGACGAGCTCGCCGGTGCGCTCCACGCTCGCCCGTGCCGCCCCGTCGTTGTCGCCGAGGTCCTCGCTGTAGGCGTTGACGACGGGGACGCCGCCGTCGGACGTGCCGGTCGTGATGTCGAACCCACCGATGGCCAGGGTGGTCAGATAGGTCGCCTGCGGCTTGTTGGAGCGCCAGTTGTAGCGGGTCCAGCCGAGGCGTGAACTCGTCGACTGGAGCGTGCCGTTGGAGATGGCCCGGGTGCCGTCCGGCACGGCCACGGACACGTCGTAGGTCGCCTTGTCGAGCGGGTGGTCGTTGCTCGGGAACCACCACCAGGCCGACTCGGGCTCGTCGGCCGCGACGGCGCCGTCCGGGGTGCGGTGCCAGGTGGAGAAGCCGTACGCGCTCTTCGTGGACGGCACTCCGCTGTAGCGGACGACGACCGTGACCGGCGTGCCCTTGGCGAGCGGGGACTTCGGGGTGACCACCAGCTCGTGCTGCCCGGAGGTCGCGAACGTCGCCTTGGCGCCGTTGACGCGCACCTCGCTCACGTCGAGCAGGAAGTCCAGGTCGAAGCGCGACAGGTCCTGTGTGGTCTTCGCCAGGATCGTCGCCGTACCCTCCAGCTCGTCCGTGGCCGGCTGGTACGTCAGCCGGATGTCGTAGTGGGAGACGTCGTATCCGCCGTTGCCGTAGGCCGGGTAGTAGGGGTCGCCGATGCCCGGTGCGCCGGGGGAGTGGCTCGCGGCGGATGCCGGGATCGCCAGCAACACGGAAGCCGCAGCGAGTGCGCCCGGCGCGATGATTCTGCGGTGCACGAAAGCTCCAAGTCGTAGGGGCACGAAGTCTGTTCGGAGCCTATTGAGTACCTGTGCCCCCACGCGTGTCGACGCTCCCCGCTGTCACACGATCGCCATTCGGCCGTCACGAGCCGAACGGTCCCACCACTCTGCCCCGTCCCAAGGGCGTCCGGTTGCCGTCTTCTGCACGGGAGTTGACCGATGTACCGTCCGCGCATGCCAAAACGCATGCGCTTCACGACCTGGAGAACGCTCGCGACAGCGGCCGTCGCCGCCCTCATGGCCGCCTTCCTCACTCCGGCGGCGGCCCACGGCGCCCCGCGGGAGAGCAGGCCCGTCTACTCCTACGCCGACGCCGTCCGTGAGGCCGTCTGGGTGGACACCGGTCTCGACGGCGACGGCGACGGGAAGACCGACCGCGTCGCCGCCGACATCGTCCGGCCCCGCGAAGCGGCCGAGCAGGGCCGCAAGGTGCCCGTCATCATGGACGCCAGCCCCTACTACTCCTGCTGCGGCCGCGGCAACGAGAGCCAGAAGAAGACGTACGACGCCGCCGGCAACGTGGTCCAGATGCCGCTGTTCTACGACAACTACTTCGTGCCCCGCGGCTACGCCTTCGTCGGCGTCGACCTCGCCGGCACCAACCGCTCCGACGGCTGCGTCGACGTCGGCGGCCGCTCCGACATCCAGTCCGCGAAGGCCGTGATCGACTGGCTGAACGGCCGGGCGAGGGCGTACACCACCCGCACCGGCACGACCAAGGTGCGGGCGAGCTGGACGGACGGCAGCACGGGCATGATCGGCAAGAGCTGGGACGGCACCATCGCCAACGGCGTCGCCGCCACCGGTGTCAAGGGCCTGAAGACCATCGTCCCGATCAGCGCCATCTCCTCCTGGTACGACTACTACTTCGCCAAGGGCGCCCCGCTCTACGACTCCGGCCCCGACTGGCTCTCCGACTACGTCGACAGCCCCGACGCCCGCACCAAGTGCGCCGCCGTGCAGCAGAAACTCGTCGACGAGGCCCCGCGCACCGGCGACTGGACCGGCCTGTGGACCGAGCGCGACTACGTCAAGGACGCGAGCAAGGTGAAGGCTAGCGTCTTCCTCGTCCACGGCCTCCAGGACCTCAACGTCCGCACCAAGAACTTCGGCCAGTGGTGGGACGCCCTCGCCGACGAGGGCGTCGAGCGCAAGATCTGGCTGTCCCGGACCGGCCACGTCGACCCCTTCGACTTCCGCCGCACCGCCTGGGTCGACACCCTGCACCGCTGGTTCGACCACGAACTCCTCGGCTACGACAACGGCATCGACCGCGAGCCCATGGCCGACATCGAAGGCCACCCCGACCAGTGGGCCACCTCGACGGTCTGGCCCCCGCGCGGCACCCTGGCGACGACCCTGCGCCCCGCGAACGGCTCCGAGGCGGGCGTCGGTACCCTCGGCCTGAGCAAGAGCACCGGCACCGAGACCTTCACCGACAACCCGCGGCTCAGCGAAACCGACTGGGCCGCGCAGATCGACACCGCCACGCCGGACAAGGCGGGCTTCGTGACCGGTCCCCTCACCGGCGACCTGCGCCTGTCCGGTTCCTCCGAGGTCACCGTCACCGCGACCCCGACGACCGCGACGGCCCACCTCTCCGCCGTCCTGGTCGACCTCGGCCCAGACACCATCCGCGACTACGCGGCGAGCGGCGAGGGCATCACCACCCTCACCGACCGCACCTGCTGGGGCGTGAGCAGCACCGGCGACAGCGCCTGCTTCAAGGAGACCCAGGCGAAGACCGCCGCCGTCGACTACACGGTCCTCAGCCGCGGCTGGGCCGATCTCGGCAACTACGCCTCCGACCTGAAGGGCGTCCCGCTCACCCCGGGCAAGGCGTACACGATCACCCTGGACCTGGCCGCCACCGACCACGTCGTGCCCAAGGGACACCGCCTGGCGCTGATCGTGGCGGGCACGGACAAGGACCTCATCGACCCGCCCTCCACCACCCCGACCCTCACCCTGGACCTGTCCCGCACCTCGGCCCGGGTCCCGCTGGTCGGCGGCGCGGCCGCCTTCGCGCACGCCACGGCCGGATCGGCGGCCGAAGCGGTCGACGCCGGAACCCTGGACGGCGTACGGGCACCGCTGAACGCCCACCGGATCCCGTAGACGCTCCTCCCGTGAGTGCTCAGATCCCGTAGGCGCTCGGATCCCGTGAACGCTCAGGAGGAGGCGGCCAGCGCGGCCGCCTCCTCCGCGCATCCCCAGGCCACCGTCACGCCCGCGCCACCATGGCCGTAGTGGTGCACCAACGCCCGTCCGTCCGGCAGGGGTTCACGCTCCAGCCGTACGGTCTCGCGCGCGGGCCGCAGGCCCACCCGGTGCCCCAGGATCCGCGCCCCGGCGATCTCCGGCCGCAGCGCCGCACACCGCCGTACGATCGCCTCCGCCACCGCCGGATCGGGCTCCGCGGACCAGACGTCGTCCTCCGCGGTGCCGCCCAGGAGCAGCCGGCCCGGCTGCGGAAAGAAGTACGCCATCTCGCCCGCGGCGTTCGTGGCGACGAGCCAGGTGCGGATCCCGGGGTTCTCCACGACGACCAACTGCCCCCGCACGGGCCGTACCGAGGGGTCCGGCACCAGGCCGCGGGCGCCCAGCCCCGTGCAGTTGACGACGACCGGGGCTTCCGCTTCCGCCAGGTCGGACACCGTACGCTCCTCGACCGAGCCGCCCGCCTTCACCAACCGCTCCCGCAGCCACGGCAGATGCGCCGCCATGTCGATCAGCGGCAGCCGCGCCCACACTCCCGTCCCGGCGTACTCGTCCGCCGTCGCCGCACGCAGGCCCGGCAGCCGGGCGGACGCCCAGCCGGCCACCTCGTCGAGGTCCGTCTCGCCCAGCACCCCTTCGACCAGGCGTACGCCGGTCGTCTCGGGCCGCTCGGCCAGCTCCTCGTACACGTCCAGGGACCGCAGTGCCCACGCCCGCGCCGACGCGACGGGCTTGATGTGGTATGGCCACCACAGCGCGCCGGCGACGGCCGAGGTGGTCCGCTCGACGGGATCCCGCGTCCACACCCGCACCCGCCGGCCGCGTTCGGCCAGCACGACGGCCGTCGTCAGCCCGATCACCCCGCCGCCGATCACGATCACATCGTCACTCGATCCACGTGCCACGCGGGGACGTTAGCGGAATCTGTCATGCCGTGCTCAGAACGCCGCGACTCTGGGAATACTCACAGCATGTCTGCCGAGTACGTGACCTTCGGACTGGCCCCGGCGATGCGCGCCGGTGCGGTGCTCGCCGACGGTGGCTACCAGATCCACCGGGACTTCCTGGACTTCGTCGTGGACGGACGCCCCTTGCTGTACCAGCTCTCCGACCTCGACGCCGTCTCCCCGCTCGCCTCCGACGTCCCGCCCGCGATCTTCACCGAGCAGGTGCGCAACCTCCTCCTGGAGGCACAGGCGCCACTGCCCGGCGGACGGTACGTCATCTACGGCTGCCCCGAGTGCGCCGACCTCGCCTGCGGCGCGGTCACCGCCGTCATCGACAGACACGGCGACGACTACGTCTGGCGGGACTTCGCCTGGCAGACGGAGCAGGACGTCGACCTGGAGCTCAACGGCTACCACGGCATCGGCCCCTTCCGCTTCCACGGCCGCGAGTACCGAGCCGCTCTGCACTCCCTGTTGAACGGCCACGACCACGCGAGCCGCCGCCGGGTGCTGCTGATCGGCGCCCGCGTCGCCGTCCTGGCCAAGCTCGCCGCCGCCCTGCGCACCATCGGCATCGGCGCCGACATCACCCGCGACGCACACGACGTCCCCGCCGACGAGCTGCGCGCCTACGGCGCCGTCGCCTTCGGCGCCACGGTGGGCGCGGCGGAACGCGCCGCCGTGCGCGGCTCCTTCGAGCGCGCCGGACTCGACGTCGCCTATGTCGAGGGCCTCGCCCCGATCGTCCCGCTGCTCGTCGCCCAGATCGAACACGCCCTGGACCGCAGCCCCGCGGGTCAGCGCCGCCTCACCCGGCTGGTCGCCGCCGACGGAGAGGCGGGCGTCGAGGTCACCTCGTCCTGCCGGGTCCGACTGACCACGTACCGCCTCGACCGTCTCTCCCGCGCCCACACGCACGAGGTCTTCGACGGCGTCCTGGAACCCGGCCGGCACCGCATCGCCCTCGACGCGAAGGCGGTCAGGGGCGCGTCCTTCGTCGTGGCCAGGACGTCGGGAAGCGTGCTGGTGGAGGCGATGCCCCGCTGACCGGTCCGCCATCCGGCCGCCAGGCCCTGTCGTAGGATCGACGACCTGATGACTGCCACCCTCGTCGCCAAGAACCTCGCCGCCGGACACGGCGACCGCTCCCTCTTCACCGGGCTCGACCTCGTCGTCGCGCCCGGTGACGTGATCGGTCTCGTCGGTGCCAACGGCGCCGGCAAGTCCACGCTGCTGCGCCTGCTCGCCGGACTGAGCACACCGGAGCAGGGTGAGCTCAGGCTCTCCCCGCCGACGGCGACCGTCGGCCATCTCCCGCAGGAGCCGGAGCGGCGGCCCGGCGAGAGCGTGCGGGAGTTCCTCGCCCGCCGCACCGGGGTCGCCGCGGCCCAGCTGGCGATGGACGAGGCCACCCAGGGGCTGGTCGACGGCGCCCCGGGCGCCGACGACGCCTACGCGACGAGCCTGGAACGCTGGCTCGGCCTGGGCGGAGCCGACCTGGACGAGCGGGCCGAGGAGGTCGCCGACTCGCTCGGCCTCGGCGTCGGCCTGGAGCAGCCGATGACATCCCTGTCCGGCGGCCAGGCCGCCCGCGCGGGCCTGGCCTCCCTCCTCCTCTCCCGCTACGACGTCTTCCTGCTCGACGAGCCCACCAACGACCTCGACCTCGACGGCCTGGAGCGCCTCGAACGCTTCGTGACCGGCCTGCGCGCCGGCACCGTCGTCGTCAGCCACGACCGCGAGTTCCTCACCCGCACCGTCACCAAGGTCCTCGAACTCGACCTCGCCCAGCAGCAGATCAACCTCTACGGCGGCGGCTACGCGGCCTACCTGGAGGAGCGGGACGTGGCCCGCAGGCACGCCCGCGAGGACTACGAGGAGTACGCCGACAAGAGGGCCGCCCTCCAGGACCGCGCCCAGATGCAGCGCTCCTGGATGGACAAGGGCGTCAAGAACGCCCGGCGCAAGGCGAACAACGACAACGACAAGATCGGCCGCAAGTTCCGCAGCGAGGCCAGCGAGAAGCAGGCCGCGAAGGCCCGGCAGACCCAGCGCATGATCGAACGGCTCGAGACCGTCGACGAACCGCGCAAGGAGTGGGACCTGCGCATGGAGATCGCCGCGGCACCGCGCTCGGGCGCGGTCGTGGCGACCCTGCGGGACGCCGAGGTACGGCGCGGCGACTTCACGTTCGGCCCGGTGTCCCTCCAGATCGACTGGGCGGACCGGGTCGCGGTCACCGGCGCGAACGGCGCCGGCAAGTCGACCCTGCTCGGCGCGCTCCTCGGCCGCGTCCCGCTGGACGCGGGCCATGCCGCCCTCGGCTCCGGCGTCCTGGTCGGCGAGGTCGACCAGGCCCGCCTGCTGTTCCACGGCTCCGAGTCCCTGCTGGACGCGTTCTGCGCGGCGGTCCCCGACACCGAACCGGTCGAGGTCCGCACCCTGCTGGCCAAGTTCGGCCTGAAGTCGGACCACGTGCTGCGCCAGGCGTCGACCCTGTCACCCGGCGAACGCACCCGCGCGGCGCTGGCCCTGCTCCAGGGCAGGGGCGTCAACCTCCTCGTCCTCGACGAGCCGACCAACCACCTCGACCTGCCGGCCATCGAGCAACTGGAGTCGGCCCTCGACGCCTACGAGGGCACGCTCCTGCTGGTCACCCACGACCGCCGCATGCTGGACGCGGTCCACGTGACACGCCGCCTGGAGGTGGCGGACGGCAAGGTGACGGAACGCTGACCTCCCTGCCGCTGTCCGGTGTGACGGGCCCGGCCCCGTACGACGTCGGGGGTCGGGCCCGTCGGTTCAGCTCCTGCCCTTCTTCTGGTCCAGCAGCCCCGCCCGGCGCAGCGCGTCGGCCATCGCGCTGTTGGCCGGGGCGGGTGCCTGACGGGCACCGCCGCTCCCACCACGCCCCTGCCGCTGCTGGCCCTGCCCCTGCTGGCCCTGTCCCTGCCGCTGTTGCTGCCGCTGCTGAGGCGGACGCCCGCCCCGCTGTTGACGGCCCCCACCGGAGGTCCGCTCGGCGTCCTGCGGCGCCGCCTCGTCGTCCAGCCGCAGCGTCAGTGAGATGCGCTTGCGCGGAATGTCCACGTCGAGGACCTTCACCTTGACGATGTCGCCGGGCTTCACGACGTCCCGCGGGTCCTTGACGAACGTCTTCGACAGCGCGGAGACGTGCGCCAGACCGTCCTGATGGACGCCGACGTCGATGAACGCCCCGAAGGCCGCCACGTTCGTCACGACGCCCTCCAGGATCATCCCGGAGGAGAGGTCGGAGATCTTCTCGACGCCCTCCTTGAAGGTGGCCGTCTTGAAGGCGGGCCGCGGGTCGCGCCCCGGCTTCTCCAGCTCCTTGAGGATGTCGGTCACCGTCGGCAGACCGAACGTCTCGTCCACGAAGTCGTTCGGCTTCAGCGACCGCAGCACGGAGGTGTTGCCGACGAGCGAGGCCACCTCCTGCCCCGAGGTCTTCACCATGCGCCGCACCACCGGATACGCCTCCGGGTGCACGCTGGACGCGTCCAGCGGGTCGTCTCCGCCCCGGATCCGCAGGAAGCCCGCGCACTGCTCGTAGGCCTTGGGACCGAGCCGGGCCACGCCCTTCAGCTGGGAACGGGACTTGAACGGGCCGTTCGCATCCCGGTGGGCCACGATGTTCTCGGCCAGCCCGGAGGAGATGCCGGACACGCGCGAGAGCAGCGGGGCGGATGCCGTGTTCACGTCCACGCCGACGCCGTTCACACAGTCCTCGACCACCGCGTCCAGCGAACGCGACAGCTTCACCTCGGACAGGTCGTGCTGGTACTGGCCGACACCGATCGACTTCGGGTCGATCTTCACCAGCTCGGCCAGCGGGTCCTGGAGCCGGCGCGCGATGGAGACCGCGCCGCGCAGCGACACGTCCATGTCGGGCAGCTCCTGCGAGGCGAAGGCGGAGGCCGAGTACACGGACGCGCCCGCCTCGGACACCATCACCTTGGTGAGCTTCAACTCGGGATGCCTGGTGATGAGTTCACCGGCGAGTTTGTCGGTCTCGCGGGACGCCGTGCCGTTGCCGATGGCGATCAGCTCGACCGCGTGCTCCTCGGCGAGCCGCGCGAGCTTGGCGACGGCCTCGTCCCACTTGTTGGCCGGGACGTGCGGGTAGATGACGTCGGTCGCCACCACCTTGCCGGTCGCGTCGACCACGGCCACCTTCACGCCCGTACGGAAACCGGGGTCCAGGCCCAGCGTCGCGCGTGTGCCCGCCGGGGCGGCCAGCAGCAGGTCCCGCAGGTTCGCCGCGAAGACGTTGACCGCCTCGTCCTCGGCGGCCGTACGCAGCCGCAGCCTCAGGTCGATGCCGAGGTGGACGAGAAGGCGGGTGCGCCACGCCCAGCGGACCGTGTCCGTCAGCCACTTGTCGCCGGGGCGCCCGCGCTCGGCGATCCCGAAGCGGTGCGCGACGATGCCCTCGTACGACGAAGGACCCTCCGTCGGCTCCTCCGGCTCCAGGACGAGGTCGAGGACCTCCTCCTTCTCACCACGCAGCATCGCCAGGACGCGGTGCGAGGGCAGCTCGGTGAACGGCTCGGCGAAGTCGAAGTAGTCGGCGAACTTGGCGCCCGCCTCCTCCTTGCCCTCCCGGACCTTGGCGGCGAGGCGGCCGCGTACCCACATGCGCTCGCGCAGCTCGCCGATGAGGTCGGCGTCCTCCGAGAACCGCTCGGTGAGGATCGCGCGGGCGCCGTCCAGCGCGGCCTGCGGATCGGCCACGCCCTTGTCGGCGTCGACGAACGCGGCGGCCGCGGCAAGGGGCGCCACGGTCGGGTCGCCGAGCAGCCCCTCGGCGAGCGGCTCGAGGCCCGCCTCGCGCGCGATCTGCGCCTTGGTGCGCCGCTTGGGCTTGTACGGCAGGTAGATGTCCTCCAGGCGTGCCTTGGTCTCGGCACCCCGGATCTGCGCCTGAAGTTCCTCGGTGAGCTTGCCCTGCTCGCGCACCGACTCCAGGATCGCCGTCCGCCGCTCCTCCAGCTCCCGCAGATAGCGCAGCCGCTCCTCGATCGTGCGCAGCTGCGCATCGTCGAGCATCTCGGTCGCTTCCTTGCGGTAGCGGGCGACGAAGGGCACCGTCGAACCGCCGTCGAGCAGCTCCACGGCAGCCTTGACCTGCCGCTCCCGTACGCCGAGCTCCTCGGCGATCCTGCCTTCGATGGACCCTACGAGGGGTGTCGTCACGATCCCGTACCGCCTTCTCCACTGAGGTTGCGCGGCAATTGTGGCAGGTGGCACCGACAACGGGGGCTCAGGGCGGGGTGACGGAGCGGCGCTGCGTCGAATCCTCCCTGGCAGGACGCCGGCACGTCGATGGCAGGAAAGGCGGGGAACCCGTCGTTGCGGCCGTCCTCCGGCCCGCCAGGAATCGACCGCACGGCGCAGCGAACCTCGCGCGCCGAACGCCTCGTCTCCGTCTGCACCCGGGCGATCCTGCTCGCCGCGGCGGGCCTGCTGGACGGCCACCGTGCGACGCCCCACTGGGCCTACTGCGGCAAGCTCGCCCGCGACCACCCGGCGATCGAGGTCGACCCCACCCAAGGATCGGCCCGGACTCGTCCGCGCTCGTTACCGCTTCCACCTTTCGGGGCCGCGCGACGACCCAGGATCCTCAAGAGGTCCAGAGACGCTGTCCAACTGGGGACCGAACACGACCCGCAGCCGCCCTACGACGCGGGCTCCCCCGAGAAGGCACCCGAGCACATCGTCGCCGAGCTGCGCGCGCGGAGCCGCTTCATCCTGACGTGGTCCAGGTGAAGCGCGGCTGCCTGCGCTCCAGGAACGCGGCGACGCCCTCCGCGGTGTCGTCGCTTTCGCGCGCCCGCTGCGCCCAATGCGCGTCGCGGTCGGTGCGTCCGTTCGCGAACTCCTTCGCCGCGGCCTGGGTCAGCTGTGAGCGCGACGACAGGATGCGGGTGAACTCCGCGACCCGCTTGCCGAGTTCGCCCACGGGCAGCACCTCGTCGACCAGACCCGTGCGCAGCGCCCGCTCCGCGTCGATCAACTCGCCGGAGAACAGCAGGTACTTGGTGGCGGCCGGACCGACCAGCGACGCCAGTCTCCTGGTGGAGGAGGCGGGATAGACGATCCCCAGCTTCGCCGGCGTCACCCCGAACAGCGCGCCCTCCTCCGCGAACCGCAGATCGCAGGCCGCCGCCAGCTGCGAGCCCCCACCCACACAGTGCCCCCGCACCGCGGCCAGCGTCGGCTTCGGGAAGGCGGCCAGCGCCTCCTCGGCGAGCACGGCCAGCCGCTGCGCCTCCTCGGGCGAGCCCTGGAGGGTGGAGATGTCGGCCCCCGCGCAGAACGTGCCCCCTTCCCCGGTCAGCACCAGGGCCCGTACGCCGGGATCGGCGGCCATGGCGTCCAGCAGCGGGGGCAGCGCCCGCCACATCGCGGCCGTCATGGCGTTGCGCTTGGCCGGATGGTGGATGACGACGGTGGCGACCGAATCGGTGACGCTGTGCAGCAGCTGGGGCTCCATGCGGCGGATGCTAGCCGCAGGCGTGGAACGCGTGATCCATCAGGGTGGTCGGTGCCGCCACCAAACCCGTACAACCCGAATAGTTCGCGAAGTCGGCGCGACCAGGACAGATTCGGTCTCGCAACCGACGATGTCGTACGCCAACGGCCAGAGGTGCTCGATAATCGCTGACTTCTGGCCAGTTCTCCGGCACGGAGCGGTGCGTTACCAACACTCGACGTGTGGTGACAATCGAGCGCAAGGGTGGCGACCGGACGATGGAGAACCACGGGCGCGGGACCGGCCCACGCCCAGGAGGCGCACCGGAAGGCGCGACAGACCAGCCCCTCGAACCGAGAGTGCCGGATCCGCTGCCGTACGAGGGTGTCTGGCGGTTCACCGCCCCCGCCGTCGACGCCTCGGTCCCGCAGGCGCGGCACGCCGTGCGGGACCTGCTGTACCGCCAGGGCGTACCGGTCTCCGACGACCTGGTCCAGGGCCTGCTGCTGATCGTCTCGGAGCTGGTGACCAACGCCGTCAAGCACGCGGCGCTGCTGTCGCCGATGCTCGCCGTGGAGGTGGCCGTCGGAGCCGAGTGGGTGCGGGTGTCGGTGGAGGACAACCACCCCTACCGCCCGACGGCCCTGGAGGCCGACCACGGCCAGGTCGGCGGCCGCGGACTGCTCCTGGTCCGCGAGATCACCCGCGAGGCGGGCGGAGTGTGCGACGTCGAGCACACGTCGAGCGGCGGCAAGGTGATCTGGGCCGCCCTGCCGCTCAAACCCGTCCGGCTGATCTGACCGCGGGGCTCACCAGCCGGCCGACGGTCCCGTCAGTTCCCTGACCGCGGGCCTGGCCGCGTCCAGCACGGTCATGAACCAGGCGGAGAACGGGTCCTTCGCATGCCGTTCCGCCAGCTCGGCCGGGGTCACGAAGACCGTGTCGCCGACCTCCTCCGGGTCCGGCCGCAGCGGGGACTGCACCAGGCCGACGAACAGGTGGTTGTACTCCTGCTCGACCAGGCCCGACTCCGGGTCCGGGTGGTTGTAGCGGACCGTGCCCGCCTCCGCGAGCAGTGTCGGCGAGACACCGAGCTCCTCGTACGTCCGTCGAGCGGCCGCCGCGAAGGGCGCCTCACCGGGGTACGGGTGGCCGCAGCAGGTGTTGGACCACACACCGGGGGAGTGGTACTTGCCCAGCGCCCGCTGCTGGAGCAGCAGCCGCCCGTGCTCGTCGAAGAGGAACACGGAGAAGGCGCGGTGCAGCTGTCCCGGCGGCTGATGGGCGGCGAGCTTCTCCGCGGTGCCGATCGTCACACCGTTCTCGTCGACCAGTTCCAGCAAAATCGCGTCCGCGGTGCCGTTCGACGAGCTGTGCGTCGCGGCGGCAGGTGTGATCGGCATACCCATCCTTAGCATCGGTCCTCGCGCCCCCAAGTCTGCCGTACGAATCCGGCACTCCCGGCACTTCGCGGCACGACCGCATGTCCCGCGAAGGGGGCGGGGGTGCGTCCGGCACCGGTCGGACACCGGGAGACGGGGCCCGATAAGTGATCGTGCCCGGCGGGGTGGCCGGGGAACCGTCCGGGCCGGGGCCGCGCGAACGTCGGGTTGTGGACTCAAGGACGCGAGCGCGCGCCGGACCGCTGCGTTCCGGCGGCGGCCGGTCTCAGTGGCACAACCGTGCCTCGTGCTCCGCGTGCCCGCCCGGCTCCAGCTGGAAGGTGCAGTGCGCCACGTCGAAGTGGTCGCCCAGGCAGCCCTGGAGCTCGTGGAGCATCTTCTCGTGGCCGATCGCGCTCAGGACGTCGGAGTGCACCACGACGTGCGCGGACAGCACCGGCATACCGGACGTGATCGTCCAGGCGTGCAGGTCGTGGACGTCCTCGACACCCTCCAGCGCGAGAAGGTGAGCCCGCACGTCCGCCATGTCGACGTCCTTCGGCGCCGCCTCCAGCAGCACGTCGAGGGTCTCGCGCAGCAGCTTCACCGTGCGCGGCACGATCATCAGGCCGATCACGAGCGAGGCGATCGGGTCGGCCGCCTGCCGGCCCGTGGTGAGGATCACCACCGCCGAGACGATCACCGCCACGGAACCCAGCGCGTCCGCCGCCACCTCCAGGAACGCGCCGCGCACGTTCAGACTGTCCTTCTGGCCGCGCATCAGCAGCGTCAGCGAGATCATGTTGGCGACCAGGCCGATCAGACCGAACACGATCATCAGCCCGCCCTCGGTGTCGGCGGGCGTGAGGAAGCGCTGGACCGCCTCGTACAGGACATAGCCGCCGACGCCGAGCAGCAGCAGGCAGTTGGCGAGCGCGGCGAGGATCTCGGCGCGGGCGTACCCGAAGGTGCGGCGGGCGCTCGGCGGCCGGTTCGCCACGTGGATGGCCACCAGGGCCATGCCCAGGCCCAGTGCGTCCGTCGCCATGTGCGCCGCGTCCGCGACCAGCGCCAGGGAGTCCGCGAGCACCCCGCCGACGATCTCCACCACCATGACGCCGAGCGTGATCGACAGGGCGACGAGCAGCCGTCCCCGGTACGCGGCGGCCGCCGTGCCGGTGACCGCTTCGCCGTGTCCGTGCGCGTGCCCGTGATCGTGCCCAGCCCCCATGGGAAACGCCTCCTGTGATCGTCCCGGGACCACAGTGAACTACGGGTGGGGGGTATCGGGCAACGCGGCACTGAACACCGTTGTCATGTGCCCTGACCTGCGTAAACGAAGCGCAGGTCAGGGTCTGTGGGGCCTCAGTGGCCGTGGTGCAGCAGCCAGCCCTGCCAAGCCGACTCGACCATCTCGCGCGCTCCACGCCGGGCCGTCCAGCCCAGCTCCTGGGCGGCCCGGGTGGCTGAGGCGACCGCGCGCGGGGCGTCCCCGGGGCGCCGCGCCTCGACGAGGGCCGGCCGGGTGTCGCCGCTGACCTCGCCGATGAGCGTGACCAGCTCGCGCACCGAGACGCCCTCGCCCCGGCCGATGTTCACCGTCAGATCGCCCGCCGCGCCGGGCGCGGACAGCCGGCGGGCGGCCGCCAGGTGGGCCTCCGCCAGATCGGCGACGTGGATGTAGTCACGGACGCAGGTGCCGTCGGGTGTCGGATAGTCGTCGCCGAAGATCCGCGGGGCCTCGCCCCGGGTGAGCCGGTCGAACACCATGGGGACGATGTTGAAGACACCGGTGTCGGCCAGCTCCGGCGCCGCCGCGCCCGCCACGTTGAAGTAGCGCAGGCACGCCGTCGCGATGCCGTGCGCCCGGCCCGCCGCCCGCACCAGCCACTCCCCGGCCAGCTTGGTCTCGCCGTAGGGGTTCACCGGAGCGCACGGAGTGTCCTCCGTGATGAGGTCCACATCCGGGTTTCCGTAGACGGCCGCGGACGACGAGAACAGGAACCGTCCGATCCCGGCCCCGGCGACCGCCTCCAGCAGCGTGGCGAGACCGCCCACGTTCTCCTGGTAGTAGCGGGTCGGCTGGGCGACGGACTCGGCCACCTGCTTGCGGGCCGCGAGATGCACCACACCGGTCACCGCGTGTTCGGCGAAGACCCGCTTCAGCAGGTCGCCGTCGCGCGCGGAGCCCTCGACGAGCGGGATGCCCGCCGGAAGCCGCGTGGGCACCCCCGCGGAGAGGTCGTCCAGCGCCACGACGTGCTCTCCGGCCTCGGCCATGGCCCGTGCCACATGCGCCCCGATGTATCCGGCTCCGCCGGTGATCAGCCATGTCATGGTCGTCCACCCTATGCCGGACGGCGCGGCGCTCGCGATGTCCCCGATGCCCGGTCTGCGGGCGCGGGTTTGTGGGCCGGGCCGCCCATCACCCATGATGATCTCGGCAAAGGCAGGCAAAGGCCGGGGCAGACCGCGTCGATCGGACCGTGAACGGGCGGTGAACACGGCCTTCCCGGCATCCGATAGCCTCTGCCGACATGCCGCCCGCCTGGTGCAGCCAAGGGGCGCCCCCATCGCGCACATGACCGACGCGGACGCGTCGGCACCCAGGGAGTGAGTTCGGTTGTCGACCGCCATCCTCACCGGCCAGCCGGTCCCCGGATCGTCGATCGAGACCGATCTGCGGTCACTGGGCTTCGACGTCCGGGTCGCCTCCGACGCCGCCGACGCGGAGACCCTCCTCGCCCAGGTTCCGGGTGAGCAGCGGGTCGCCGTCGTCGACGCCCGCTTCGTGGGCCATGTCCACGCGCTGCGTCTGGGCCTCACCGACCCCCGCTTCCCGCTCGCCGCGGTGCCGGGCGCCGTGACCGCCCAGCCCGCGGGCCGCCAGGCCCTGACCCGCGCCGTGGCCCGGGAGAACTCCGCGAGCGGCGGTACGGCGCGTGGGGGTGCCCCCGCGCGAGCGCAGTCGAGCGTGGAGGACGTCGACAGCCTCGCCGACCGCATCGTCACCGCCCTGGACGCCGACGGCGCCGACGTCCGCCGCCCCGAGCTCGGCAGCCTCGTCGCCGCGGTCCCCGCCGACCCGCAGGCCCGCAACGAGGCACGGCAGGCCGTCGCCGCGGTCGACGAGGAGGCCGTACGCCTGAAGTCGGCCGTGAAGGCCCGCGACGGCTTCTTCACCACGTACTTCATCAGCCCGTACTCGCGCTACATCGCCCGCTGGTGCGCCCGCCGTGGCCTCACCCCGAACCAGGTCACCACCGCCTCACTGCTCACCGCGCTGATCGCCGCGGGGTGCGCGGCCACCGGCACCCGGGGCGGCTTCGTCGCGGCCGGCGTCCTGCTGATCGCCTCCTTCGTGCTGGACTGCACCGACGGCCAGCTCGCCCGCTACTCCCTGCAGTACTCGACGCTCGGCGCCTGGCTGGACGCGACCTTCGACCGGGCCAAGGAGTACGCCTACTACGCCGGCCTCGCCCTGGGCGCGGCCCGCGGCGGCGACGACGTCTGGGCCCTCGCCCTGGGCGCGATGGTCCTGCAGACCTGCCGGCATGTCGTCGACTTCTCCTTCAACGAGGCGAACCACGACGCCGACGCCAACACCAGCCCCACCGCCGCTCTCTCCGACAAGCTGGACAGCGTCGGCTGGACGGTCTGGGTGCGGCGGATGATAGTGCTGCCCATCGGCGAACGATGGGCGATGATCGCCGTCCTCACGGCGGCCACCACCCCGCGCATCACCTTCTACGCCCTGCTCATAGGCTGCGCCTTCGCCGCCACGTACACCACGGCGGGCCGTCTGCTGCGGTCGGTCACGCGCAAGGCGCGGCGCACCGACCGGGCGGCGCAGGCGCTGACCGACCTCGCCGACAGCGGGCCCCTGGCCGAGTTGCTCGTGCGCGTCCTGCCGTCCGGCATACGCATTCCGGCCCCCCTCCCCGCCCTCGTCGGCGGCGTCCTGCTGGCGCTCGCGGCCTGGCTCGACGGGCCGGGCCTCTCGCTCGTCGTGGCCGCCGTCGTGTACGTCCTGCTGTCCGCCGACGCCGTCGCCCGCCCCCTCAAGGGCGCCCTCGACTGGCTGGTCCCCCCGTTCTTCCGCGCCGCCGAGTACGGCACCGTCCTGATCCTCGCCGCGCAGGCGGACGTGAACGGGGCGCTACCGGCGGCTTTCGGGCTGGTAGCCGCCGTCGCCTACCATCACTACGACACGGTGTACCGCATCCGCGGCAACGCCGGAGCGCCGTCAGCCTGGCTGGTGCGCGCCATCGGGGGGCAGGAGGGGCGGACGCTGCTCGTCGCCGTACTGGCCACGCTGCTCACCGCCACGCAGTTCAAGGTCGCGCTCACGGTGCTCGCCGTGCTCGTCGCCCTCGTGGTGCTCGTCGAGAGCATCCGCTTCTGGGTGTCCTCCGGGGCCCCCGCCGTACACGATGAAGGAGAACCCGCATGATCGGCCTCGTGCTGGCGGCCGGCGCCGGACGGCGTCTGCGCCCCTACACCGACAGCCTGCCGAAGGCGCTGGTGCCGGTGGGGCCCGCGGGCATAGAGGGCGAACCCACGGTCCTGGACCTGACGCTCGGCAACTTCGCCGAGATCGGTCTGACCGAGGTCGCGATCATCGTCGGCTACCGCAAGGAGGCCGTGTACGAGCGCAAGGCGGCCCTGGAGCAGAAGTACGGCCTGAAGCTCACCCTCATCGACAACGACAAGGCCGAGGAGTGGAACAACGCCTACTCCCTGTGGTGCGGCCGTGACGCCCTCAAGGACGGCGTGATCCTCGCCAACGGCGACACCGTGCACCCGGTCTCCGTGGAGAAGACGCTGCTTGCCGCCCGCGGCGACGGCAAGAAGATCATCCTCGCCCTGGACACCGTGAAGTCGCTGGCCGACGAGGAGATGAAGGTCGTCGTCGACCCCGAGAAGGGCATGACGAAGATCACCAAGCTGATGGACCCCGCCGAGGCCACCGGCGAGTACATCGGCGTCACCCTCATCGAGGGCGACGCCGCTCCCGAGCTGGCCGACGCGCTGAAGACCGTGTGGGAGACCGACCCGCAGCAGTTCTACGAGCACGGTTACCAGGAGCTCGTGAACCGCGGCTTCCGGATCGACGTGGCGCCGATCGGCGACGTCAAGTGGGTCGAGATCGACAACCACGACGATCTGGCCAAGGGGCGGGAGATCGCGTGCCAGTACTGACGAGGCTCATCCCCTCGCCGGTCGTCGTGGACATCCGCCCGGGTGCCCTCGACGACCTGGGCTCCGTGCTCGCCGACGAACGCGTCTCGCACTCCGGCAAGCTCGCCGTCGCGGTCAGCAACGGTTCGGGAGCGAGGCTGCGCGAGCGCATCGCGCCCTCGCTGCCCGGCGCCACCTGGTACGAGGTCGGCGGCGGCACCCTCGACGACGCGATCCGGCTGGCCGGCGACATGAAGGCCGGTCACTACGACGCCGTCGTCGGCCTCGGCGGCGGCAAGATCATCGACTGTGCCAAGTTCGCCGCGGCGCGCGTCGGCCTCCCGTTGGTCGCGGTGCCCACGAACCTCGCGCACGACGGCCTGTGCTCGCCGGTCGCCACCCTCGACAACGACGCGGGCCGCGGCTCCTACGGTGTGCCGAACCCGATCGCGGTCGTCATCGACCTCGACGTCATCCGTGAGGCCCCGGCCCGCTTCGTCCGGGCCGGTATCGGTGACGCCGTGTCCAACATCTCGGCGATCGCGGACTGGGAGCTCGCCAACCGCGTCAAGGGTGAGAAGATCGACGGCCTCGCCGCCGCCATGGCCCGTCAGGCGGGCGAGGCGGTGCTCCGGCACCCGGGCGGCATCGGCGACAACGGCTTTCTCCAGGTGCTGGCCGAGGCGCTGGTCCTCAGCGGCATCGCGATGTCGGTGTCGGGCGACTCCCGCCCGTCCTCCGGCGCGTGCCACGAGATCAACCACGCCTTCGACCTGCTGTTCCCCAGGCGGGCGGCCGCCCACGGCGAGCAGTGCGGACTGGGCGCGGCCTTCGCGATGTACCTGCGCGGCTCCCACGAGGAGTCGGCCTACATGGCCGAGGTGCTGCGTCGGCACGGGCTGCCGGTGCTCCCGGAGGAGATCGGCTTCACCACGGACGAGTTCGTCCGGGCCGTCGAATTCGCTCCGGAGACCCGGCCCGGCCGCTACACGATCCTCGAACACCTCGACCTCAAGACCGAACAGATCAAGGACATCTACGCCGACTATGTCAAGGCCATCGGTAGCTGAACTCCGCCCGGTCGTCCATCCCGAAGGGGTGAAGGACCGGCGCAGCGGTGAGCACTGGATGGGACGCCTCTACATGCGTGAGGTGTCCCTGCGGGTCGACCGCTACCTGGTGAACACCAGGGTCACGCCCAACCAGCTCACGTACCTGATGACCGTTTTCGGCGTCCTCGCGGCCCCGGCCCTGCTGGTGCCGGGGATCACGGGCGCCGTGCTCGGCGTGGTGTGTGTCCAGCTGTACCTGCTGCTGGACTGCGTCGACGGCGAGATCGCGCGCTGGAAGAAGCAGTTCTCGCTCGGTGGGGTCTACCTGGACCGGGTCGGTGCCTATCTGACCGACGCCGCGGTGCTCGTCGGCTTCGGCCTGCGCGCCGCCGATCTGTGGGGCTCCGGGCGGATCGACTGGCTCTGGGCGTTCCTCGGCACCCTGGCCGCCCTCGGCGCGATCCTGATCAAGGCCGAGACCGACCTCGTGGGCGTCGCCCGCCACCAGGGCGGGCTGCCGCCCGTCAAGGAGGCGGCGTCCGAGCCGCGCTCGTCCGGCATGGCACTGGCCCGCCGGGCCGCCGCCGCGCTGAAGTTCCACCGGCTGGTGCTCGGCATCGAGGCGTCGCTGCTGATCCTGGTCCTGGCGATCGTGGACCAGGTCCGCGGCGACCTGTTCTTCTCCCGGCTGGGCGTCGCGGTGCTGGCCGGCATCGCGCTGCTGCAGACCGTGCTGCACCTCGTGTCCATCCTCGCCTCCAGCAGGCTGAAGTGAGCGGCATGAAGGTCGGCGCGGTCATCATCACCATGGGCAACCGCCCCGACGAACTCAGGGCCCTGATCGACTCGGTCGCCAAGCAGGACGGTGACCGCGTCGAGGTGGTCGTCGTCGGCAACGGCTCACCCGTACCGGACGTCCCTGAGGGCGTGCGCACGGTGGAGCTGCCCGAGAACCTCGGCATCCCCGGCGGTCGCAACGTCGGCATCGAGGCCTTCGGCCCCAGTGGCTGTGACGTCGACATACTGCTGTTCCTCGACGACGACGGCCTCCTCGCCCAGCACGACACCGCCGAGCTGTGCCGGCAGGCCTTCGAGGCCGACCCGGAGCTCGGCATCATCAGCTTCCGCATCGCGGACCCGGAGACCGGGCTCACCCAGCGCCGTCACGTGCCGCGACTGCGCGCCGCCGACCCGATGCGCTCCTCCCGGGTCACCACCTTCCTCGGCGGCGCCAACGCCGTCCGTACGAAGGTCTTCGCCGAAGCCGGCGGGCTCCCGGACGAGTTCTTCTACGCCCATGAGGAAACCGACCTGGCATGGCGGGCCCTCGACGCGGGCTGGATGATCGACTACCGGTCGGACATGGTGCTGTACCACCCGACGACCGCGCCCTCGCGGCACGCGGTCTACCACCGCATGGTCGCCCGCAACCGCGTCTGGCTGGCCCGCCGCAACCTGCCCGCGCCCCTGGTCCCGGTCTACCTCGGCGTGTGGCTGCTGCTGACGCTGCTGCGCCGCCCCTCGCGGTCGGCCCTGAAGGCCTGGTTCGGCGGATTCAGAGAGGGCTGGGCCACATCCTGCGGACCCCGCCGGCCCATGAAGTGGCGTACGGTGTGGCGGCTGACCCGACTGGGCCGGCCCCCGGTCATCTGACAAGCTCGTTCCTGAGAGCATGCGGGCCGCGCACGGTCCGGGCTCGTGCCAGGCCCGCACAGGCTGAGCATCTCGAAGACGAAAGTTTCCACTTGTGAGTGAGACAAGCCATGACGGCGGAGTCGCGGTGAGCGCGGCCCCGTCGCCCGACGAGGGCCTCACGGCGGCGCGGCTCGCCGCGAAGTACGGGCTGGCCGTGAGCGGTGCCCGGCCTTCGCTCGGGGAGTACGTCCGCCAGATCTGGGGACGCCGGCACTTCATCCTCGCCTTCTCGCAGGCGAAGCTGACCGCCCAGTACAGCCAGGCCAAGCTCGGCCAGCTCTGGCAGGTGGCCACACCGCTGCTGAACGCGGCCGTGTACTACTTCATCTTCGGTCTGATCCTCAAGGCCAGCCGGGGCCTGCCGACGGACGTGTACATCCCGTTCCTGGTCACGGGCGTGTTCGTGTTCACCTTCACGCAGAGCTCGGTGATGGCGGGCGTGCGCGCGATCTCCGGCAACCTCGGCCTGGTCCGCGCCCTGCACTTCCCGCGCGCCTCGCTGCCGGTCTCCTTCGCCCTCCAACAGCTCCAGCAGCTGCTGTACTCGATGGTCGTGCTGTTCATCGTGGCCGTCGGCTTCGGCAGTTACCCGAGCCTGTCCTGGCTGCTGATCGTGCCGGTCCTCGCGCTGCAGTTCCTTTTCAACACCGGCCTCGCCCTGATCATGGCCCGGGCCGGCGCCAAGACCCCGGACCTGGCGCAGCTCATGCCGTTCGTGATGCGGACGTGGATGTACGCGTCCGGCGTGATGTTCTCCATCCCGGTCATGCTCGCCGACAAGCCGCAGTGGGTCGCCACCGTCCTGCAGTGGAACCCGGCGGCGATCTTCATGGATCTGATGCGCTTCGCCCTGATCGACGGCTACGGTTCCGAGAACCTCCCCGACCACGTCTGGGCGGCCGCGGGCGGCTGGGCGGCGCTGTTCGCCGTCGGCGGTTTCATCTACTTCTGGCAGGCGGAGGAGAGGTACGGCCGTGGCTGAGCAGTACGACGGCGACCGGGTCCCGACGGTCATCGCGGACGACGTCCACATCGTCTACCGCGTCAACGGCGCCAAGACCGGCAAGGGAAGCGCCACCGCCGCCCTCAGCCGCATCGTCAAACGCGGTGAGGAGCGGGGCGTACGCAAGGTGCACGCCGTGCGGGGTGTCTCCTTCGTCGCCTACCGGGGCGAGGCCATCGGCCTCATCGGCTCCAACGGCTCCGGCAAGTCCACCCTGCTGCGGGCCATCGCCGGCCTGCTGCCGCCCGAGAGGGGCAGGGTGTACACCGACGGCCAGCCCTCGCTGCTCGGCGTCAACGCGGCCCTGATGAACGACCTCACGGGTGAGCGGAACGTCATCTTGGGTGGGCTCGCCATGGGCATGTCCCGCGAGGAGATCAAGGAGCGCTACCAGGGGATCGTCGACTTCTCCGGCATCAACGAGAAGGGCGACTTCATCACCCTGCCGATGCGCACCTACTCCTCCGGTATGGCGGCCCGCCTGCGCTTCTCCATCGCCGCCGCCAAGGACCACGACGTCCTGATGATCGACGAGGCGCTGGCCACCGGCGACCGCAAGTTCCAGGTCCGCTCCGAGGAGCGCATCCGGGAGCTGCGCAAGGAGGCCGGCACGGTGTTTCTGGTCAGTCACAGCAACAAGTCCATCCGTGACACCTGCAACCGCGTGTTGTGGCTGGAACGCGGCGAGCTCCGCATGGACGGACCGACCGACGAGGTCCTCAAGGAGTACGAGAAGTTCACGGGCAAGTAGCCCGAATCGCCCGGGGCCCCGCAGGAACTGTTCCGGCGGGGCCCCGCGTCTGCAAAGGAAACGTCAACTCCGGCTCGGCTTAGGAATCTTGACGCCAATCGGTGTGTTGTTGTGATCTGCGGGAGACCCCCCGGAACCTCCCCGCGTTGTACAACGTAAGCTGTACAGGTCCCGAAACACGGCAAGTGGGGCGATAATGCGCGACACCCTTTCTCAGGGCAGCCGCGCGGACGGCCGGGCGGCGTGTCCGAAATAGTGTGCATTGGGTCGGCGGTGTAGAACGGGAGATGTGACGGCAATGGCTACGGAAACTCCCCAGCTCAGCGCAGCATGTGCCGTCCCCGCCCAGGGCAGCCCGCGGTGACGGGAACCGACACGGCCCACGCCGGTGATCCGGAGCGCGGCACGCTCGACAAGGCCGCGGGGGAGAACTTCCCGGTGGCCCCCTTCTTCCTCCCCAGGGCCTGGCGCACCGACCTCATGGCCGTCTACGGCTTCGCCCGCCTCGTCGACGACATCGGCGACGGCGACCTGGCCCCCGGCGGCGCGGACGCCCGCCTGCTCGGCGTGTCGCCCGCGGCGGCCGAGGACCGGCTCGTCCTGCTGGACGCCTTCGAGGCCGACCTCCACCGGGTGTTCGGCGGGACCCCGCGCCACCCCCTGCTGCGCCGTCTGCAGCCGACCGTCCGCCGCCGCTCGATGACCCCCGAGCCGTTTCTCGGCCTGATCGCCGCCAACCGCCAGGACCAGCTCGTCCAGCGGTACGAGACCTACGACGACCTCCTGGCGTACTGCGAGCTGTCCGCCAACCCCGTCGGCCGCCTCGTCCTCGCCGTCACCGGCACCTCGACCCCCGAGCGGATCCGCCTCTCCGACGCGATCTGCACGGCGCTCCAGATCGTCGAACACCTTCAGGACGTGGCCGAGGACCTCGGCCGCGACCGCATCTACCTGCCCGCCGCGGACATGAAGCGCTTTCATGTCCAGGAAGCGGATCTCGCCACGGCCACCGCGGGCGCATCGGTGCGCGCACTGGTTGCGTACGAAGCGCAACGCGCCCGTGAACTCCTGAATGAAGGCGCCCCTCTCGTGGGTAGCGTCCACGGCAGATTGAAGCTGCTGCTCGCGGGGTTCGTGGCGGGGGGAAGGGCGGCGATCCACGCGATCGCCGCCGCCGAATACGACGTACTTCCCGGCCCGCCCAAGCCCGGCAAGCTCCAGTTGCTGCGCGAGGTGGGCGTGACTCTGCGAGGAGAGGGGTGATCCGGACCGTGGAGTCGGAACAACACGTGTCCGCACCGGTACTCGCCGCCTACAGCTACTGCGAGGCCGTGACCGGACAGCAGGCCCGTAACTTCGCGTACGGCATCAGGCTGCTGCCCACGCCCAAGCGCCGTGCGATGTCGGCGCTGTACGCGTTCTCGCGCCGTGTCGACGACATCGGCGACGGCGCGCTGGCCGACGACGTCAAGGTCGCCAGGCTCGAGGACACCAGGGCGCTGCTGACCCGGATCCGTGAGGGCGGGGTCGACGAGGACGACACCGACCCGGTCGCCGTCGCCCTCACGCACGCCGCCGAGGTCTTCCCGATCCCGCTGAGCGGCCTGGACGAGCTGATCGACGGCGTACAGATGGACGTACGCGGTGAGACCTACGAGACCTGGGACGACCTGAAGGTCTACTGCCGGTGCGTGGCCGGCGCCATCGGACGACTCTCGCTCGGGGTCTTCGGTACCGAACAGGGGGCGCGCGGTGCCGAGCGCGCCTCGGAGTATGCCGACACGCTCGGTCTCGCGCTCCAGCTCACCAACATCCTCAGAGACGTCCGCGAGGACGCCGAGGGCGGCCGCACCTATCTGCCCGCCGACGACCTCGCGAAATTCGGCTGCTCGGCCGGGTTCGCCGGGCCGACACCACCGGAGGGCTCCGACTTCGCGGGCCTCGTGCACTTCGAAGTGCGACGGGCCCGCGCCCTTTTCGCCGAGGGCTACCGGCTGCTCCCCATGCTCGACCGGCGCAGCGGCGCCTGTGTCGCCGCCATGGCCGGCATCTACCGGCGGCTGCTCGACCGTATCGAGCGCGAGCCGGAGGCCGTGCTGCGCGGCCGGGTCTCGCTGCCCGGACGGGAGAAGGCCTACGTCGCCGTGCGCGGCCTGTCCGGCCTCGACGCCCGGCATGTGTCCCGACGAGCCGTCAGGAGGCGCACCTGATGGACAACGTGGGCCAAAGTGATTCCACCGGAGAAATGCGGCACGCAACCCTCCGGTCGGGGGCGGCGTCCCTGACTGCGACGGCCTGCCGCGCACGGCTGGAGCGGCACGGCGGGTCCGCAGGGGAGGGTGCACGATGAGCGACGCACAGCGGCCCGGCCTGCCCGCGGACACCACGGGAGCGGCCAGGCGGGACGCCGTCGTGGTCGGCGGCGGGCTGGCCGGCATCACCACCGCGCTCGCGCTCGCCGACGCCGGCGTGCGCGTCACCCTGGTCGAGGGCCGGCCCAGACTCGGTGGCCTGGCCTTCTCCTTCCAGCGCGGCGACCTGACCGTCGACAACGGGCAGCACGTGTACCTGCGCTGCTGCACCGCATACCGCTGGTTCCTCGACCGCATCGAGGGGACGGCGCTGGCGCCGCTGCAGGATCGTCTCGACGTGCCCGTGGTCGACGTGGACCGGCCCGCGGGCCGACGCCTGGGCAGACTGCGCCGCGACGCGTTGCCGGTGCCTCTGCATCTTGGGCGCAGCCTGGCGACGTATCCGCATCTCTCGCTCGCCGAGCGGGCCAAGGTGGGACGTGCCGCGCTCGCGCTCAAGGGGCTCGACCTCGCCGACCCGGCCCTGGACACCCAGAACTTCGGCAGCTGGTTGGCCGCGCACGGTCAGTCGGCGCGTGCCGTCGAGGCACTGTGGGACCTGGTGGGGGTCGCCACCCTCAACGCGGTGGCCGGGGACGCATCCCTCGGACTCGCCGCGATGGTGTTCAAGACCGGTCTGCTGTCCGACCCGGGCGCGGCCGACATCGGCTGGGCGCATGTCCCGCTGGGCGAACTGCATGACCGCCTGGCCCGCAAGGCGCTCGACTCCGCGGGCGTCCGTACCGAGGTCCGTACACGCGTCACCTCCATCTCTGAAAACGGAAACGGGCGGTGGAGCGTTCAGGTTCCCGGCGAAACGCTGGAAGCCGACGCGGTCGTGCTCGCCGTACCGCAGCGCGAGACGTACGACCTGCTGCCGGACGGCGCCCTCGAGGCCCCCGGACAACTGCTGGAGATCGGCACCGCGCCGATCCTCAACATCCATGTCCTGTACGACCGCAAGGTGCTCGACAAGCCCTTCTTCGCGGCCCTCGGCACCCCGGTGCAGTGGGTCTTCGACCGTACGGCGGCCTCCGGGCTGCGCGAGGGCCAGTACCTCGCCCTCTCCCAGTCGGCCGCGCGGGACGAGATCGACGAGCCCGTCGCCGCCCTGCGCGAGCGCTACCTGCCCGAACTGGAGCGGCTGCTGCCCGGCACCCGGGGAGCGGAAGTGCGGGACTTCTTCGTGACCCGGGAGCGCACGGCGACGTTCGCCCCCACCCCCGGCGTCGGGCGGCTGCGTCCCGGCGCCCGCACCAAAGCCCCCGGCCTCTACTTGGCCGGCGCGTGGACCGCCACAGGGTGGCCCGCGACCATGGAGAGTGCGGTCCGCAGCGGTGTGAGCGCGGCGGACGCCGCGCTGAGCGCCCTGGGCCGGCCCCGCCCCCACCACCTCTTCGCTTTCGAGGAGGCAGCCTGATGCTCGATCAGCACGGCCCGGCAGGCCCCCGCACCCCTGGCACCGCAACAAGAGGAGAAACTGTGCCCACTGTGCCCCCGGCCTCGACGGCTGCCGACGCGGTGGACGTGACCGCGCTCCTGGAGCGCGGCCGGACCCTGGCCACACCGGTGCTGCGAGCGGCCGTCGACCGCCTGGCACCTCCCATGGACACCGTTTCCGCCTACCACTTCGGCTGGATCGACGCCGAGGGCAACCCCACGTCCGGCGACGGCGGCAAGGCCGTACGCCCCGCGCTCGCCGTGCTCTCCGCCGAGGTCACCGGAGCCGCGCCCGAGGTCGGCGTCCCCGGTGCGGTCGCCGTCGAACTGGTCCACAACTTCTCGCTCCTGCACGACGACCTGATGGACGGCGACGAACAGCGCCGCCACCGCGACACCGTCTGGAAGCTGCACGGCCCCGCCCAGGCGATCCTCGTCGGCGACGCCCTGTTCGCCCTCGCCAACGAGGTCCTGCTGGAGCTCGGCACCGTCGAGGCCGGCCGGGCCACCCGCCGTCTCACCACCGCCACCCGCGCCCTGATCGACGGTCAGGCGCAGGACATCTCCTACGAGCACCGCGATCGCGTCAGCGTCGAGGAGTGCCTGGAGATGGAGGGCAACAAGACCGGCGCCCTGCTGGCCTGCGCCAGCTCCATCGGTGCCGTGCTCGGCGGCGCGGACGACCGCACCGCCGACACCCTGGAGAAGTACGGCTACCACCTCGGCCTGGCCTTCCAGGCCGTCGACGACCTCCTCGGCATCTGGGGCGACCCGGAGGCCACCGGCAAGCAGACCTGGAGCGACCTGCGCCAGCGCAAGAAGTCACTGCCGGTCGTGGCCGCGCTCGCGGCGGGCGGTACCGCCTCCGAACGGCTCGGCGAGATCCTCGCCGCCGACGCCAAGAGCAGCGACTTCGCGAACTTCTCCGAGGAGGAGTTCGCGGCCCGCGCCGCCCTCATCGAGGAGGCGGGCGGCCGCGAGTGGACCGCCCAGGAGGCGCGTCGGCAGCACACCATCGCCATCGAAGCCCTGAACGCCATCGACATGCCCGAGCAGGTTCGGGCCCGGTTCACGGCGCTCGCCGACTTCGTCGTCGTACGAAAGAGATGATCATTATCGGTCGAACAGCCCTCGCGTAGTCGCCGGCCGGTGGTGCGAGCAGTCGCACACCGGCCGACGGCGGACCCACAGCAGCACGACTCGAACGACTGCACGAAGGGGAAGCCATGACAGCGACGACCGACGGAAGCACCGGGGCTCTCCCGCCCCGCGCTGCCGCGGCCACCGAAACCGACATCACCACCTCCGAGGCGGCCGGGGTACAAGAAGCCGCCGTACGCGCGGTGCAGCGCGCCACCGACTTCCTGCTCTCCCGGCAGGACGCGGAAGGCTGGTGGAAGGGCGACCTCGAGACGAACGTCACGATGGACGCCGAGGACCTGCTGCTGCGCCAGTTCCTGGGCATCGGCGACGAGGTGACGACCCGGGCGGCCGGACTCTTCATCCGCGGCGAGCAGCGCGAGGACGGCACCTGGGCCTCCTTCTACGGCGGCCCGGGCGAACTCTCCACCACCATCGAGGCGTACGTCGCCCTTCGCCTGGCCGGCGACGCCCCGGACGAACCGCACATGGCGAGGGCGTCGGCCTGGATCCGCGAGCAGGGCGGCATCGCCGCCGCCCGGGTCTTCACCCGGATCTGGCTGGCCCTGTTCGGCTGGTGGAAGTGGGAGGACCTGCCCGAACTCCCGCCGGAACTCATCTACTTCCCCAAGTGGATGCCGCTCAACATCTACGACTTCGGGTGCTGGGCCCGGCAGACCATCGTCCCCCTGACGATCGTCTCCGCGAAGCGCCCGGTGCGCCCCGCGCCCTTCCCGCTCGACGAGCTGCACACCGACCCCGCCCACCCCAACCCGCCCAAGCCCCTGGCGCCGGTGGCGAGTTGGGACGGCGCCTTCCAGCGGCTCGACAAGGCCCTGCACGCGCTGCGCAAGGTCGCGCCGCGCAGGCTGCGCAGGGCGGCCGTGAACGCGTCGGCCCGCTGGATCATCGAGCGGCAGGAGAACGACGGCTGCTGGGGCGGCATCCAGCCGCCGGCCGTGTACTCGGTCATCGCGCTGTACCTGCTCGGCTACGACCTCGAACACCCCGTGATGCGCGCGGGCCTTCAGTCGCTGGACCGCTTCGCCGTCTGGCGCGAGGACGGCGCCCGGATGATCGAGGCCTGCCAGTCGCCGGTGTGGGACACCTGCCTGGCGGCCATCGCCCTCGCCGACGCGGGGCTCCCCGCCGACCACCCGCAACTCGTCAAGGCCGCCGACTGGATGCTCGGCGAGCAGATCGTGCGGCCCGGTGACTGGTCGGTCAAGCGGCCCGGACTCCCGCCGGGCGGTTGGGCGTTCGAGTTCCACAACGACAACTACCCCGACATCGACGACACCGCCGAGGTCGTCCTCGCGCTGCGCCGCATCAGGCACCACGACCCCGAGCGCGTCGAGAAGGCGATCGGGCGCGGAGTGCGCTGGAACCTCGGCATGCAGTCGAAGAACGGGGCGTGGGGGGCCTTCGACGTCGACAACACCAGCCCGTTCCCCAACCGGCTGCCGTTCTGCGACTTCGGCGAGGTCATCGACCCGCCGTCCGCCGACGTCACCGCGCACGTCGTCGAGATGCTCGCGTTCGAGGGCATGGCCCACGACCCGCGCACCCGGCGCGGCATCCAGTGGCTGCTGGCCGAACAGGAGCCGGACGGCTCGTGGTTCGGACGCTGGGGCGTCAACTACGTCTACGGCACCGGCTCCGTGGTGCCCGCCCTGACCGCCGCCGGCCTCCCCGCCTCGCACCCGGCGATCCGGCGGGCCGTGGTCTGGCTGGAGTCGGTCCAGAACGACGACGGCGGCTGGGGCGAGGACCTGCGCTCCTACCAGGACAGCAAGGAGTGGAGCGGCAAGGGCGCCTCCACCGCCTCGCAGACCGCGTGGGCGCTGCTCGCGCTGCTCGCGGCGGGGGAGCGCAACTCCAAGGCCGTGGAGCGCGCCGTCGAGTGGCTCGCGACCACCCAGCGGGCGGACGGTTCCTGGGACGAGCCGTACTTCACCGGCACCGGCTTCCCCTGGGACTTCTCCATCAACTACCACCTCTACCGGCAGGTCTTCCCGCTCACCGCGCTCGGCCGGTACGTGCACGGGGAGCCCTTCTCCGGGGCCGAGGGGGGCTGATGAGCGCCAAGCCCGCCCCGGCCCCGCTGCTGATCGCCTGCGCGCTCGGCATCGAGCACCTCGCCCTGCGCATGAGTGACCGCAGCGTGGGCGGGCCGGTCACCGTCCTGCGTACGGGCATGGGGCCCCGGGCGGCCGAACGCTCGGTCGCCCGGGTCCTGGCCGACCCGTCGCTCGCCGAGGCCGCCGTGCTGGCCACCGGCTTCTGCGCGGGGCTCGCCCCGGGGATGCACCCCGGTGACCTGGTGGTCGCCGAGGAGACCCGGGACCCGCGCGGAAACGTCCCGTGTGTCGGGACCGACCTGCTCGTCAAGGAACTCGTGCGTACCCTGCCCGGGCGTACCGTCCACGTCGGGCCCCTCATCGGGTCCGACCACGTCGTGCGCGGACCGGAGCGGGCCGATCTGCTCGCGACCGGCGCGATCGCGGTCGACATGGAGTCGGCCGCCACGCTCCTGAGCGCCGTGCGGGTGGGAGAGCGCCCGGTTGCGGCCGTACGGGTGGTCGTGGACGCTCCTGAACATGAACTCGTCCGGATCGGCACGGTGCGCGGTGGAATATCAGCTTTCCGCGTCCTTCGTTCCGTACTTCCCGCTTTCTTTGAATGGCACCGTTCTTCGCTGCTCCCCCGGAGGTGAGCCAGATGGCCATGCCGCTGCGTCAGTCCATCAAGGTAGCTACATACTTGGCTGAACAAAAGCTCCGTAAGCGGGACAAATTTCCCCTCATCGTGGAGTTGGAACCGCTCTTCGCGTGCAACCTGAAGTGCGAGGGCTGCGGCAAGATCCAGCACCCGGCCGGCGTGCTCAAGCAGCGCATGCCGGTCGCTCAGGCCGTCGGGGCGGTGCTCGAATCGGGTGCGCCCATGGTGTCCATCGCCGGTGGCGAGCCTCTCATGCACCCTCAGATCGACGAGATCGTGCGCCAGTTGGTGGCCAAGAGGAAGTACGTCTTTCTCTGCACCAACGCCATGCTGCTGCGCAAGAAGATGGACAAGTTCAAGCCCTCTCCCTACTTCGCCTTCGCCGTGCACATCGACGGGCTGCGTGAGCGGCACGACGAGTCCGTTGCGAAGGAGGGCGTGTTCGACGAGGCCGTGGAGGCCATCAAGGAGGCCAAGCGGCGCGGCTTCCGGGTGACCACCAACTCGACCTTCTTCAACACCGACACTCCGCAGACCATCATCGAGGTGCTCAACTTCCTCAACGACGACCTGAAGGTCGACGAGATGATGATCTCGCCCGCCTACGCCTACGAGAAGGCGCCCGACCAGGAGCACTTCCTGGGCGTGGAGCAGACCCGCGAGCTGTTCAAGAAGGCCTTCGCGGGCGGCAACCGCAGGCGTTGGCGGCTCAACCACTCCCCGCTCTTCCTGGACTTCCTGGAGGGCAAGGTCGACTTCCCGTGCACCGCGTGGGCGATCCCGAACTACTCGCTGTTCGGCTGGCAGCGTCCCTGCTACCTGATGAGCGACGGGTACGTGCCGACGTACCGCGAGCTGATCGAGGACACCGACTGGGACAAGTACGGCCGCGGCAAGGACCCGCGCTGCGCCAACTGCATGGCGCACTGCGGCTACGAGCCCACCGCCGTCCTCGCCACCATGGGGTCACTGAAGGAGTCGCTGCGCGCCATGCGCGAGACGGTCGCCGGAAACCGGGAGTGACGTCATGACGGCCGTCTCCTTGGGCGTTCCCGAGGTACCGGCCCGGCCGATCGCCGAGCGGCGTCTGTCGCGGCGGATCCAGGTCGGGCCGGTGGCCGTCGGGGGCGGGGCCCCTGTGTCGGTGCAGTCGATGACGACGACGCGTACGTCGGACATCGGCGCCACCCTGCAGCAGATCGCGGAACTCACCGCGTCCGGCTGCCAGATCGTCCGGGTCGCCTGCCCTACGCAGGACGACGCGGACGCGCTCGCGACCATCGCCCGCAAGTCGCAGATCCCGGTGATCGCGGACATCCACTTCCAGCCGAAGTACGTCTTCGCGGCGATCGAGGCCGGGTGCGCGGCGGTGCGGGTGAACCCCGGCAACATCAAGCAGTTCGACGACAAGGTGAAGGAGATCGCCAAGGCGGCGAAGGACCACGGCACCCCGATCCGTATCGGGGTCAACGCGGGTTCGCTGGACCGGCGCCTGCTCCAGAAGTACGGCAGGGCGACCCCCGAGGCTCTGGTGGAGTCGGCGCTGTGGGAGGCGTCGCTCTTCGAGGAGCACGACTTCCGGGACATCAAGATCTCCGTCAAGCACAACGACCCGGTCGTGATGGTCGAGGCGTACCGGCAGCTGGCGGCGCAGTGCGACTATCCGCTGCACCTGGGCGTGACGGAGGCGGGCCCGGCCTTCCAGGGCACGATCAAGTCGGCGGTCGCCTTCGGCGCGCTGTTGTCGCAGGGCGTGGGCGACACGATCAGGGTGTCGCTGAGCGCCCCGCCGGTCGAGGAGGTCAAGGTCGGCATCCAGATCCTGGAGTCCCTGGGCCTGCGGCAGCGGCGGCTGGAGATCGTCTCCTGCCCGTCCTGCGGCCGAGCCCAGGTCGACGTCTACAAGCTGGCCGACGAGGTCACCGCGGGCCTCGAGGGCATGGAGGTTCCGTTGCGCGTCGCGGTCATGGGGTGCGTGGTGAACGGCCCCGGCGAGGCGCGGGAAGCGGATCTGGGGGTCGCCTCCGGCAACGGCAAGGGCCAGATCTTCGTCAAGGGCGAGGTCATCAAGACCGTCCCCGAGTCGAAGATCGTGGAGACCCTCATCGAGGAGGCGATGAAGATCGCCGAGCAGATGGAGCAGGACGGCGTCGCGGCGGGGGAGCCGGCCGTCACCGTGAGCTGAACAGCCGGACCGAAGGGGGCCCGAGCGTGACGATTCTGGAGAGCATCCGGGGACCACGCGACCTTAAGGCGCTGTCCGAGGCGGAACTCGGTGAACTGTCCGAAGAGATAAGGGAGTTCCTGGTGCACGCGGTCGCCAGGACCGGCGGACACCTCGGGCCCAACCTGGGGGTGGTGGAACTGTCCATCGCGCTCCACCGGGTCTTCGAGTCACCCGTGGACCGCATCGTCTGGGACACCGGCCATCAGAGCTACGTACACAAGATGCTGACAGGACGTCAGGACTTCTCCAAGCTGCGCAGCAAGGGCGGACTGTCCGGCTATCCCTCGCGCGAGGAGTCCGAGCACGACATCGTCGAGAACAGCCACGCCTCCACCGCGCTCGGCTGGGCGGACGGCCTCGCCAAGGCCCGCCAGGTGCAGGGGGAGAAGGGGCATGTCGTCGCGGTCATCGGCGACGGCGCGCTCACCGGCGGCATGGCCTGGGAGGCGCTGAACAACATCGCTGCCGCCAGGGACCGGCCGCTGATCATCGTCGTCAACGACAACGAACGGTCCTACGCCCCGACCATAGGTGGCCTCGCCAACCACCTGGCGACCCTGCGCACGACCGACGGCTACGAGAAGGCCCTGGCCTGGGGGAAGGACGTACTGCTGCGGACCCCGGTGGTCGGGCACACGCTCTACGAGTCGCTGCACGGCGCGAAGAAGGGATTCAAGGACGCGTTCGCGCCGCAGGGCATGTTCGAGGACCTGGGGCTGAAGTACGTCGGACCGATCGACGGGCACGACCTCAAGGCCGTCGAGTCCGCGCTGCGCCGCGCCAAGCGCTTCCACGGGCCGGTCCTCGTCCACTGCCTCACCGAGAAGGGACGTGGCTACGAACCCGCCCTCGCCCACGAGGAGGACCACTTCCACACCGTCGGCGTGATGGACCCGCTCACCTGCGAGCCGCTCACGCCGTCCGGCGGGCCGTCCTGGACCTCGGTGTTCGGCGACGAGATCGTCAGGATCGGCGAGGAGCGGGACGACGTCGTGGCGATCACCGCGGCCATGCTGCACCCGGTGGGCCTCGGCAAGTTCGCCGCACGCTTCCCGGACCGGGTGTGGGACGTCGGCATCGCCGAGCAGCACGCGGCCGTCTCGGCGGCCGGCCTGGCGACCGGCGGGCTGCACCCCGTGGTCGCCGTCTACGCCACCTTCCTCAACCGTGCCTTCGACCAGCTGCTGATGGATGTGGCGCTGCACCGCTGCGGGGTCACCTTCGTCCTGGACCGGGCCGGCGTCACCGGCGTCGACGGCGCCTCGCACAACGGCATGTGGGACATGTCCGTCCTCCAGGTCGTCCCGGGCCTCAGGATCGCCGCGCCGCGCGACGCCGACCAGTTGCGCGCCCAGCTGCGCGAGGCCGTCGCCGTGGACGACGCGCCGACACTGGTCCGCTTCCCGAAGGAGTCGGTGGGGCCGCAGATTCCGGCGATCGGTCATGTGGGCGGTATCGACGTCCTGCACCGCGGCCCGGAGACGCCCGAGGTGCTGCTGGTGGCCGTCGGTGTCATGGCGCCGGTCTGCCTCCAGGCCGCCGAGCTGCTCGAAGCCCGCGGCATCGGCTGCACCGTGGTCGACCCCCGCTGGGTCAAGCCCGTCGACCCGGCGCTCCCGGGCCTCGCCGCCGAACACCGTCTGGTGGCCGTCGTCGAGGACAACAGCCGTGCGGCCGGGGTGGGCGCCGCGGTCGCGCTGGCGCTGGGCGACGCCGACGTGGACGTACCGGTACGACGGTTCGGCATCCCGGAGCAGTTCCTCGCGCACGCCAAGCGCGGCGAGGTGCTCGCCGACATCGGCCTCACGCCGGTCGAGGTCGCCGGACGGATCAGCGCAAGCCTGGCAGTCAAGGAGAAACCCGAATGACCGAGGAGTTCGACCTCGCCGCGCTGCTGGCCGAGCGCGGAGCCGAGCGCTACGAGCTGCACACCAAGCACCTCAACCACCAGCTCCCGCGCATGCTGCACACCATCGGCTTCGACAAGGTCTACGTGCGGGCCGAGGGCGCGTACTTCTGGGACGCGGACGGTGACGACTACCTGGACATGCTCGCCGGGTTCGGGGTGATGGGCCTCGGGCGCCACCACCCCGTCGTCCGCAAGGCGCTGCACGACGTCCTCGACGCCGGCCTCGCCGACCTCACCCGCTTCGACTGCCAGCCGCTGCCCGGGCTGCTGGCCGAGAAGCTGCTCGCGCACAGCCCGCACCTGGACCGGGTGTTCTTCGGCAACAGCGGAACGGAGGCGGTCGAGACCGCGCTGAAGTTCGCCCGGTACGCCACCGGCAGGCCGCGGATCCTGTACTGCGACCACGCCTTCCACGGGCTGACCACCGGCTCGCTGTCCGTGAACGGCGAGTCCGGCTTCCGGGACGGCTTCTCGCCCCTGCTGCCCGACACGGCGGTTCCGCTGGGCGATCTCGACGCCCTGGCCCGGGAGCTGAAGAAGGGGGACGTGGCGGCCCTCGTCGTCGAGCCGATCCAGGGCAAGGGCGTGCACGAGGCCCCGCCCGGCTATCTGCGCGCCGCCCAGGAGCTGCTGCACCGGCACAAGGCGCTGCTCATCGCCGACGAGGTGCAGACGGGTCTGGGCCGGACCGGCGACTTCTACGCCTACCAGCACGAGGACGGCGTCGAGCCGGACCTGGTGTGCGTGGCCAAGGCGCTCTCCGGCGGCTATGTGCCGGTGGGCGCCACGCTCGGCAAGGACTGGATCTTCAAGAAGGTCTACTCGTCGATGGACCGGGTGCTGGTCCACTCGGCGAGCTTCGGATCCAACGCCCAGGCGATGGCCGCCGGGCTCGCCGTGCTGGCGGTCATGGAGAACGAGCAGATCGTCGCGAACGCCCGAGCCACCGGGGAGCAGCTGAGGTCCCGGCTCGCCGCGCTGACCGACAAGTACGAGCTGCTCGCCGACGTCCGCGGCCGGGGCCTGATGATCGGCATCGAGTTCGGCAAGCCGAAGTCGCTGAAGCTGCGCAGCCGCTGGACCATGCTCCAGGCCGCGCGCAAGGGGCTGTTCGCGCAGATGGTGGTCGTCCCGCTGCTCCAACGGCACCGGATCCTCACCCAGGTCTCCGGGGACCATCTGGAGGTGATCAAGCTGATCCCGCCGCTGGTCATCGGCGAGCGGGAGGTGGACCGGTTCGTCGACGCCTTCACCGAGGTGATGGACGACGCCCACAGCGGGGGCGGTCTGATGTGGGACTTCAGCAAGACGCTGATCAAGCAGGCGGTCGCCAACCGTTAGGCTTCCAAAGCCGTGCTTTGCCTCTGAGGCAATAAATTTGCCGGAGAGGCAAAGCTGGGGCTCAATGGAGTGCATGAACTCCTCCGAAGCCGGGCCCGGGCCGGTGACCGGGCCCACCGCAGAGCCGATGCCCGGGCCGGCCGAGACCCTGCCCGCCGTCGCGCCTCAGCTGCGCGACCTGCGCCGCCGGGCCGCCCTGACTCTGGAGGCCGCGGCCCGCGCCGCCGGGCTGTCGCCCGCCCATCTCTCCCGTCTGGAGACCGGGCAGCGCCAGCCCTCGCTGCCGATGCTGCTCGCGCTCGCCCGTATCTACGGTACGACCGTCTCGGAACTGCTCGGTGAGACGGTCCCCGACCGGGACGCCGTGCTGCGCGCCGGTGACATGGAGCCGACCGCGGCGGGCGGCTGGACGTACTGGCAGGCCGGTTCGCCCGGGCGCGGAATGCAGGCACTGCGCGTGCACGTCCCGTACGGCTCTCAGGGCGACATCGTGCGCGTGCACCCCGGCGAGGAGTGGCTGTACGTCCTCACCGGGCGGTTGCGGCTGCGCCTGGGCGACGCCACGCACCTGCTGGGGCCGGGCGACAGTGCGCACTTCGACTCGCTGACCCCGCACCGCATCGCCGCACAGGAGCCCGACGGGGTCGAGCTCCTGTTCGTCCACACCCTGCTGCAGAGCCCGACGGCCACCCTGTGCCTCGGCCCCACCATTGGAGAGACGCCATGAGCGACATGGAGGAGAAGTTCCCCCGCACCCTCTGGATCCGGCTGATCATCTACATCGCCGTGGGGCATGTCCTCGCGGCCTTCATCTGGCTGCTCTTCGAGGTCGGCGCCAACCAGTAGGCAGCCCATCGGCAGGACCCGGCGGTGCGCGGCGCGGCAGGCAGGAGACAGCGGTGCGGTGACGCGACAGGCCTCAGTCGAGCAGCCGGTCGCGCAGCCGCTCCCGGGTCTGCGGTGTCAGCCGGAGTCCCTGCTCCAGGTAGGCGTCGACGCCGCCCCACGTCTCCTCGATGGTCTCGACGGCCGCCGTCAGGTACTCCGCCCGCGCGTCGAACAGGGGGCTGAGCAGCTCCATGACCTCGGGGGAGTAGCCCGCCGAGGACGAGTCGCTGCGGCGCACCTTGTAGCGGCGGTGCTTGGCGTTGGACTCCAGATAGTCGGCGAGGATCGCCTCGCGCTCCACGCCCACGGCGAGCAGCGTCACGGCTATGGACAGGCCGGCGCGGTCCTTGCCCGCCGCGCAGTGCATCAGGGCGGGAACGCTGTCCTCGGCCAGCGAGTGCAGCACCCGGGAGTGCTCGTCCGTGCGCTCCTTGACGATCGTGCGGTAGGACGTGATCATCCGGTGCGCGGCCTTGCCCTCGCCGAGGATCGCGCGCAGTTGGTCGATCTCGCCGTCGCGGACCATCTTCCAGAACTCGGAGCCGTCGGCCGGGTCCGACAGCGGCAGGTTCACATTGCGCACGCCGGGGAGCTCGACGTCCGGGCCCTCCAGCTTCTGGTCCGCCGCGTTGCGGAAGTCGAAGACGGTGTGCAACCCCAGAGAGGACAGGAACGCCGCGTCCTCGTCGGTCGCGTGCGCGAGGTGGCCGCTGCGGAACAGCACACCGTGCCGCACCCGCCGCCCGTCGACGGTCGGCAGTCCGCCCACGTCACGGAAGTTGCGCACTCCGGCCAGCTCGGGTTCGGTCGACGGGACCTGCTGCGTCAAGGGGGGCTCCTCCCGCTCGCCCCCGCCGACGCGGCTCGGCGGGTGGCCGACGGGGATCCGCTGTCGACCATACGACATGGATTCCTGGGGCAACGAGTTGTCCACAGGGCGAAGTGGAGACGGCATGCCGACGCAACGAGTTGTCCACAGGAATTGCCCGGAAGGCCCCGGGCCCTTGATGATGTTGGGGCTTGCCAAGTCCTGTTCGCGCTTGTTCGCATCTGTTCGAAACTGTGAGGCCTCATGCTGGAGATCGCGGAAAACGGCCGTACGTGGCTGCTGTCGGGGCCGCTGAGCAGCTACGCCGTCCACCTCACCGGGGACGACGAGCTCCTGCACCTGCACTGGGGCCCCAGAATCGCGCTCGCCGACGCGGAGTCCCTCGCGACCCGCCCGTTGCCGGACCTCTCGTCCTTCGAGTCCCCGCTCGACGGACGTGAGGAGTACCCGGTCGAGGGCGGCCCCCGTTTCGTCCGGCCCGCCCTGTCCGTGCGTACCGACGAGCGGCGGGGCACCGAGTGGGGCTTCGAGGCGTACGAGACCGAGGGGGACGAGCTGAGGCTGCGGTTCCGTGACGCGGGGGCGGCCGTCACGCTGCACTACCGGATGCGTGACGACGTGGTCGAGCGCTGGGTGACCGTGGACAACCAGGGCCCCGCCCCCCTGGAGCTGCTGCGCGCCGACTCCGCCACCTGGACCCTGCCCGACCGCGACGGCTGGCGCCTGTCCCAGCTGCACGGCCGCTGGGCCGCCGAGTCCCGGCTGACGCAGTCGTACCTCACCTACGGTGAGAAGGTCATCGGCAGCCGTCGCGGCCACACCGGACACCAGCACCTGCCGTGGGTCGCCCTCGACACCGACGCCACCGAGGAGCGCGGCGAGGTCTACGGCTGCGCGCTCGGCTGGTCGGGGACCTGGCGGATCGCCGTGGCGCAACTCCCGGACGCGCGCGTGCAGATCACCGGCGGCGCGGGGTACGACGACTCGGGCCTGCTGCGGCTGGCGGCGGGGGAGTCCTTCACCACGCCCGTGTTCGCAGGCCTGTGGAGCGACGGCGGCTTCGGCGGTGCCAGCCGCGCCTGGCACGCCTACCAGCGGACGTACGTCATCCCTGGGGCCGACCGGGACCGGCCCGTGCTCTTCAACTCCTGGGAGGCCACGCAGTTCGACATCTCCGAGGAGCAGCAGCGGGCCCTCGCGCGGCGGGCCGCGGAGATCGGTGTCGAGCTGTTCGTGGTCGACGACGGCTGGTTCGGCGCACGCACCAGCGACCGGGCCGGGCTCGGCGACTGGACGCCCAACCCCGACCGCTTCCCGGCCGGCCTCAAGCCCCTCGCCGACGACGTGCACGCCCTCGGCATGCAGTTCGGCATCTGGGTCGAGCCCGAGATGGTCAATCCGGACAGTGACCTGTACCGGGCGCACCCTGACTGGGTGCAGTACCAGCCGGGACGAAAGCGGACGGAGCTCCGCAATCAGCTCGTGCTGAACCTCGCGCGCGAGGACGTCCAGGAGTACCTCTGGGAGCGGCTCGACACGCTGTTGACCAGCGCCCCGATCGACTACGTGAAGTGGGACTTCAACCGCTCCTTCACCGATGCCGGCTGGCCCGGTGAGGCGTATCCGCAGCGCCTGTGGGTCGACCACGTGCGTGCCTTGTACGCCCTGTTGGACCGGCTCCGGGCGGCCCACCCCGGCGTCGCCTTCGAGTCCTGCTCGGGCGGTGGCGGCCGGATCGACCTCGGGGTCATGAGCCGTACGGACCAGGTGTGGACCTCCGACAACACCGACCCGCTCGACCGGCTCTCCATCCAGCACGGTTTCAGTCAGGTCCACCCCGCGCGGGTCATGGCCGCCTGGGTCACCGACAGCCCCAACGTCCAGCTCAACGGCCGGGTGAGCTCGCTGCGGTTCCGGTTCGTGAGCGCCATGGCCGGGGTGCTCGGCGTCGGCGGAGACCTCACCCGGTGGACCGAGGAGGAACTCGCCGAGGCGCGCGACTGGGTCGGCCTCTACAAGGAGATCCGGCCGCTGGTGCAGCGCGGCGACCTCTACCGGCTGCGGCCCCCGCAGGGCGGACTGAGCGCCGTGCAGTACGTCCATGGGGGCGAGACCGTCGTCCTCGCCTGCCTCCAGGCGCAGCGGTACGGCGAGCCCGTGCCGGCGCTGCGGCTGCGCGGCCTCGACCCGGCAGCATCGTATGAATGCCTCGAAACGGGCGAAGTTCACCGCGGTGCGGTACTGCTGCATCACGGGTTGCGTACACGGTTGCGCGGTGACCTCGATGCGACAGTTATCCGCCTGCGTCGCGTCTGAGTCGTATGCCCGAATTGCAGCCTTCGTTCGAACTCGCTCTGGAATGAAGGAAGCTGAAGGGGGCGCGTGAGGAGCGTCGTACCGGTGACCGTGTGTCGCCCGTCATGCTCACGTGATTCACCTGCCTTTTCGGGAAATTGAACCGACAATGTGACCGGCCCGCGCCTGCGCTTCGAGATCCGGACCACGCCGGACTGCGGCTCGGACGTCGACCCGGTCGCCTGCCTCCGCTCGCACGGCGTGGGCGTCTGACGCCGGCTTCCCGCATCGTCCGGCGCCTGCTCCCCACTCCGCTGAAGGCCGGACCTCGATCCCCGGGGTCCGGCCTTCAGCATGTGCGATTTTGCGCGTTCATGATCACTGTATTGCGATTTTGTGGCAGTGGTGTCCAGGGTCTCGACAGTGGCGGCAGGGTGGGGCCAAAGTGATCTCCGTAGCGATGTAAGCGCTTTCTATGCTCTTCGGAGGTCCCCGTGCCCAGCGTCGACCGACGCACCTGCCTGAGCGTGGCGCCGGCCGCGGGGATCCTCGTGGGCAGCGGCGCGACCAGCTTCCACCAGATCCGCACCGTCGACGTCGACCAGGACGGCAGCAACGAGATCGCCGACGGCAACTACGTCGTCAACAGCGACGGCACCCTGCGCTACGTCGTCGACGGCGTGGGACGGCGACAAGGCCTCCGAACTCCTCGACTACACGCACGTCGAGAAGTGGGACCCGGCCACCGAGGCCAGCACGAAGCTCTTCGACCCGGCCGGAGTCGTCTCCGGCGCGCGCAACGCCACCCCGTTCTACGGCGACCTTCTCGGCGACTGGCGCGAGGAGATCCTCGCCGAGACCGGCGACCACACCGCGCTGCGCCTGTACACCACGGACGAGCCGACGAAGACCCGCATCTACACACTCGCCCAGAACCCCGAGTACCGCCTCGGCTGGACCGTGCGCGGCTATCTGCAGTCGACGTACACGAACTACTACCTCGGCACCGAGACCCGCAGGATCCCGAGGCCGGCCATCACCACTGAAGAAGGAGCCCTTTCCCGTGACGACCACGCGTAGAGCCTTCGGCGCCCTGGCCGCAGGCGCCGCCCTGGCGGCCCTCGCCCCCGCGGGGACCGCGAGCGCCGCACCCAGGCACCGCCGCCTCATCGCCCACGACGACTTCCGCCACGGCCTCGGCCAGTGGGTCACCGAACTCCAGGACGGCGGCACCGTCACCGCCTCCCGCGGCATCCTGGAGATCGACGTGCCGAGCGGCGCGTCGATCTGGTTCAAGCAGCGCCTCGAAGGCCCGTACGCCATCGAGTACACCGCCACACCGGTGTCGGAGGGTGGCGTCAACGACCGTGTCTCGGACCTCAACAACTTCTGGAACGCCACCGACGTCCGCTCCCCGGACGACCTCTTCGCCACGCAGCGCGGCGGGGCGCTGGCCGAGTACGACTACCTCACGACGTACTACGCCGGCTACGGCGCCAACACCAACACCACGACCCGCCTGCGCCGCTACGTCGGTGAGGCGGGGGTGCGCCCGCTGATCTACGACTACACCGAGCCGCTGCTCACCGCGAACGAGCCGAACCACGTCCGCGTCGTCTCGGACGGCTCGACGGTCCAGTGGTGGAACAACGGGCAGCTCGTCTTCGACTACACCGACCCGGAGCCGTACACGAGCGGTCACTTCGCCTTCCGGACCACGTGGAGCCACTTCCGCATCCGCGACTTCCGGGTGTGGGCACTGCCTCGACGCTCCTGACCACGCCCTTATTCCCTGATTGGGAAAGTCTTTAAGAGTGGCTTATCTCACCGCACGTCAACCCCTTCCTACGGTCGCGTAGGTCACATTCGAAGGTGAATCATGGGCCGACGTGGCAGACGATTCGAAGAGTGACAGCAGATCAGTGATCGGGTCGTACGTGGCGGTGGGGGACAGCTTCACCGAGGGCGTCGGCGACCCCGGTCCCGACGGGGCGTTCGTCGGCTGGGCCGACCGGTTCGCGGTACTGCTCGCGGACCGACGGCCCGAGGGCGACTTCAAGTACGCGAACCTCGCGGTACGCGGCAAGCTGCTCGACCAGATCGTGGCCGACCAGCTTCCGCAGGCCGTCGAACTCGCGCCGGAGATGGTCTCCTTCTGCGCGGGCGGCAACGACATCATCCGGCCCGGGACGGATCCCGACGAGGTGGCCGAGCGGTTCGAGCGCGCGATCGCCGCGCTGGCCGCCGTGTCGGGCACGGTCATGGTGACGACCGGCTTCGACACCCGTGGCGTTCCCCTGCTCAAGCATCTGCGGGGCAAGATCGCGACCTACAACGGGCATGTGCGGGCCATCGCGGACCGGTACGGCTGTCCGGTGCTCGACCTGTGGTCGCTGAAGTCCATCCAGGACCGCCGGGCCTGGGACGGCGACCGGCTCCACCTCTCGCCCGAGGGGCACACGCGCGTGGCGCTGCGCGCGGGCCAGGTCCTCGGCCTGGACGTGCCGGCCGACCCGGAGCAGCCCTGGCCGGCGCTCCCGCCGCGCGGCACCCTCGAGGTGCGGCGCGACGACGTCCACTGGGCGCGCGAGTACCTCGTCCCGTGGATCGGCCGCCGACTGCGCGGGGAGTCCTCGGGCGACCATGTGACCGCCAAGGGCAAACTGTCCCCGGACGACATCAAGGAGCGAATCGCGGCCGTCGCCTGAGGGGGCGGCGTACGGGCATCGGGTGTGGGGTCGGGCGGCCGGCCGGCCCCGTGCCAGGGCCCGTCCGGCCGATCAAGTCGCGGATGTACGCCCGGCCCCCGCGTCTGCGGCATGATCGGCCGGACAGGCCGTCACGCCGTCAACGCCTCCCGCGCGAGCCCCAGTTCCCGGGCCAGCGCCTCGTCCACCCACTCCAGTGCGCGTGCCCGGGACACGGCACCGGCGTAGGACGTCAGCTGTACGGCGAGCCCGTCGAGCAGCGCCGTCAGACGCAGGGCCGTGCCGGTGGGGTCCGGGCAGGCGAACTCGCCGGCGGCCACACCGTCCGCGATGACCGCGGCGATCGCCGCCTTCCACTGCCGGTCGAGGTCCCGCGTGACGCCCCGGAGAGCGGGCTCGCGCAGCGCCACCGCCCAGCCCTCGATCCACAGCCGCCAGCCCTTGGCCTGCCCCGTGGGGGCGTACCAGCGCACGGCCGACCGCAGCCGCCGTACCGCGGTCGTCCGGCGGCCGAGCAGCTTGCGCAGCTGAGCCAGGTCCTCCTCGGCCGCGTGCGTGAACGCGGCGGCGACCAGCTTCTCCTTCGTCGAGAAGTGATAGAGCACCAGCGCGTTGCTCACACCGAGGACCGAGGCCACGTCGGCGATCCTGACCGCCGCCACACCCCGCGCCTCGATCTGCTCGACGGCGGCCCGCAGCAACTCCTCGCGCCGCTCCGCCACGCTCAACCGCACTCTCGCCACGCGGTCACCCTAGTGGGCCGGCGCTGGTGACCCCGCTCACCGGTACCGGCCGAACCGCTCGGCGATCACCGGCAGCCGGTCCGCGACGATGGCGTGCGCGGCGCCCCGCGGCGTCGTGCCGTCGGCCTGCGCGCGGGCCAGCACCAGGTCGACCAGGGCGCGCATCGAACGGCGCGTGTACGCGAACGCCTCGTCCGCGGTCGGCCCGATGTCACCGAAGAGGGTCCACCACCACCAGGCGTTCGTCCCGGAGTTGACCACCACGTCCGGCAGTACGGTCACCCCGCGCGCGGCCAGCAGCTTCTCCGCCTCGGGGAGGACGGGCATGTTGGCCGCCTCGACGATCCAGCGGGCCGTGATCCGCTCCTGGTCGGCGGTGTCGATCGCGTACGAGACGGCCGCCGGCACCAACACCTCCGCGTCGGCGGACAGCCAGGCGTCACCCGGCAGTTCACTGTCACCGGGGCGCAGTACGGCGCGGTCCACGGTGCCGTACGCGTCCCGCCCCGCGAGCAGCGCATCGACGTCGAGCCCCGCCGGGTTGGCGATCGTGCCCTTGATGTCGGCGACGGCCACCACCGTCAGGCCCGCGCGCGCGAGGAAGCGGGCCGTGGCGCCGCCCATGGTGCCCAGGCCCTGCACGGCGACCCGCGTCCCCCGGTACGGCACACCCGCCCGGTCCAGGGCCACGAGCACCGACTCGGCGACCCCGCAGCCGCCGACGAGTTCGTCGAGACCGATGCCGTCCACCTCGACCGCGAACGCGTCCGCGAGCCGCTGCCGGGCCGCGGCCTCGTCGTCGAGCAGCGGATACACGGCCTGGATCGAGGAGACCAGACCCGCCTCGCCCGCGGCCTTGTCCACCAGGTCCTGGGTGAGGCCGAGGTCCTCGCCGGTGGTCCAGAAGCTCTCGACGTACGGCCGTACGGCTCGCAGATAGCGCACCAGCAGGCCGTACGCCTCCGGGTCCCGGGGATCGCAGTCGATGCCGCCCTTGGCGCCGCCCAGGGGGACGTAGCGGCCCTCGGGGTTGTAGTGCAGCGCCTCCTTCATGGTCATGCCGCGGGCGAGTCCGGCGATCTCCTCCAGCGTGCAGCCCGCCCGCATCCGCAGCCCGCCGCTGGACACGCCGCGCACCAGCCGGTCGACGACCAGGAAACCCTGGCGGCCGGTGACGTCGTCGGTCCAGGTGAGCGAGAGCAGAGGGGAGGTCATGCGGACTCCTGGGGAGCGGGTTACCGAAGTTACTGAATCGTCGGTCAGTATCGGAAGGGCTGTCGCGGCCTGTCAACGCGGCTCTCCGCGGAGCGGTGGACGGGAGGGAGGACGGTGCGGCCTCGGGGGAAGGGAAGGCCGCGGTCCGGTGTTGTCGGAGGGGCCGACCATAATGGAACGCCCCGACTCCACCTGGAGGTGCCGTGACCGGTTTCCGTTCCCCGAGCCTCGGGCTCCGCGCGCTGCAGCCCGACGCCTTCGGCGCGGACCCGAGCGGTGAGCGCCTGGCGCGCATCCGCCGATCACCCCACTTCAAGGACGGGGTCTTCCAGAACCCCGGCGGTACCTCCCGGATCCGGCCCGCGGGCTCGGCGTCGGCCTTCGCGAAGATCTACTTCGACAAGGAGGCCAAGTCCCACCGCGCCCCGAACGGCACCATCCCGGTGCACGCAACCACCCTCGCCGACCTCGCCCGGCCGCCGGCCACCGGGCTGCGGCTCACCTGGATGGGACACTCCAGCGTGCTCGCCGAGATCGACGGCCACCGGGTGCTGTTCGACCCGGTCTGGGGCGAGCGCTGTTCCCCGTTCGCCTTCGCCGGGCCCAAGCGGCTGCACCCGGTGCCCCTGCCGCTGGCCGCCCTCGGCCCGGTCGACGTCGTCGTCATCTCGCACGACCACTACGACCACCTCGACATGCCCACGATCAAGGCGCTGGCCGGCACGGACACCCGGTTCGCCGTGCCGCTCGGCGTCGGTGCCCACCTCGAGCACTGGGGCGTGTCCGCGGACCGGCTGCGCGAGCTGGACTGGAACGAGTCGACCCGGATCGGCGGTCTCACCCTGACCGCCACTCCGGCGCGCCACTTCTGCGGACGCGGCCTGCGCAACACCCAGCACACGCTCTGGGCCTCCTGGGCCGTGGCCGGCGAGGAGCACCGGATCTACCACAGCGGCGACACGGGCTACTTCGAGGGCTTCAAGGACATCGGCGCGGAGCACGGCCCGTTCGACGCCACGATGATCCAGATCGGCGCCTATTCGGAGTTCTGGCCCGACATCCACATGACCCCGGAGGAAGGCGTCCGGGCGCATCTCGATCTCCAGGGCGGGGATCCCGCCGTGGGCGCCATGCTGCCGATCCACTGGGCGACCTTCAACCTTGCGCCGCATCCGTGGGCGGAGCCCGGCGAGGGCACGATGCGTGCCACGCACAAGGCCGGTGTGACACTGGCGGCACCGCGGGCCGGCGAGCCCTTCGAGCCGACCGACGCGCCGCCCGCGACACCGTGGTGGCGCGCCGTGGCGAAGCCTCCGGTCGGGGGCTGGCCGGCGTGGCCGCCGGTGGTGTCGTCCGGGCCGGAGCCGGTGCTCGCGGGGGAGTAGCGGGCGTCCGTCCCGGGTTGGGCGCGACCCGACTCGGTGGTCAGCCGGCCGTTTTCGCCCCGTGCACATCACCGGCAGTGACAATTTCTGATCGAGTGTGAGCGTTGAATCCCCCTTCAAGTGCCCTTCGGGGGCGGGGGGTATGAGGGGCTTATCGGTCTGTCGTACGAGGTCTCATACCAGAGTGGGACGCTGTGCGTGAGACTTTGTCAACTGCCCACCGCACATGATGCATCGGCGACTACTGTGAGTGTCCGTCGGGCGACGCAGGGCCGAATCACTCGGCTCTCTCGGTCGACACCGCGATGGCGCATGCCTGAGCCGCGCACCACGCGCGAGCAACCAGGCCCGACGGACCAGCACGAGGACACCGATGTCTCACCTCCGCGCACCGGCCGCACGCGCAGACCGCCGTGAGGGTGGCGGCGGGCGGCACGGGCGGCCGGTCGCCCGCACCGCCCCTCCGCTGCCCGAGACCCACATACGGCCACAACTCCTGCGCATCGCCGTGCTGCCGCCGGTCGCGGTCGCCCTCAGTGCGTGCGCGGCGGTCCTGTTCACCGTCCGCTCCACCGGAGCACGACAGAGCCTCACCCTGTGGGCCGTGCTCGCCGGAGCGCTCGCGGTCACCCTGGTCGGCATCCTGATCGCCTCGGTGGCCGCCGACCGTGCCGCCAGGTCGGTGAGCGACCGCGTCGGCGCACTGCGCCGCAGCAGCGCACGTGGCGAGGCGGATCTGCGTGCCGTGGTCGAGGCGCTGCGCCGGGGCGAGAGCGCGCCCCAGCGCAAGCCGCGCGGCGGCCCGCCCGAGGACGCCGACGACTTCGAACTGCTCGCCGCGGACCTGGCCCGCGCGCACGACGGCGCCGTCACCGCCGTCGTGCAGGCCGCCCAACTGTCCAGCCAGACGGGTAGCGAACAGAAGCTCGAGGTCTTCGTCAACCTCGCCCGGCGGCTTCAGTCGCTGGTGCACCGAGAGATCTCGATCCTCGACGAGCTGGAGAACGAGATCGAGGACCCGGATCTGCTCAAGGGCCTCTTCCACGTCGACCACCTCGCCACCCGTATCCGCCGCCACGCCGAGAACCTCGCCGTGCTCGGCGGAGCGGTCTCGCGCCGGCAGTGGAGCAACCCGGTCTCCATGACGGAAGTGCTGCGCTCCGCGATCGCCGAGGTCGAGCAGTACTCGAGGGTCAAGCTCGTCCCGCCGATCGACGGCGAGCTGCGCGGCCACGCCGTCGCCGACGTCATCCATCTGCTGGCCGAACTCGTCGAGAACGCGACGGTGTTCTCCGCTCCGCACACTCAGGTGCTGCTGCGCGCCAACCTGGTCACCTCCGGGCTCGCCGTCGAGGTCGAGGACCGCGGGCTCGGCATGCCCGTCGAGGAACAGAGCAGGATGAACGCCCTGTTGGCCGACCCCGACCAGGTCAACGTCGCCCGGCTGCTGGCCGACGGCCGCATCGGGCTGTTCGTGGTCTCCCAGCTCGCCCGCCGGCACGGCATCAGGGTCCGCCTCCAGACCAACATCTACGGCGGGGTGCAGGCCGTTCTGGTCGTGCCGCAGGGGTTGCTGGGCGCGATGCCGGGCGTCGCCGGAGCCGTACCGCAGCCGCAGGACCCGGCGGGCGGCACACGCGGATCAACCGCACCGCAGCCCGGGGCCGCACCGCAGTCCGGCGCCGCCTCGGAGACCGGACGGCACCTCCCACCCCCGGCTCCGTCCGGCGTACGGCACCACCGTCGGCAGCGTGGCGACCGGGGTCCGGCCGCTCCGGCGAACGGCGGTGGGCCAGTTGCGATGCCGGGTGGCGGCGGCGGTCCGGCGCCCATGACGGACGGCGGCGGGTCGGCCTCGCCGGCGGGCGCCGGCCGTCCGGTACCCGTGTCGGACGGACGTGGTTCGGTCCCGGTGTCGGGCCTCGGCGCCTCGGTTCCGGTGTCGGGCCTCGGCGGCTCGGTTCCGGTGCCGGGGGGCGGTGGCTCGGCTTCGTCGGCGGGTGTGGGCGGTCCGGTTCCCGTGTCGGGTATCGGCGGTTCGGTTCCGGTATCCGGAGGTGTAGGTTCCGTCGGGGCGGCGGGCATCGGTGGCCCGGTCCCGATGCCGGGCGGCGCCGGTTCGGCGTTCGTGGCGAACGGCTCCGAAACGTCCGCCACGTCGAGCGGCAGCGGACACGGACCGGGCTTCGTGTCGAGCGGCAGCGGACACGGACCGGACTTCATGCCGAGCGGCAGCGGATCGGCCTTGACGCCGAACGGCGGCGGCGTGATCCCGATGCCGGGCAGTGACGGCGTGGCACCGACGGCGGCGAGCGGCGGCGGCGCGGCTCCGACGGCGAACGGCGCCGCTGCGGCTTCGCTTCCTAACAGCACTGAACCGGCTTCGCTTCCCGACACCGCAGGGCCGGCCTCGCTCCAGAACACCGTCGGCCCGGCCTCGTTCGGCCGGCCGAACGAGGCCGGGCCCGGCTCGCTGTCGACCCCGAACGCCGACGGCCCCAGGTCGGTGTCGAACCCGGACGTCGTCCCCGGTACACCGTCCCGCGCCGGAGGCCCCGGCCCGCTGCCGAACGCCGGAGGTCTCGACTCGCTGTCGTACGACGGCAGCCCCTCCGCCCCGCCGGCCCCGAACACCGGCCCAGCCCCCCTCCCCGTGCGCGTCCCCCGAGGTGAACGGCCCAACCCCGCCTCAGCCGTGCCCGGTATCCGGCCCGACGAACGGCGGACCGTCGCGGAGAACACGGTCGGGCTCCCCGTCCCGCGCAACGGCGCCGTGCGCGGCACCATGGGCAAGCCCCAACTGCCCCGCCGCCGCGCCCAGGAGCACATCGCACCCCAACTGCGCGGCGGTCCCGCGCCGCGCCCCGCCGCCGAGGACGTCGTAGGACACGACCCCGGCCTGATGGCCGCCTTCCAGCGGGGCGTCGGCCTGGCCGAGGCTCAGCAGAGCCTGGAGTCGGCGCCGCCGGCGGACGCGTCACTCACCGACCTTCCCCTTGTGCCGATGCTGCCCCCCGCCGACGTACCCGTACCACCGCCCTTCTTGGACACCGCCCCCATACCGCAGGCGCGCCCCGCACACGCGCCCGTTTCCCCCGAGGCACACGGCGAGCGTGACAGCCGGCCCGCGCCCGGACCCGACCACCACCCCGCCCGGCACGACGGGAGCACATCAGCCGGATGACCACCCCCGCGCCCACCCCCACCCCCACCGCTCCCACAGACCTTCGTACCCCTAGGAGTCGATCCACCATGGCGAGCGATGCGCCGACCAGTCACGTGTCCGATCTCGACTGGCTGATGAGCGGCCTCGTGCAGCGCGTACCGCACACCACCAGTGCGGTTCTCCTCTCCTGCGACGGCCTCGTGAAGTCCGTCCACGGCCTCGACCACGACAGCGCCGACCACATGGCCGCCCTGGCCTCCGGCCTGTACTCCCTGGGGCGCAGCGCCGGCGCCCGCTTCGGCGACGGCGGTGACGTACGGCAGGTGGTCGTCGAACTCGACTCGACGCTGCTGTTCGTGACCACCGCCGGCTCCGGCACCTGTCTCGCGGTGCTCGCCGGCCGCGAGGCCGACGCGGCGGTACTCGGCTACGAGATGGCGATGCTGGTCAAGAGCGTCCGCCCGTACCTGGTGACCGCACCCCGGCAGCACACCGGCGAACCCCCGGTGATGAGGCGTTGAACGTGGCGGCGGCCGGCGACGAGCCCTGGCTCGACGACGCGGCCGGACGCCTGGTGCGCCCTTTCACGGTCAGCAACGGCCGCACCGAGCCCACCATCGCGCTCGACCTCATGTCGCAGGTGAGGGCCACCGGAGTCACCCCCCTCGGCTATCTCGGCCCCGAGCACGCGCAGGCCCTCGCCCTCTCCCGCCTGCCCGTCTCGGTCGCCGAGGTCGCCGCCCATCTGAAGCTGCCGGCGGCGGTCACCAAGGTGCTCCTGTCCGACCTGGTCGACTGCGGGGTGCTCACCACCAAGCCACCCGAGTTCCACCACAACCCCACCGACCGGGCTCTTCTGGAGGCAGTGCTCGATGGACTACGACGACAGCTCTGACTACGAGGACGGCTCCGACCCCTTCCCCACCGCGCTGAAGATCCTGGTGGCGGGCGGGTTCGGGGTCGGCAAGACGACCTTTGTCGGCGCCGTGAGCGAGATCGCGCCGCTCAGCACGGAGGAGCTGCTCACCACCGTCAGCGCCGCGACCGACAACCTCGACGGCATCGAGAACAAGGTCGAGACGACCGTGGCGATGGACTTCGGCCGCATCACCCTCGACCCGGAACACGTCCTCTACCTGTTCGGTACGCCCGGACAGGAACGGTTCTGGTTCATGTGGGACGAGCTCTCCGAGGGCGCGCTCGGCGCGGTCGTCCTCGCCGACACCCGCCGCCTGGAGGAGTGCTTCGCGGCCGTCGACTTCTTCGAGGAACGCGGCCTCGGCTTCATCGTGGCGATCAACGAGTTCGACGGAGCCCACCGCTACGACGCAGGAGAGGTCCGCGCCGCCCTCGACCTCGACCCCGGGATCCCCGTCGTCCGCTGCGACGCCCGCATCTCCGTCTCGGGGGTCCAGACCCTGCTGACCCTCGTACGCCACCTCATCGCCCACGCCCCGGCCGCCCCCGAGCCCAGCCGCGGCGCCCACATGTGACCCCCGAACACCGTTCACGGAGCCCATATATGACCTACGCCCAGCCGACCGGAGTCCGGCCATGAGCTACGACCCACCGCGCCCCGCCGGTCGACTGCTGCTCACCCCCGAGGACAAGGAGGCCCCAGCCCGCGCCCGGCGGCTGCGCCGACTGGGACTGGGGGAGCGGCCCGAACCCGTGCTCGACGCCTTCGCGGACCGCCTCGCCGAGTTCACCGGGGCGCCGTATGCCATGGTCAACTTCATAGACGAGCAGCGGCAGTTCTTCGCCGGCCTGCACCTTCCGGGGGCCCGTCCGGCCGTGCCGGGCGGCAAGCCCGAGGTGGGCCGCTGGCTGCCGCGCGACCACGGCTACTGCCCCCATGTCGTCGTCCGGCACAAGGCGTTGGTCCTCGAGGACGTCCGCGACTACCCGCGATTCGCCGGCAACCCGATCGTCTACGAGTACGGCATCCACTCCTATCTGGGCGCCCCGCTGATCGACACCACCGGGATGGTGCTGGGCACGGTGTGCGTGGCCGACGTGGCGCCCCGGCCCTGGGGGAGGACCGGGCTGGAGACCGTCAAGTCGACAGCCGCCGAGCTTGCGGCACGGCTCGAACGATGCGAGGAGGACGGGCTCCCGCTTTGAGCGGGCGGCGCGGACAGGCGCGGACAGGGCGGGCGGGGCGGACAAGGCGGATCGAGTCGACGGCGCGGATCGAGCGGGCGGAGCGGACCGGCGTGAAGGAAAGCTGTGGCGCCGCTTAAGAAAACCTCGATGGACCCGGGCGCCGCGATACGGCAGATTGCTACGCGATTCCACTCCTCTCCCCGGATGCGGGCCTCTTCGGCATGCCCGCGGCCGGGACCTCACCCACAGGAGCCGTAGCGTTGAAGGCGCTGGTCAAGGAGAAGGCAGAGCCCGGGCTGTGGCTCACGGACGTCCCGGAGCCCGCAGTCGGGCCCGGCGACGTACTGATCAAGGTCCTGCGGACCGGCATCTGCGGCACCGACCTGCACATCCGGGCCTGGGACGGCTGGGCGCAGCAGGCCATCCGCACCCCGCTCGTGGTCGGGCACGAGTTCGTCGGCGAGGTCGTCGGGACCGGCCGTGACGTCACCGACATCAAGGCCGGTGACCGCGTCAGCGGCGAGGGGCACCTGGTGTGCGGCAAGTGCCGCAACTGCCTGGCCGGCCGCCGCCATCTGTGCCGGGCCACCGTCGGTCTGGGCGTCGGCCGCGACGGAGCGTTCGCCGAGTACGTGACGCTGCCCGCCGCCAACGTCTGGGTGCACCGCGTCCCCGTCGACCTCGACGTCGCCGCGATCTTCGACCCGTTCGGCAACGCCGTGCACACCGCGCTGTCCTTCCCGCTGGTCGGCGAGGACGTACTGATCACCGGTGCCGGCCCGATCGGCCTGATGGCGGCGGCGGTGGCCCGGCACGCGGGCGCCCGCAACGTCGTCGTCACGGATGTCAGCGAGGACCGCCTGGACCTCGCCCGCAAGATCGGCGTGAGCCTCGCGCTGAACGTCTCCGACGCCACCATCGCCGACGGACAGCGCACCCTCGGCCTGCGCGAGGGCTTCGACATCGGCCTGGAGATGTCCGGTCGCCCCGAGGCCATGCGCGACATGATCGCCAACATGACGCACGGCGGCCGGATCGCCATGCTCGGACTGCCGTCCCAGGAGTTCCCGGTCGACTGGGCCCGGATCGTCACCTCGATGATCACGATCAAGGGCATCTACGGCCGCGAGATGTTCGAGACCTGGTACGCCATGTCGGTGCTGCTGGAAGGCGGCCTCGACCTCGCCCCCGTGATCACCGGCCGGTACGGCTACCGAGACTTCGAGGCGGCGTTCGCCGACGCGGCGAGCGGCCGCGGCGGCAAGGTCATCCTCGACTGGACCGCGTAAGTCACCCGCAGTCAGCTGCATTTCTAGGAGCTTCCCCATGTTCGACTCCGTGCGCGACGACCTGCGCGCCACCCTCGACGAGATCCGCGCCGCCGGCCTGCACAAGCCCGAGCGCGTGATCGGCACCCCGCAGTCCGCGACCGTCGCCGTCACCGCGGGCGGCCGCCCCGGCGAGGTCCTCAACTTCTGCGCGAACAACTACCTCGGCCTCGCCGACCACCCGGAGGTCGTCGCCGCCGCCCACGAGGCGCTCGACCGCTGGGGCTACGGCATGGCGTCCGTGCGCTTCATCTGCGGTACGCAGGAGGTGCACAAGGAGCTGGAGGCGCGGCTGTCCGCGTTCCTCGGCCAGGAGGACACGATCCTGTACTCCTCCTGCTTCGACGCCAACGGCGGTGTCTTCGAGACCCTGCTCGGCCCCGAGGACGCGGTGATCTCCGATGCCCTCAACCACGCCTCGATCATCGACGGAATCCGCCTGTCCAAGGCCCGCCGCTTCCGCTACGCCAACCGTGATCTGGCGGACCTGGAGCGGCAGTTGAAGGAGGCCACCGAGGGCGGCGCGCGCCGCAAGCTCATCGTCACCGACGGCGTCTTCTCCATGGACGGCTATGTCGCACCGCTGCGCGAGATCTGCGACCTCGCCGACCGTCACGACGCCATGGTCATGGTCGACGACTCCCACGCGGTCGGCTTCGTCGGCCCCGGCGGCCGCGGCACCCCCGAACTGCACGGCGTCATGGACCGCGTCGACATCATCACCGGTACCCTCGGCAAGGCCCTCGGCGGCGCCTCCGGCGGCTACGTGGCCGCCCGGGCGGAGATCGTCGCCCTGCTGCGTCAGCGCTCCCGCCCGTATCTCTTCTCCAACACCCTCGCCCCGGTCATCGCGGCGGCCTCCCTGAAGGTCCTCGACCTGCTGGAGTCGGCGGCCGACCTGCGCATCCGGCTCGCGGAGAACACGGCCCTGTTCCGCCGCCGGATGACCGAGGAGGGCTTCGACGTCCTCCCCGGCGACCACGCCATCGCGCCCGTGATGATCGGCGACGCGGCGAGGGCGGCCCGCCTGGCGGAGCTGCTGCTGGAGCGCGGCGTGTACGTGATCGGCTTCTCGTACCCGGTCGTCCCGCAGGGCCAGGCGCGCATCCGCGTCCAGCTGTCCGCCGCGCACTCCACGAGCGACGTGAACCGAGCGGTCGACGCCTTCGTGGCGGCGCGGGCCGAGCTGGAGGCCTGAGCGGGGGCGCAGGAGCACCTGGACAGGGGCACAGGGGGCATTTGAGAGAATCGCCCCATGATCGAAGCGCGGCGGCTCCACATCCTCCGTGCGGTGGCCGACCACCGTACGGTGACGGCGGCTGCCGCCGCGCTGTATCTCACCCCCTCGGCGGTCTCCCAGCAGCTCACGGCGCTGGAACAGGAGACGGGCCACCGCCTGGTCGAACGCGGCGCGAAGGGCGTACGACTGACCCCGGCGGGCGAGATCCTGCTCAGCCACACCAATGCGGTCCTCGCCCAGCTGGAGCGGGCGGAGGCGGAACTGGCCGCCTACAGCTCCGGCGCGGCCGGGACGGTCACCGTCGCCGCCTTCGCCACCGGCATCGCCCACGTCGTCGCGCCCGCGGTGGCCCGCCTCGCCGAGTCGGCGCCCGGCATCCGCATCCGCGTCCAGGACGCGGAGGGCGACGCCAGCCTGCCGATGGTCCTGGACCGACAGGTCGACGTGGCCGTCGCCGTCGAGTACCGCGGGGCCCCGTCCGCCGACGACCCCCGGCTGACCCATGTCCCGCTGTACGCCGAGCCCTTCGACGCGGTCGTTCCGGTCACCCACCGCCTCGCCGACACCGCCGAGGTCCCCCTTGCGGAGCTGGCCAAGGACCCCTGGATCGGCCCCTACCCCGGCAACCCCTGCCACGATGTGGTCGTCCTGGCCTGCGAGAACGCCGGCTTCCAGCCCCGCCTTGAACACTCCTCGGACGATTTCCGCGCGGTGGTGGCCCTGGCCTCGGCCGACGCCGGCGTGGCCCTGGTCCCGCGCTCGGCGCTGAGCGGCATGGACCTGACCGGAGTGCTGGTCCGCCCCGTGGACGGTGTGGCTCCCACCCGCCGGGTCTTCGCGGCCGTGCGCCGGGGAGCCGAGGGACACCCCCTGATCCGTCCGGTGCTGGACGCGCTGGGCGAGGCGGCCCAGCCGTAGCGCTTCCCCTTCGTGTCGTATCTGGGATAGCGTCCCTGATATGAAACAGGGGGTGAGTGACGTGAACGGAATCGGCGGCGAGCACGACGTCGACGTCCGGCTCGGTGCCCGGCTGGCCGAGCTGCGGGCCGAACGCGGCTGGTCGCTGGGGGAGTTGGCGGAACGTAGCGGAGTGAGCCGCTCGACGCTGTCCCGGGCCGAGCGGGCGGAGATCAGCCCGACCGCCTCGCTGCTCAACCGCCTGTGCGCCGTGTACGGGCGGACCATGTCCCAGTTGCTCAGCGAGGTGGAGGCGGAGCCCGCCCTGCTGGTACGGGCCGCCGGGCAGCCGGTGTGGGAGGACCGGGCCTCCGGGTTCGTACGACGGTCCGTGTCCCCGCCGCACGCCGGACTGCGCGGCGAACTGGTCGAGGGACGGCTCGCCGCGGGCGCCGACATCGCCTACGACCGCCCGCCCGTGCCCGGCCTGGAACAGCACATCTGGGTGCTGGAAGGGGCCCTGGAGGTGACCGCGCAGGACATCTCCCATCACCTCGACACCGGCGACTGTCTGCGGCTGCGGGTGTGGGGGCCGACGCGGTTCCGGTGCCCGGGTGCCGTGGACGCGCGCTATGTGCTGGCGGTGGTGCTGCCGTGACGGCGACCGTGACGCGACTCGACGCGCCCCAGGTGCTGTCCCTCGTCGAGGAGTTGGCCGACCTGCTGGCCGACACCGTGCACGGCGGTGCCTCGATCGGCTTCCTCGCACCGCTCGACCACGCGGAGGCCGTGGCCTGGTGGCGGGAGCGGGCCGCAGGCGTGGCCGCCGGGCAGCTCGCGGTGTGGGTCGCGCGGGACGCGGGACGTGTGGTCGGCACCGTCACCCTGGCCTTCCCCGACAAGCCCAACAGCCGCCACCGCGCCGAACTCGTCAAGCTGATGGTCCACCGGGACGCCCGCGGCCGGGGCCTCGCCCGCGGGCTCCTGACCACCGCCGAGGAGGCGGCCACCGGGGCCGGCATCACCCTGCTGCACCTCGACACGGAGACCGACAGCGCCGCCGAGCACCTCTACCGCTCCGCCGGCTGGACCAGGGCCGGGGTGATCCCCGACTACGCGGCCAGTCCCGACGGGGTGCTGCGGCCGACCACGCTCTACTACAAACACGTGGGCGAGGCGGCCACCGCGGGGTGACTGTCGGTGCCGGCGGCTACGGTGCGACTCATGCCGGATGCCGAAGACGTACGCCGTATCGCCCTGTCCCTGCCGGACACCACGGAGAAGATCGCCTGGAACATGCCCACGTTCCGGGTAGCGGGGAAGATGTTCGCCACGCTGCCCGAGGACGAGACGTCCATCGCCGTGCGCTGCCCCAAGGAGGAGCGCGACGAGCTGGTCCTCGCCGAGCCCGGGAAGTTCTGGATCGCCGACCACGAGGCACAGTTCGCCTGGGTGCGGACCCGGCTCGCCGCGCTCGAGGACGAGGACGAACTGCGTGACATCCTCGCCGACTCCTGGCGCCAGGCGGCCCCGCCCCGGCTGCTGGAGGCGTATCCCGAGCTGGGACGGCCGGCAACGGACTGAAAAGCCGCGGGTGTTGTCAGTGCCGCATGGCCGCGTGGCGTGAACGCGGCAGCCGTCTCGCTCCGAGCGCGGCGGACCGGCTCCGGCCCGGTGGACGTGCCTGCTTCTCGGATGAGCACCACGCCCTTGCCGGGCCGCCGCAGGCGCCGTCCCCATGCCGTCGGTCGTCGGTCGTCGGTCGTCGGCCGGCGCTCTGGCGCTTCGGCGCTCACCCGCGCACCGCCACCCGCCCGTCCCCCACGAAGTCCACGATCCGCTCCCTGAGCGACCTCGCGTCGAGCCCGTGCGCGGCCACGTGCTCCTCGACGGTCCCGTATCGCCGCAGCTCGCGGCGGCCCACGCCCAGGCCCAGGACACGATGGGGCACATCGGCGAGGGCGTCGTTCGCGGCGGCCGACGACGTGCCCGCCAGATACGGCTCGACCAGGACGACATCCGCTCCGGCGCCCTCGGTGGCGCGCCGCAGGGCGGCCGAGTCGAAGGGCCGTACGGTCGTGGCGTACAGCACGGTGACGTCGAGGCCCTCCGTGGCGGCCAGCACGGCGTCGAGCATGGGCCCTACGGCGACGACCACGCCGGAGCGACCCTCGCGCACGGTCCGGAACCGCTTCCCGTCGACGGGCAGCGCCTGGGCGTTGGCCTGGACGGACAGCCGTACGTACACCTTGTCGTCGCCCGCGGCCACCGCGTGGCGCAGCAGGGTCTCGGCCTCGTCGGGATGTCCCGGCACATGCACCGTCCAGCCGTCCAGGGTGTCGAGGAGAGCCACGTCACCGGGAGCCATGTGCGTGTACCCGCCCGCGGGCCAGTCGAAGGACGCGGCCGCGCTGACCAGCACCGCGCCCACGCCCTGGTGTCCGAGGTCCAGCTTGACCTGCTCGAAGGGCCGCTCGACGAGGAAGCTCGCGAAGGTGTGCAGCACGGGCCGCAGTCCGGTCAGTGCCAGGCCGGCGCCCGCGCCGATCAGCAGTTGCTCCCGGATGCCGACGTTGATCACCCGGTCCGGGTGCCTGTGTGCCGCTTCCGCGAAGCCGTCCCTGCCGATCTCGGCGAGGACGACCGCGACCCGCGGATCCTCGTCGAGCAGCCGGGAGAGGACGGGGGCGAAGCGGTCGCGCATGGTGTCCATGGATACTTCGTTTCCTTTCGTGGCGGAGCGCCGTATATCGCCGTATATCGCCGCAGAATTGTGCAGATCGCGGCAGAGGGAGGGGGTGCTTCAGGAGTGCTTCGGCTCGACCCGGGCCACCACGACATGCGGGCGTCCCGGATGCGACGCGGTGAACGCGTCGTACAACGCCTCATGGTCACGGCCGTCGACGGTCACCGCGGACCAGCCCGCGGCCTCGAACCGCGCGGCGATCCCGCCGGGCCGGGAGTGGCTGGCGGAGGAGTTGTCGACGACGACCGTGTGCAGCCGTTCGAGCCCGGCGGGCCCGGCGAAGGCGATCGCCTCGTGATTGCTGCCCTCGTCCAGCTCGGCATCCCCGACCAGCACCCACACCCGGGGCTCGTCGAGCCCCTGCGCCCGCAGCCCCAGCGCCGTCCCCACGGCGATCGGCAGCCCGTGCCCCAGCGACCCGCTACCGATCTCGACCCCCGGCACCAGCACCCGGTCGGGATGGTGCCCGAGCGGCGAGTCGTAGGAGCCGAAGCCGCCCAGCCGGTCCACCGGCACGAAGCCCTTGGCGGCCAGGACCGCGTAGTACGCCATCGGCCCGTGCCCCTTGGAGAGCAGGAACCGGTCCCGCGCCGGGTCGTCCATCCCCTCCGCGGTGACCCGCAGCACCCGGTCGTAGAGCACCCACAGCACGTCCAGCGTGGATGTCGCCGCCGGCCCGTGCTTCTCGTCGCCGGTCATCAGCCCCATCAGCCGCGACAGGTCCGCGTATCCGTACGTCCGGCTGTCTTCCCTGGTGATCGTCATGCGAACGATGATTCAACCTCAACCAAACTTCAGGTCAAGGGCTCCGGATAAACGAGTGCGCGACCACCGACCTGAGTGCGGTATTGTTTCCATGCGCGTTCGGCCAGGGGAAACCCCAGGTCAGAAGGCACCGGGACGTGGCGCAGCTTGGTAGCGCACTTGACTGGGGGTCAAGGGGTCGCAGGTTCAAATCCTGTCGTCCCGACTCTGCTTTTCGCAGGTCGGAGGCCGTCTTTTCAGAAATGGGAAGGCGGCCTTTCGTGCGTCCCGGGGCGTGGTGGTCGCAGTGTGGTCGCACGGTCGGCCTGGAGCTTGTTCACGGTGGTGCTGAAGGCGGGCGGGGCGGGGGAGCGGAGTCGGCGGACGACCTCGTGGAGGCGCCGGATGTGTGCGGACGCCGCGGCCGATCATGCGGCGCAGCCGGGGCCAGTGCGCGCGGAGCAGGTCGGCGTTCAGGAATGTCGTGCAGTCGTCGTGGAAGCCGCTGGTCAGGACGGTTCGGTAGAGGCCGAGGAGAAGTTTCTCGTCCGCGAGGTCGTAGGCGCGCAGTCCAGACCACGCCACGTGCAGCGGCAGCTCGACAACGCCTGCGCACGGGCCGCGCAGTTCCTCCAGCCGCTGCGGCAGCTGCCGTGCCTCGGGCGCCCGGCGCTGCCGGTGCGTGGCCCCGGCAGCCGACTCCCGCCCCGGCTCGGCGTCGTGAGGGCCGGGCCGCTGGCGCTCGTCGTGCGTCGTCATGGCAGCCGGCGTACGCGGCGCGGGTCCCGAGCGGTGGCCGGTTGTGCCCTCTGCCGGCATCCGTAGGTGTCGATCACGCTGTGTGACGCTCCGGTGTCTTTGCTGCGGTCGCGCATCGGGAGCAGGCGCCGGAGCGCGAAGGTGTTGGTCGCGGCGAGGCAGGCCAGGCGGAGCAGCATGACGGATCATGATGCCGCCCCTGCCCTGTCTGCGTGAAGATATCGGGACGAGCGGTGGGTACGGCCAGAGACAGTGATCAATTGTGATCAGGCCGGATGATTTATCGCATCCGCACTGCTGGCAAAGGAGAGGGTCAGCGGGCCGCGACGGGCGGAACAGAGGGGCAAGATCCTTGTCGGGCTGTGTGTTCGATACCCCCAGTCACAGCGTGATGCTGTCGCGCCGGGGTACCCCGAGGTCAGGGGCGGCACGTCGCTCCTCCATGGCCTCATCGAGGCGGCGCTCCACCGTCAACGGACGGACCTTCATGGGCCACCTCATGTTTCGATGGAAGGGAAGAAAAGCGCGAAGTTACTGGGGGTCCTCCGCCACCACGGCGACTTCGCCTGCGGCAATGGTGAGGACGCCCGGCGAACGGGTGGCCGACAGGACGTCGACTCCTGTCGTGGCTACCTGCGCCAGGTGATCGGTGTGGTTCACGGCGAAGAGCCACGTCCTGCCGTCGGGCGCGGTTCGGCGGGTGACTTCCACTCCATGTCCTGCGCCCCGGACCGGACTCGCGCAGCCTGCCTGTGCGGCCCATCGGGGAAGGAGCCGCAGGAGGGAGGCGAAGTCCGGGCGGGTGGCCAGGTAACGGGTGGTGCCGTGGCGGAGGATGGCCGGGCCGCCCTGCGCGGGGCCGTCGGCGAACCGGCTCTCCACCTCCGTTCCCGGGTTGGGCAGCACATGCTCGGCCCACAGCCGGCCGGTCGATCCGTCGTCCAGCTCGACCGCAGCCCCGGCCGGGAGCGGAAGGTACTCGTCCACGCGCAGGCCGAGCAGGTCGCGCAGCACACCCGGATACGGGCCGGGATGGATGCGGTCATGCGGGTCGGCCACCCCGCTGAACGGCCCGACGACCAGGTGGCCGCCGCGGGCCGCGTAGTCCTCCAGCGCCCGGGCCGTGTCGGCCGACAGGGCGTAGAGCGAGGGCACCAGCAGCAGGCGCTGTTCTCCGGGTTCCCGGGGGCCGGACACCAGGTCGCAGGAGAACCCGAGCTCCCACAGGGCGCGGTGCCAGTCGCGCAGAACGCCGGTGTACGTCATGTCGCTGCTGGGGCGGTGGGGCAGTTGGAGGGCCCACATGGCTTCGTAGTCGAGCAGCAGGGCGATGTCGGCCGGCGGACACGTGGTGCCGGCGATGTCGGCGAGGGCGGCCACGGTGGCGCCGAGCGCTTTGGTCTCCCGCCAGATCCTGGTGTCCTCCCCGCCGTGGGGAAGCATGGCCGAATGCCACTTCTCCGGGCCGTACGCGGACTGGCGCCACTGGAAGAACAGGGCGCCGTCCGCGCCGCGGGCGAGATGGGTGAGCGTATTGCGGGCCATCTCCCCGGGGGTTTTGGCGATGTTGCGGGGCTGCCATTGCACGGCGGAGGTGGAGTGCTCCATGAGCATCCAGGGCTGCCCGGCCGCGAGAGAGCGGGTGAGGTCGGCGGCGAAGGCGAGGTCGGCGGCGCGGTCCGGATCCTCGGAGGGGAGATAGTGGTCGTTCGAGACGATGTCGACCTCGCGTGCCCAGCGCCAGTAGTCGCTCCAGCGAAGCGAGCTCGCCATGAAGTTGGTGGTGACCGGGCGGCCGGAGGAGTGGGCGCGCACGATGTCGCGCTCGGCGCGGAAGCAGGCCAGATGCTCGGCGTCGCTGAAGCGATAGAAGTCCAGCCACCGCCCCGGCGAGAGGCTGCTGGTGCTGGATCGCGGCGGAGCGACCTGTGCCCAGTCGCTGTAGCGCATGCCCCAAACGGCGGATCCCCAACGGTCGTTGAGGGCGTCGAGGTCGTCTCCGTACGTGGTGCGCAGCCAGGTGCGGAAGGCGTCGGCGGAGATGTCGCACCAGCAGTGCGGGTTCCCGTTGGCGTACTCGTTGTTGATGTGCCACATCACCACGGCCGGGTGGTCGCCATAGCGTTCGGCGAGGCGCCGGGTGACCAGTGCGGCGCGTTCCCGGTAGGCGGAGGACGAGGGGCAGTACGCCTGACGGGAGCCGGGCGCGAGCGTGCGTCCGTCGACGGTGACCGGCAGTGATTCGGGGTGCGCGTGGGAGAACCAGAGCGGCGGTGCGGCGGTCGGCGTGGCCAGGTCGACGGCGATGCCCGACTCGTGCAGGAGGGCGATGACCTGGTCCAGGCCGGAGAAGTCGAAGGCGTCCGGGGCGGGTTCGATCCAGGACCAGGCGAAGACACCGAGGGTCACCAGGTTGACGTTGGCCTCGCGCATCAGGCGGACATCGTCTTTCCAGGTCGCCCTGGACCACTGCTCCGGGTTGTAGTCGGCGCCGTAGGCGGGGCGTGGGACTCGGTTCCATGCGAGGTGCGGCCGGTCGGATCGCGGCATGGGGAAGCTCCTGAGCTCTGAGCAGCGAAGTGCGGGGTCGACGGGGCGCCGTAGTACCCCTCCGTCACCGGCCCGGGCACCGGGCGGCTGATCCACGAGGGCGTGCGGGATCGACGACTGGACGCCGGCGGGAGGAGCGGGGCGTGCACGATGTCCCGTCGCGATGTCCAATGCGGGTGCTGCAGGCGACAGTTGACGGTGGGCACCGTGAGCGCGCTCAACCTAGGCTGGCCGCACGGGGCTGTCAACGGCCTGAAAACATTCCCGTCACACCCTTGACGCCTCCCCGCAACGTCCGTACGTTCCGTGGTCATACGTAGAAGCAGAGACCCGGGATCTCCTTCCGTGGATGCTCATACGTATGAGCCACTCTTTCGTGCACCGCCCAGCCCTTACGAGGAGCCAGGAGTCAGCCATGCCCACGAGAAGAGTCTTCCTAGCGCGCACCGCCGCGGCGGCCGTCGCGATTCCCCTCGGTGCGACTGCCTGCACGGCCGGCACCGGTGCGTCCGGGGCGGGCGGCGCGTCGGCGAGGGCACTCGTATTCGGCAAGACCGACGGCGGGACGACGTTCGTCCGCAACTTCAACGTATTCGGCCCCGCCGTGCAGAAGGCCCCCAGCATCGAGCTGATCTACGAGCCGCTGGCGCGAATCGACTTCAGCGACGGCGCGAAGGTCAAGCCGTGGCTGGCCAAGAGCCTGGAGTTCGACGAGACCGGCACGACGCTCACGGTGAAGCTGCGCGACGACGTGACGTTCTCGGACGGCAAGCCGATGACCGCCGACGACGTGGTGTTCTCGCTGAGCATCCCGCTGAGGGACGCCTCCTTCAACACCGGTGGCACCACCTATGACCGCGTCGCCAAGAAGGACGCCACCACCGTCACGGTGCACTGGGCGAAAGCCGCGTTCAGCGAGCTGAATCAGCTCGCAAACGTGCTGCTCCCGGTCGTGCCCAAGCACATCTGGGAGGGAAAGGACCTCAAGACCTGGACCAATCCGGATCCGGTGGGTACCGGTGGCTTCGCCCTGGAGCGGTTCGCGGCTCAGCAGGTCACCCTCCGTGCCAGGGACGACTATTGGGGCGGTGACTTCGCCCTGAAGCAGCTCAAGGTCATCCCGACCAGCGGCGACTCCATACGAGCCCAGCTGCTGCGCGGCGACGTGGACTGGGCGCTCAGCGGCTGGAACGGCGGCGAACAGGAGTATGTCGCCAAGGACCCCAAGCACCACATGTACCAGAGGTACGCGACCGGCGGCGCCTACTCTCTCTTCTTCAACACCGCCCAGGCCCCCTTCGACAACGTCCACCTGCGGCGCGCACTCGCGATGACGATCCCGCGCAAGGACATCGTCGCCACACTCCAGCGTCCCGGAACCGAGGCCGGACCCACGGGACTTGTGGACCAGGTCTACGGGAACGAGATCCTCCCCGAGTACCGGAACAAGGTGCAAAGGGTCGATGCCGCGGCGGCCCAGAAGGAACTCACGCTCAGCGGCTTCGAAGTCAAGGACGGCAAGCTGGTGAAGGACGGCAAGTCCTACACCCCGAAGCTCTCCTTCAACCAGGACTACGGCTGGGACGCCTACGCCAACATCATGACCCGCAGCTGGCAGAAGCACCTCGGGATCAAGGTGAAGTCGGTGGGTGCCCCCAGCGCCAACCTGCTCGACCAGCAGCAGCGCGCCGACTTCGACCTCACCATCAGCACTACGGGCGGAGCGGGGGTCGCCGGACTCTACAGCGCTCTGAGCAGCGTCGCCTACCGGCCGCTGGGAGAGACGGCGGTCACCAACTACGGCCGGTGGAAGGACAAGACCACCGACACCGCGATCCGCGCGCTGCAGGGCTCGAACGACCCGGCCGAGACGAAGAGCGCCGGGGAGGCAATGCAGAAGATCGTCGCCGAGCAGGTGCCGTTCAGCCCCATCTACGCCAGCTACTGGTTCGTCCTGATCAACAGTGAGCACTGGACCGGCTGGCCCACCCCCGACCACTACTCCTATGTGCCGTTCCCCGGAGCCGGCCCCGACGCCACGCTCACCCTCCTGAAGCTGAAGCAGGCCACCAAGTGACCGCGGTGACCACAGTGACCGTCACCGCGCCCGCCGCGCGTCGGGCCAGGGCGCCCCGCCGCTGGGGGTTCCTGGTCCGCCGCCTGGGCTTCTATCTGGCGGCGGCCTGGTCGGCGATCACGTTGAACTTCTTCCTGCCCCGGCTGATGCCCGGCGACCCGTCGTCCGCGGTCGTCGAGAAGCTCCAGCGCGTCAGCGGCCAACAACTGTCACCGAGCGCCCTGGAGTCGATCCACAAGGTCTTCGGCAACCCGGACGCCAACCTGGGCCGCCAGTACATCGATTACCTGGGTCAGCTGGCGCACTTCGATCTCGGCATCTCGGTCAGCAACTTCCCCGTGCCCGTCAGCGACTTGGTATGGCAGGGGCTGCCCTGGACCCTGCTCCTCGTCGGCTCGACCACGGTGCTCGCGTTCGTCCTGGGCACCGGGATCGGCGCGGTGGCGGGCTGGAAGGCGGGCAGCCGTTTCGACGCCGTGGTCAGCCCGCTCACCACCTTCGTCTCGGCCATCCCGTACTTCTGGATGGCGCTCATCGCGCTGTGGCTGTTCGGCTTCCAGCTGGGCTGGTTCCCGCTGTCCGGCGGATACGACGCCGACGTCCCGATCAGCTTCTCCCCGTCGTTCCTGGTCAGCGTGCTGCACTACGGGGTGCTGCCCGCCACCACCATCGTCTTCTCCGCCTTCGGCGGCTGGCTCCTCGGCATGCGCAACATGACGGTCACCACCGTGCGCGAGGACTACGTTCTTCTCGCCCAGGCCAAGGGCCTGTCCAACCGCAGGGTGATGCTCCGCTACGCGGCCCGCAACGCCGTCCTGCCGAACTTCACCGGCTTCGCTCTCGCCCTCGGTCACGTCGTCGGCGGCGCACTGCTGACCGAAGTCGTCTTCAACTACCCGGGTGTCGGCTATCTGCTCTTCACCTCGCTCCAGCAGCGCGACTACCCGGTCATGCAAGGGGTCTTCTTCCTCATCATGCTGACCGTCCTGCTGGCCAACCTGCTGGCCGACTCGGTGTACGCCCTGCTCGACCCGCGCATCAGAGAAGGAGGGTGACGGGCCGTGAGCACCGCATTCCTCACCAGCCGGAAGGTCCGCACAGGCCTCGGCATCCTGGCGTTCTTCTGCCTGCTCGCCGTGTTCGGGCCCTGGCTGGTGGACAGCCTGCTGGGCCTCGACCCGGGCGAGAACGACACCAGTGTCATCGCCCAGCCGCCCAGCGGCGACCACCTGCTGGGCACCAACCAGTTCGGGCAGGACGTCCTCGCCCAGGTCGTCGCAGGCGCCCGCGGTTCGATGTACGTCGGGGTGCTCGGCGCGGTGGTCGGCACGGCGATGGCGATCCTGGTCGGCGTACCGGCCGGGTACTACGGCGGCAAGGTGGACTCCGCCCTGAACTTCCTGACGAACCTGTTCCTCGTCCTGCCCGTGCTGCCGCTCATCCTCATCGTGGCCGGCTACCTGGAGGGCACAGGGATCACCACCATCGCCCTGATCATCGGCTTCTTCGGCTGGTCCGGTGGGGCCCGCACCCTGCGCGCCCAATCGCTCAGCATCGCCAACCGCGACTTCGTACGGGCCATGCGGATGCTCGGCGAGCGAGGCCGCCGGCTGGTCTTCGCCGAAGTGCTGCCCCATCTGACCGGGCTCATCGCGTCGATGTTCCTGCACGCGATGATCGGCGCGGTGATGGCCGAGGCGGGACTCGCCTTCCTCGGCATCTCCGACTCCTCGACGATCAGTTGGGGCACGATGATCCAGTCGGCACAGGCGCAGAGCGCCGTACTGCGCGGCCTGTGGTGGTGGTTCGTCCCGCCCGGCCTGTGCATCGCCCTGATCGGTACGGCCTGTGCCTTGGTCAACTTCGGCGTCGACGAAATCGCCAACCCCAAGCTGCGCGTGGCCCGCCCCGTCTCGGCGCGGCGCGCCAAGCGGCTCGCGCGAGCGGGTGGTGCGGCGTGATCGCCCTGTGCCCCGGGCCGACGCGCTCGATGACAGTTCCGTCCGGAGGTGGACCCCGATGACCGTACAGGCCGAGCAGCACAGGCCGTCCAAGGCCCCGGCCGCGCAGGCCGTCCTCGAGGTACGTGGCCTGTCCGTCGAGTACGCCACCGGCAGCGTTCCCGTACGCGCCTGCTCCGACGTCTCCTTCACGCTGCGCCGGGGGGAGATCCTCGGCGTGGCGGGGGAGTCGGGCTCCGGGAAGTCGACGCTGATCACCGCCCTGACCCGGCTGCAGCGTCCACCCGCCGTCACCACCGCCGGGGAGATCCTCTTCCACGGCCGCGACGGCGCCCCGCCCGTCGACCTCGCCGCGCTCGACGGCAAGCAGATGCGCCGCTACCGGTGGACCGCCCTGTCCATCGTGCTGCAGTCGGCGATGGACGCGCTCAACCCGGTGATGCGGATCGGCGCCCAGTTCGCCGACGTCCTGCGGGCCCGCGACCGCTCGCTGAGCAAGCGGGCCGCCTGGACGCGGGCCGCTGAACTCCTCGCCCTGGTCGGCATATCCGCCGACCGCGTCCGCGACTACCCTCACCAGCTCTCCGGCGGCATGCGCCAGCGCGCCGCCATCGCCCTGGCCCTGGCCTGCGGGCCCGAGCTGGTGGTGATGGACGAGCCGACGACAGCCGTCGACGTGGTGATGCAGCGCCAGATCCTTGCCCAAGTCCTGCGATTGCGCCGCGAATGGGGATTCGCGGTCGTCTTCGTCACCCACGACCTGTCGCTGCTGCTGGAACTGGCGGACCGTATCGCCATCATGTACGCCGGCCGCATCGTCGAGGTGGGCGAGGCGGCGGCCCTCTACAGCGCTCCGAAGCACCCCTACACCCAAGGCCTGCGCGACTCCTTCCCGCCGTTGCACGCCCCACTGCGCACCTTGCGCGGCATCCCCGGCACCCCGCCCGACCTGCGCCGCCCACCGGTCGGCTGCCCCTTCCACCCGCGCTGCGCGCAACGGATGCAGGGCTGCGAGGAACGGCTGCCGGCCCTGCTGCCCATAGGGCCGCAGGCAGGGCACGATGCGGCCTGCCTGCTCAACGAGACCGAGGCCGCGATCGACAGCGGCGAGACGAAAGGCGGGATCCTGTGAGCAAGGTCCTGCGCGACAAGGCATCCGAGGCCGACGCGCCGGAGTACGTTCTGGAAGCACGGGACGTCTCCAAGCACTTCACCGTCCGCGGTCCCCTCGGCGGCACGTCCGTCGTCCGCGCCGTCGAAGATGCCACCGTCCGTCTGAAGCCCGGTCAGATCCTGGCGCTGGTGGGGGAGAGCGGCAGCGGCAAGACCACTCTGGCCCGCATGCTGGCCCGCTTCCACGAACCGACCCAGGGCGAGATCGTGCTCCGGGGCGAGACCGTGAGCGGCAACCGGCGGGCACAGCGCACCTACCACTCCGAGGTGCAGCTGATCTTCCAGGACCCCTTCGGATCGCTGAACCCGCTGCACCGTGTCCGCTACAACCTCGACCGCGCGCTGCGCCTGCACCAACCGCACCTGACGTCCCAGGGGCGAGAGCAGCGGATCACCGAACTCCTCGAACGGGTCAGTCTCACCCCGGCCGAGGACTTCGCGGCGAAGTTCCCCCATGAACTCTCCGGCGGACAGCGCCAGCGCGTAGTCATCGCCCGCGCGCTCGCCGTGGAGCCCAAGGTCCTGCTCGGCGACGAACCGATCTCCATGCTGGACGTGTCGATCCGGCTGGAGATGCTCAACCTCCTGCAGCGACTGCGCACGGAGGACGGCCTGGCTTTGCTCTACATCACGCACGACATCGCAGGCGCGCGCTACCTGTGCGACGAGATCGCCGTGATGTACGCAGGGCAGATGGTGGAGTCCGGCCCCAAGGAAGAGGTGATCGCGTCCCCGCAGCACCCATACACCAAACTGCTCATCGAGTCCTCTCCGGACCCCGAGCGCGCAGTGGAGGATCGCGCAGCACTCTTCGCGGGCGCCGACGAGCTGGGTGAGCCGCCCAGCCTGATCGACCCGCCCACGGGCTGCCGGTTCCACCCCCGCTGCCCCTTCGCGATGCCAGAGTGCACCGCGGAAGCCCCGCCGCGCACCGAGTTGGGCGAGGGGCACTGGACGATGTGCTGGTTGCACGTCAAGGGCCGGGCCGGGGAACTGGCCGAGACGACACACGCCGCGGCGGCCGCCGCCCGGCGCGAGACATCGCAGGGAGCACTGTGACAGCACGACGGCGTGACAAGGCGCCCAGCCAAGCGGACGTGGCACGTCTTGCCGGGGTGTCCCAGTCGGCGGTGTCCCGGGTGATCAGTGGCAACGCGGCGACCGCGCGCATTCCGGAAGAGACGCGGCAGCGCGTCTTCGAGGCCGTGCGAGAACTGGGCTACGTCGCCAATCCGGCGGCCCGGGCCATGCGCAAGCAGCGCAACAACCTGCTGGGTGTGCACACCTTCGAGCGGGTCTTCCCCCGCGCGCACGAGGACTTCTACTTCGAGTTCCTCCTCGGGATCGAGGAGCGGGCCGAGGAGACCGGCTTCGACCTGGTCCTGTTCACCTCGACCGGGTCCGGAACCGACGGCGAACGCCGGATCTACAAGGACGGCACCAATCGGCTCAACCTCGCCGACGGCAGCATCCTGTTCGGTGTCGCCAGCGACCGCGGTGAGCTGGCCCGCCTGTGGTACGAGGGCTATCCCTTCGTCCACATCGGCCGCCGCGACGTGCCCGGCGCACAGATCCCGCAGATCGTCCCCGACTACCGCTCGGCGACCGGACAGATCGTCGAACGGCTGGTGCAGCACGGCCATCGACGGCTCGGCTATGTCCGTGAGTGGCTGCGGATGGAGCCGTACGAGGACCGTCGCCTCGGTTACGCGGAGGCCGTCGAGCGGCACGGTCTGACCGACACCTCTCCGGGATTCCACGGTGCCGAAGGCATCGAAGGGGCCTGGCTCGACGAAGTGGCGCGCGGCGCGGTGACCGCGATCGTGGTGGAGTCCGTGCAGCTCGCGGAGTCCCTGTGCGAGCAACTGGCCGGGCGTGGACGGAAGATCCCCGACGACGTGTCCGTCGCCGTGCTGGAGGCGGCGCCCGCGGACCTGTCCGGACAGTGGGACTCCCTGGTCATTCCCCGCGTCGAGATCGGCCGACTCGCCGTGGACCGACTGCAGGCCATGCTCGACGACCCCGATCTGCGCACCGGCAGCCTGCTGGTGCCCTGCCCGCTGATTCCCGGCACCACCATCGCGGACGCGCGCGACTGAGCCCGAAACAACCCGCAACACCCGACAACTCCGGACGCGCCGGCACACGAGCGGCGCCGTTCGTCGGTCCTGGCTGCCCCGACACCGATATGACCGACCACTGCGACCGGTAGAGCCGGCAGAAGGAACCCCGAACTCATGACAGACATACGAACCGAGGTCCTCGTCGTCGGCGGCGGCCTCGGTGGCGTGGCCGCAGCGCTCACCGCCGCCCGGCTCGGCCGCACGGTGGTGCTCACCGAGGCCACCGACTGGCTCGGCGGGCAACTCACCGCACAGGCCGTACCGCCCGACGAACATCCCTGGATCGAAGGACCGGCCGCCCCGCCCGGCTACACCGAACTGCGCCGCCGTGTACGCGACTACTACCGCCGCAACTATCCCCTCAGGCCCGATGCCGCACAGGACCCGCTGCTCGACCCCGGGCTCGGCGTCGTCAGCCGGATGTGCCACGAACCGCGGGTGGCCGCCGCCGTCCTCGAAGAGATGCTCGCCCCGTGGCGGTCCTCCGGCGCGCTCACCGTCCTGACCGGATACGAGCCGGTCGCCGCACACACCGACGGCGACCGCATCGAGGCGGTCACGCTGGCCGGTCGGCATGGCGAACGCGAGATCACCGTCCAGGCCGACTACGTCGCCGACGCCACCGAACTCGGCGACCTCCTCGAACTGGCCGGTGTGGAACACGTGATCGGCGCGGAAGGGCGCGACGAGACCGGGGAGCCGCACGCCCCCGAGACCGCCGACCCCCTCGACCAACAGGCCGTGTCCTGGTGCTTCGCCCTGGACCACCGGCCGGGCGAGGAGCACGTGATCGACCGGCCCGCCTCCTACGACCACTGGCGCAGCACCGTCGCCCCGTTCTGGCCCGGTTCGCAGCTCTCCTTCACCGACGTCGAGCCCATCACGCTCCAGCAGCGCACGTGGGCACTGATGGGCGCCGACCGGGCGGCGGGCGAGCACTTCGACCTGTGGCAGTTCCGCCGCGTCCTGGCCCGCGAACAGTTCGCGGCCGGTGCCTTCGCCTCCGACGTCACCGTGGTCAACTGGCCGCAGATCGACTACTGGGAGGCGCCGCTGCTCGGCGTCGACGCCCAGCGGCGACAAGCGGCACTCGAAGCCAGCCGCGATCTGTCACAGTCCTTCCTGTACTGGCTGCAGACCGAGGCCCCCCGCCCCGACGGCGGCACCGGCTGGCCGGGCCTGCGGTTGCGGCCCGACGTGACGGGCACCTCGGACGGGCTGGCGAAGACGCCGTACATCCGTGAATCGCGCCGCATCAAAGCGGAATTCACCGTTCTCGAGCAGCATGTGGGCGTCGAGGCCCGCCCGCCGGCCGCAGGCGGTGCGGTGTTCCACGACAGCGTGGGCCTCGGCAGTTACCGCATCGACCTGCACCCCAGCACCGCGGGCCGGTCGTACATCGACATCGAGTCCTACCCGTTCCAGATCCCCCTGGGTGCACTGATCCCCGTACGCGTCGACAACCTCCTGCCCGCCAACAAGAACATCGGCACCACCCACGTCACCAACGGCTGCTACCGACTGCACCCTGTGGAGTGGGCCATCGGCGAGGCCGTCGGCGCCCTCGCCGGGTTCTGCCTCGACCGGACCCTGCCGCCCCGCAAGGTCCGCTCCGACCGGAACCAACTGGCCGACTACCAGCGGCTGCTCAGTCGCACCCTCGGCATCCAGCTCGCCTGGCCGGAGGAGATCCGCTCCCGTCCGCACCACTACTGAAGGTCCGCCACCCCTCAACGGCCGTACCGTGACGGCCGGTTCAGCTCCCGCGTCCCCGGCACCTGACCGCCGGGGACGCGGGCCCGATCCGCATCTGAGAGGAATCCGCCATGAGCGGCGATGACCACGAGTCCCGTACAGAGGAACTCCTGGGACGGATGACCGTCGAGGAGAAGCTCGGTCAGCTGCAGCAGCTGGCCTGGGCCTGGGACACCGGGCCGGGTGGTGGCGACACCGCGGCCGCCGAGGCTGCCGCCCGCAAGGGCCTGCTCGGCTCGGTGCTCAATGTCGTCGGTGCCGAGGCGAGCAACGCGCTGCAGCGCATCGCCGTAGAGGAGTCCCGCCTCGGGATCCCCCTGGTCTTCGGCCTGGACGTGATCCACGGTTTTCACACCACGTTCCCGATTCCGCTGGCCCAGGCCGCCGCCTTCGACCCGGCGGTGACGGTCGCGGACGCAGAGGTGTCCGCGCGTGAGGCGCGGTCCAACGGGATCCACTGGACGTTCTCTCCGATGATGGATGTGACCCGGGAACCGCGGTGGGGCCGGATCGCGGAGAGCATCGGCGAGGACCCCTGTCTGGCCACCGCTTACGCGGTGGCCAAGGTGCGCGGCTACCAGGGTGACGACCTGTCTGCCGAGGACCGGATCGCCGCCTGCGCCAAGCACTTCGTCGCCTACGGCGGTGCGGAGGGCGGCCGCGACTACAACACCGTCGACGTGTCCGAGCAGCGCCTGCGCAACCTCTACCTGCCCCCGTTCAAGGCTGCCGTCGACGCCGGCGCCGCCACCGTCATGGCCGCCTTCAACACCATCAACGGCGTCCCGGCCCACGCCAACGAGCACACCCTGACAGACATCCTCAAGGAGTCGTGGGGCTTCGACGGTGTGGTGGTCAGTGACTGGACCGGCGTCCTGGAACTGATCACGCACGGCAGCGCGGCGGACGAGGCCGAGGCAGCCCGGCGGTCACTGACCGCCGGAGTCGACATGGAGATGGTCTCCACCACCTTCGTCGAGCATGGCCGTGACCTGCTGGCCTCGGGGGAACTGACTCAGGAGCGGCTGGATGACGCGGTGTCCCGGGTGCTGCGGCTGAAGCTGCGGCTGGGCCTCTTCGAGCGCCCCTACGTGGAGGCGGCCGCGGCACTGACGACGCCGACGGCCCAAGCGCGGGCCGCGGCGCGCGAGGCGGCCGGGCGGTGCATGGTGCTGCTGAAGAACGAGAACGCTGCCCTGCCTCTGGACGCGTCGGGCGTGGGTTCGCTGGCGGTCGTCGGTCCGTTCGCCGACTCCGTCGACCTGTTGGGCACCTGGACGCTGCCGGGCGCGCCCGAGGCGACCCCGGTACTGACCGGGCTGCGGGCAGCGCTGCCGGACACCGACATTCGCCACGCGCTCGGGGTGACAGCGGAAGGGACCGACACCACGGGTATCGCGGAGGCGGTGGCCGCCGCCGAGGCTGCCGATGCGGTGGTGCTGGTGGTCGGCGAGCCGTCCGCGATCAGCGGGGAGGCGGCCGTGCGCAGCGAACTGGGCCTGCCCGGCGCCCAGGAGCAGCTGATCGACGCGGTGGCCGCGACCGGCACACCGTGTGTGGTGGTGCTGGTCGGGGGCCGCCCGCTGACCATCGGCGGCTGGGCGGACAAGGTGGCGGCGATCTTGATGGCCTGGCACCCCGGCATCGAGGCCGGCCCCGCCGTGGCGGATGTCCTGACCGGCGCCGTCGTTCCGGGCGGCAAGCTCCCGGTGACGTTCCCTCGTGCGGTGGGCCAGGTCCCGCTCTACTACAACCACGAGCGCACCGGCCGTCCGTACAACCCGGCCGAGCCCGACGTGAAGTACGTCTCGAAGTACCTCGATGTGGCCGACGGCCCGGCGTTCCCCTTCGGCTACGGCCTGAGCTACACCACCTTCGAGGTGGGTGAGCCACAACTGAGCCGTGAGCGGATCGCGTCGGTGGAGTTGCAGGCGGGCGCACCGGTCGAAGTGGCCGTCCCGGTGCGCAACACCGGTGAGCGGGAGGGCGAGGAGGTGGTCCAGCTCTACATCCAGGACCCCGCCGCGACCATCGTCCAGCCGGTCCGCCGACTCCGCGGCTTCCAGCGGGTCCGGCTGGCGGCGGGGGAGGAACGTGAGGTCCGCTTCACCCTGGGCGGCGACGACATCGGCTACTGGACCAACGAGCCGCACGGCGTGTTCACCGTGGAGCCGGGCGAGATCCACATCCACATCGGTAACAGCTCACAGACTCAGCTCCGGCGCACCCTCCTGGTCACCTGACCACGATGACCCGGTGCCGGCCGAAAGGGGACCAGGCCCGCACCGCACGGACCGGCTCGACCCGGACGACGAAGCCGTCCGCCGAAGGGAGCGATGCACCGAGGAGATTCCCCTCACCCGCTCTTCGATCCACATCGCCTGGACGCCACGTCGGAAGTGCCGTGCGTGGTCGGTCGAGGCATGCCTCATCCAGGAGTCGTCAGCCGCGTGTCCGTGCGTCGTCATGGTCACGCGGTGGGGAGAAGCATGAGAGCAAGAATCTGTGCGGCCGTGGTGGCCCAGGCAATGCTGGGACTGCTGCTGGCGGGTGCCGCCACGGGCACCGCGCACGCCGCCACCACCACGTACTACGTGTCGCCGTACGGCAGTGACAGCAACAGCGGTACGTCGCCGGACCAGGCATGGAAGTCGGTCGGCAAGGTCAACGGATTCACGTTCCCGGAGGGCAGCACCGTCGCGTTCCAGGGGCAGGAGTGGTTCTCTGGCTGCCTGGTCTTCAACTCGACGAACGTGCCGGTGTCGTCGGCGTCCACGCCGTTCAAGGTGACGTCGTACGGCACCGGAAAGGCCACGCTGAAGTCGGCCTGCACGGGGGACTACTCGGCGGCGGTCACCGCGGATGCCGTGAGCGGCTTCGAGCTGAACAACCTGACGCTGGTCAACGGCACCACGACCGCGGCCGGGGTACTGCTGGAAAACCAGACGTCGTCGACGGCGACCACGGGCCTGAAGGTGACGGATTCGGACATCTCCGGGTTCGCGACGCCCAGTGGCAGCAGCAGTACCTTCGGCGGTCAGATCATGGTCCTGGGCTACGCGGTCAACGGCAACAACGGGCCGTTGGACGATGTGGAGATCCTCGACAACAAGCTGCACGGCACCAAGGTGACCTCGAATTCCGGTCCTGGCATCTACGGCTGGGGCTCGGGGGTCAACATCACCGACGTACGGGTCACCGGTAACACCGTCTACGACCTGGGTATGGCGGCCCAGAGCACCGGGGCCGCGCTGACCGGGAACGGCTGGGACGGTGCGGTCATCGAGCACAACGTGGTCCATGACATCGGGGCGAACGTGACCTCGTGCGGCGGCGCCAGCGGCATCATGACGTACACCTCGAATGATGTGACGATCCGCAACAACGAGGTGTACAACGTGCAGCCGTCGCCGGCCTACACGGCCGGCTGCGACTGGGACGCCATCGACCTCGACGGCGGCACCACCAACTCGGTGGTGGAGTACAACTACACCCACGACAACGCGGGCAGCGGCTACCTGGCCTACACCTCGACCGCCAGTTCGAGGGTGTGGGGGCCGAACACCTACCGCTACAACATCTCCGAGAACGACGACTGGGCGAACGTCCAGGGCGGCCTGTTCGACGTGGTGCCCAGCGCACCGAAGAACGCGCTGTCGATCTACGGCAACACCTTCTTCACCAACCACGACCAGAGCGCGAACAAGAAGACCGGCGCGAGCGCGTGCTTCCTGTTCGGCTACGCCTCCGGCACGTGGGCCAGTGGGTCGCAGATCAAGGACAACATCTGCCACATGGCGAACAAGGGCACGTACGGCAAGACCGGCCAGATGTACTACAACCCCTACGGGCAGACCGGCATGACGCTGTCGAACAACCTGTACTACGGGACGAACACCGGCGGTTGGCGCTGGAACGGCACCACCTACAGCGACTTCGCCGCGTGGACGGCGGCCGGTCTGGAGTCGGGTGCGGTGTGGGGCGACCCGCTGTTCACCTCGCCGGGCGCGGGCGGCACCTGCTCGTGGTCGCCGACCTCGGGCACCGGACCGCAGCCCTGCCCGCAGGCCTACACGCTCACGTCCGCCTCCCCGGCCCGCCAGGCCGGTACGGCCGTCTCCGGCAACGGAGGTGCGGACTACTACGGCACGACCATTCCCAGCACACCGAACATCGGGGCCGATGCCGGATAGGCGCGGCCCGGTTCAACTGATCCCCCCGTTGGCAGTCGGCACCGGTCTTGCGTGCCCAGAGCGACGAAGACCGGTGCCGTCTGTGGGACACACGCAGTGAGCGAGACGCCCGGAGCGGCTCCTGTCGCATGTCATCATTGAATGACATCGCTTGATGACATGAACGGGAACTCTCTTGCCGCCCTCCATATCGACGCACATGCCCGACGACTCCGCCGCATCGGCGCCCACGCTCCGCCACCCACGGGCCCTCGTGCCCGTTCTCGTATCGCTCGGCATGCTCGTCGCCGTCGTCAGCAGCCTTGGCGCACCGCTCATCCCGACCATCGCCGCCGAGGACCAGGTCTCCCTCTCCACCGCGCAGTGGGCGCTGACGGTGACGATGCTGGTCGGAGCCATCGCCACACCTGTCATGGGGCGCCTCGGCGACGGTCCGCACCGCAAGAAAGTGATCCTTGCCGGACTCACGGTCGTCCTGGCGGGCAGTCTTCTGGCGGCCCTTCCGCTCGGGTTCGCCTGCCTCCTGGTGGGGCGGGCGCTGCAGGGTGTCGGCATGGGGCTCGTGCCGCTCGCCATCGCCACCGCGCGCGACGCGCTGCCCTCGCCGAAGGCGCGGTCGGCGGTAGCCACCCTCTCCCTGACCACCGCGGCCGGCATTGGTCTGGGGTATCCGATCACCGGCCTGTTCGCCCAGTACCTCGGCATGTACGCCGGATTCTGGTTCGCGGCCGCCATGGCCGCCGCCGCGCTCACCGCCACCGTGATCGTCGTGCCCGCACCGCCGAGCCGGCCCACCACCGCGATGGATGTCCCCGGCGCGCTGCTGCTGGCCGGCGGCATGGCGGCCCTCCTGGTGACACTGGCCGAGGGGGAGCGGTGGGGCTGGGGTTCGGCGCGGCTGCTGGCGGTCGCCGCCGCCGCGGTCGTCCTGCTCGCCGGATGGGTACTGCACTCGCTGCGCGCCACGCACCCGCTGGTGCGGATTCGGCTCGTCAAGGACCGTGGCGTCCTCGTCGCCAACCTGACCACGATGGTCGGCGGAGTCGGCACGTACCTGCTGATCTCCCTGGTCACCCGCTACGTTCAGACGCCCGAGTCCGCAGGTTACGGCTTCGGCGCGTCCATCGTCGTCACCGGCCTGCTGCTCGTACCGTTCTCCGCGGCCAGCCTGGTCACCGGCCGGCTGGTGCGGATGATGGGCCGAGCGGCGACACCCGCCCGCATGCTGCCGCTGGGCTGCGTACTCTCGCTCGGCGCTCTGGTCTGCTTCCTGCTGGCCCGCTCCAGCCTGTGGGGCATCGGCGCGATGATGGCGCTCGCCGGACTCGGCGTGGGGGTGACCTTCGCCGTCACGCCCGGCCTGATCGTCGGCGGCGTACCCGCGGAGGAGACGGGCAGCGCGATGAGTTTCAATCAGGTCGTGAAGTACATCGGATACTCGACCGGCAGTGCGCTGAGCGCGGTGATCCTGCAGGCCTCTACCGCCCCTGGCGCGGCGCTGCCGACCAACGGCGGATACCGCGACGCGGGCCTCGCCGGCTGTGTCGCCTTCGTCGTCACCGGCATTCTCGCCGTGGCGCTCACCCGGGCAGGCGCGCGGTCGTCCGTCGTCGCCGCGGGGCAGGGCACGCTCGCCACGGCGAGCGACCGGGCGCGACCCGAGCCGAGCCGCCGGTGACCGGGGCAGGACCGGGCCAACGCCGGAGCTCCGCCCGCAGCCGCGAGGCGCTGCTGCGGGCGGCGACCGAACTGTTCTCCGAGCGTGGCTACGACCGCACCACCATCCGCGAGATCGGCGAACGGGCCGGCGTCGACCCCGCGCTGATCGCCCGCTACTTCGGAAGCAAGCCGCTGCTGTACGTGGCGGTGCTGCGCGCCGAACACGGTGACAGCGCACCGGACGACCTGCTCACCGAACCCCGCCTGCGCGAGGTCGCCGCACGCGCGGAGCGGCGAGGGCCGGTTCCACTGCTGAGGGTCGCCGTTCAGCCGCTGAGCGATGAGGCAGCGCAGGACGCCACCCGCGCGGCCCTGCGGGCCCGCCTCGTGGAGCCGCTGCGCACCCGCTTCGCCCGCGAGGGCCAGGACCGGCCCGGACTGCGGGCCGACATCCTGGTGGCGGCAGTCGCCGGTGTGCTGCTCGCCCGTCATTCCGGGGCGTTCGAGGACCTGGCCGAGGCAGAGGTGGACGAAGTCGTCGACGTCCTGCTGGAGACGCTGGATGCCGGGGCAACCGGTGCCGCACAGGACAGACATCCCCGACAATGACGGACGTCATTGCGGCCTGGGCCCCGCCGATGTCCGTGGCCACCGACGAGCTGGGCGCGGGGGGAGGGCGGACCGGATCGTGGGCGACGCGCACCGGCCACCGTGCGCGGACCACGCCTCGACACGGCGGGGACGCCCCGCGCGTGTTAGTCTCAGTCTTTTGCACGGCCGGGACGGCCGGGTTCCGCTGGTTCGGCTCCCGCTGTTCACCGGCCGTCCGTTCCTGCCGGGCCTTCCTCGGTACGTTCCGCCTGCGGAAGGCTCTTGATGAACCACCCGGACCACGCCCACGGCCGACATGGCGACCCCACCCCGGTGCTGCCCGCGGTCGCCTCCTTCGCCGACCTGGAACTGCCGGCCGAGGTGCTGCGAACGCTCGCCGAGCGAGGCGTGCACGAGCCCTTCCCGATCCAGGCGGCCACGCTGCCCAGTGCTCTGGCGGGCCGGGATGTCCTGGGCCGCGGGCGCACCGGATCGGGCAAGACACTTGCCTTCGGTCTGCCACTGCTCGCACGGACGGCAGGGCGGCGCGCGGAGCCGAAGCAGCCTCTCGCTCTGATCCTGGTGCCCACCCGGGAGCTGGCCCAACAGGTCACCGAGGCGCTCGGGCCGTACGCCGACGCTCTTCGGCTGCGGATGGCCACGGTCGTCGGGGGCGTGTCGATCGGCCGACAGGCCGCTGTGCTGCGCGAAGGGGCCGAAGTCGTCGTCGCCACTCCCGGTCGCCTGCACGACCTCATCGACCGCAGGGCCTGCCGCCTGGGCCGGGTACGCGTCACCGTGCTCGACGAAGCCGACCAGATGTGCGACATGGGCTTCCTGCCCCAGGTCACCGAGGCGCTCGACCAGGTGCACTCGGACGGCCAGCGGATGCTGTTCTCCGCCACCCTGGACCGTGACGTCGACGACCTGGTCCGCCGCTACCTCCACGACCCCGTCGTCCACTCGGTCGACCCTTCCGCGGGCGCGGTCACGACGATGGACCACCATGTGCTGGTCGTCCACGGCCCCGACCGGTACGCCGTCACCACCGAGATCGCCGCCCGCGACGGCCGCGTACTGCTGTTCCTGGACACCAAGCACGCCGTCGACCAGCTCACCCGGCATCTGCGGGCCAGCGGAGTGCACGCCGAGGCCCTGCACAGCGGCAAGTCACAGCCGCAGCGGACACGGACTCTCGCGCAGTTCAAGAACGGCCGGATCACCGTCCTGGTGGCGACCAATGTGGCGGCCCGTGGCCTGCACGTCGACGACCTCGATCTCGTGGTGAACGTCGACCCGCCCACCGACCCCAAGGACTATCTGCACCGCGCGGGCCGCACCGCACGGGCCGGTGAGTCCGGCAGCGTCGTCACGCTGGTGCTGTCGGGCCAGCGCCGCGAGATGAGCCGGGTGCTGGCCGAGGCCGGCGTCCGGGCGAACACCACGAAGGTGCGCTCGGGCGAGGCGGAACTGAGCCGGATCACCGGGGCCAAGGCCCCCTCCGGCAACCCGCTCGACGGCGGCCCCGCCGCCCCCCGCCCCAAGAACACCAACGCCCCCTTCCGCGGCCTCGGCACCAGCAAGGACGTCTCCCGCGGTACCGGCGGCAAGTCCCGCAAGTCCAGTGAGGCCCGTAAACTCGCCGAGGCCCGCAGGGCGGCTCAGGTGCGCCGCGGCGGCTGAGCTCGTCCGGCGGTCTCGTATCACCTGCCGGTTCCGTCCGGTGCCACATGAGACGGAGATCCGAGATGCCCGGCCGCGAGGCGGCTTCAGCCCCGGAATCCCGCGCGCGGCACGCCATCCGGAGCGCCGGCCGTGACCGGCCGGTGACCGGCGCCCACTGCGGGCTGCCGCCCCGCGCGGGACTTCGAAACCCTGGGTCGGGCCGCCCTGTTCGACGACGAACCTGAATTTGTTAAGTGCCTTGACAGATGGGACGGCGGTGACGACCGTACTGGAGGCACGACCGGCTCGACCCGGCCGTTCCCCTGCCCCAACGCGCCAACAGGGGTGGTGACTTCACCCGCGCCTGGAATCACGGGAGTACACGGATGCCGTCAAAGCTCAGACATCGCCGTCTTGGCCTGTTCGCCTCTGTCATGGCCCTGACCGCTGCCGCGCTCGCCCTGCCGGGCGCATCGGCCAGTGCCGGCACCGCTGGGGGAAGCATCGACTTCTCCGCGCGCCACCAGCGCATCGACGGGTTCGGCGTCTCGGAGGCGTTCCAGCGCGCCGCCGTCATCCACGGCCTCAACGGCCTGTCCGCCGAGAAGGGCGACGAGATCGTCAAGCTGCTCTTCTCGCCGAAGGACGGCGCGGGCCTCAGCATGCTGCGGCTCGGCATCGGCTCCTCCGCGGACGAGGTGTACGACCACATGAAGACCATCGCCCCCACCGCCCCCGCGAGCCCCGACGATCCGCTGACGTACGAGTGGGACGGCAACGACGGCGGCCAGCTCTGGCTCGCCCAACAGGCCAAGAAGTACGGAGTGAAGCGCTTCGTCGCGGACGCGTGGAGCGCCCCCGGCTACATGAAGACCACCGGCTCCGACGCGAACGGCGGCTCGCTGTGCGGCGTCGTCGGCACCGACTGCGCGAGCGGCGACTGGCGCACCGCGTACGGCAAGTACCTGGCCCAGTACGTGAAGTTCTACAAGCAGGAAGGCATCCGCATCACCGACCTGAACTTCACCAACGAGCCCGACTGGAAGGCGACTTACGCCTCCATGCTGTCCACCCCCGAGCAGGCCGGCGACGCGGTGAAGGTGATCGGCCCGGTGCTGCGCGCCGAGGCCCCCGGCACCAAGCTGTACTGCTGTGACAGCTTCGGCTGGGACCAGGGCAAGGCCTACGCAGCGGCCATCGCCGCCGACCCGGCCGCCGAGAAGGAGGTCAGCGCGTACAGCGCCCACGGCTACGCGTCCGCGCCCACCAGCCCGCTGATCGACAGCGCGAAGCCTGTGTGGATGTCGGAGTGGGCGGGCAGCGGGGTGTGGCCGAGCCAGTGGGACGACGGCACGAACGCCGCCGGGCTCGCCTGGGCCGAGAACATCCACACCACGCTCGCCGACGCCGACGCCTCCGCCTTCCTGTTCTGGCTCGGCGCGTCCATCGGCAACACCGGCGCCCTCATCCGCATGGACGGCGACAGCTACGCGGTCTCCACGCGGTTGCGGGCGATGGCCGCGTACAGCAGGTTCATCCGGCCCGGCGCGGTACGGGTGGACGCCGCCTCCGGCGACGACGCGGTGCTCGCCTCGGCCTACCGCAACACGGACGGAAGCGACGTCGCCGTCCTCATCAACACCAGTACGGAGCCCATCACCACGGATCTGGCCCTGAAGGCCGCCAAGGGGCACGAGGCCACCGCCTATCTGACCAACGGCGACCACGACGTCGCCACGGTGGACGGCCTCGCGCAGGTCTCCGACGGGCACCTGACGGCGAAGCTGCCCGCCCGCTCAGTCGTCACCGTCGTATGGGCGCCGGGTCCGCGGTAACCAACGGCCTGAAGGTCGCGCGTCAGTCGCTCGTTCAGGTCGCTCATCATTCTGGTCGTGCACTGACACATGTGCCCCGCCGAGGCGCGTCTCGGCGGGGCCGCCCGCACAAAAACGATTGCAGCCCGGCCCAGGCCCTGGGTACGGTCCGCGCATGTCTCTTACGCCCCGTGTTTCTTAGTTCGGACACCAGCTTCGACGTCACCCTTGTGTCCTTGAGCTGTCACGGAGCGTAAATTGATGAATACTCTTCGCGGTACCGGCCTGTTCCGGAACCGGGACTTCTCGCTGCTGCTGAGCGGCCAGTTGGTCTCGGCTGTCGGTGACCAGGCGCAATTCATGGCTCTGCCGCTGATCGTGCTGGCCCTCACCGGGTCGGCCACTCAAGCCGGGTTCGTACTCGGCCTCGGTACCGCTTCCTTCTTGGCGTTCGGGCTGATCGCCGGCGCCCTCGTCGACCGGTGGGACCGTAAGGCCACCATGATCTGGTGTGAGCTCGGCCGGGCCGTGCTCACGGCCGGCGTCGCCGTCGCGCTGTGGCTGAACAGGCTCACCATGCCCCAGCTGTATGCGACAGGCGTGCTTGCCGGGATCCTGACCACTCTCTTCCAGGTGGCGAACACAGCGGCGCTGCCCAACGTGGTCGGTCCGCGCCGGCTGTCCGCTGCGCTCGGCTACTCGCAGTCCGCCGCCGGCGCGGTGGGCATCTTCGGGGCTTCACTCGCTGGTGCGCTCTACGCCCTCGGCCGGACCGTGCCGTTCGCCGTCAACGCTGTTTCCTTTGCGGTGTCCGCGGCATCGCTGCGTTTGATGCGTGCCCGATTCCAGCTGGACCGGCAGGGCGTGCGGACGGCGTCCCGACTCACCATCGAGATCCGAGAGGGGCTCGGCTGGCTATGGCGCCAGCCGGTCATCCGCTTCCTCACGCTGGTTTCGGCCGCTGACAAGGTGCGTTACGGCGCCGGTTACCTGTTGATCATCACGCTCGCCCGGCAGGTGGGTGCCTCGCCGCTGTGGATCGGCGTCATCTTCAGCGGCGCGGCGGTCGGTGCCATGGCGGGGGCGCTGGTCTCGGACAGGGCCGCGCGCCGCTTTCCGCTGGGCCGGATCGCCGTGGTGATGCTGTGGCTGGAGGCATTGATGTTCCCGCTGTACGCTCTCGCGCCCAACCCGCTGCTGCTCGCGGCGGTGGCGGCCGCCGAGTCGCTGGTGGCTCCGGTGTACGCGGTGGCCATGACCACCCACCAACTGGCCATCACCCCCGATGAGCTGCGGGGCCGAGCGATGAGCGCGGTCTCCACGCTCACCACGGGAGCCTTGTCGATCGGCACGCTCGCAGGCGGCGCGCTGATCACCACACTCGGTGCCAAGCCGCTGGTCTGGCTCTGCGGAGCATGGCTGCTCGTCCTGGCCCTTCTCACCACTGCCAACCGGGCCGTGCGGCAGGCGCCGCCGGCGGGCGCGCTTCCGCAGCAACAGGTCACCAGCACGGCCGAGACCGCCGACATGACTGGCTAGCACCCAAGGCCGCGGCCACCGTTGCTCGGCCGGCGAGGTGTTGGCCCGGCGGGGGTGGGGACGTCGGTGAGCCGTTCCAGGAGTTGGTCCAAGGCGGCTCGGCCGTCGTCGACCGCGGCGCGTTCATCGTCCGTCGGAGGGATGCCTGCCGGAATTTTCTGCAGATTCTCTGTTGCCTCCAGGGGCGGCAACGTACCCGGGTCCGTGCACGGGTCGAGGCCGACACCCCTCAGGCAGGTACCAGCACAGGCCGCCCCCGCACCTGGCCCCCGCGCAGTCGGCCGAAGGCCTCCCGTGCCACGGACAGCGGGAACTGCTCCGTCTCGACGTGGAGCGCCCCCGAGCGGGCGAGGGCGATGACCTCGGTGAGCTCGGGCCGGGTACCCCAGAACGGCAGCGAGACCCGCAAGCCCGGGGGGAGGAAGCCAGGCTTGCGTACCGTCAGCTGACCGCCGCCGCTGCCGACCAGCGCGAGTTCGCCACCGGAGCGCAGGACCTCGGTGGCGAGTTCGAGGGTCGCCGTGGTGCCGACGAAGTCGAGTACCGCGTCCACTCCCAAGCCGCCGGTCCGCGCCTTCAGCACCCGGGCGGTGTCCGACCGCATCAGGGTGCCGCCATGCGCGCCGGACTGTTCTGCGAGTGCCAGGGCCTCCTCGCGGACGTCGACCGCGAAAACGCGGCTCGGGGTGGTGGCGCGCAGGATCTGGACCGCCAGGTGTCCGAGCCCTCCGACGCCGATGACCACGGCGGTGGTGCCCTCGCCCAGGGCGTGCCGCATTCCGGCGACGGTGTGGTACGAGGTCAGGCCCGCGTCGCAGAGCGGTGCCGCCTGGGCGGCCGACAGATCGCCGATCGGCACCAGTTGGCGGGCGGACGGAACCAGCACGTACTCGGCCATCCCGCCGTCCCGGCCGAGTCCGACCCCGTGCCAGTCGAGGTCGCCGCGCCGGTCGCAGTAGTTGTCCCGGCCGACGGCGCAGCGGGCGCAGCCTCCGCAACCCCAGGGACCGTAGAGCGCGACGCGCTCACCCACCGCAGGTCCGTCGGCATCGGGGCCGAGGGCCGCGACGTGCCCGGCGACCTCGTGGCCGAGGGTGAACGGCGCCCGGTAGGGGAGTTCACCCGCGGCCGCGTCCACGACATGCAGATCGGAGTGGCAGAGTCCGGCGGCTTCCACCCGGACCAGTACTTCCGCCTCGCGGGGGATCGGCCTCTCGACTTCGCAGAGCGCCGGTTCGCCTCCCCACGCTGTCAGCCGCATCGCCTTCATCTTCACCGTCCCACCTCTTGCCGGTTCATTGGTGATCACGGTAACAGAGACGAAGTCAGTTCAGTAAAGGCTTTCACGGAGAAGGAGTCGCAGGATGAGCGGCGATGCACGACAGGGCCGATTCGAGGGCAAGGTCGCGATGGTGACAGGGGCCGGCTCGGGCATGGGTGCGGCGATCGCCAGGCAACTGGCCGCCGAGGGGGCGCGAACGGTCGTACTGGCCGACGTGAACGGCGAAGCGGCGACAGCTGTCGCCAAGGAGTTGCCCGATGGCCGGCCCGTCTCGCTCGACGTGGCGGACGCGGAAGCGGTCGACGCGGCCGTCGAGGACGTAGTGCGGGAACACGGGCGGCTCGACGTCGTGGTGCACGCTGCCGGAGTCGATGACCCGGAGGTCAAGCAGGTGATCGCGGACGCGGTGACGGAGGGCCGCGCGCCGGAGGTCACCGACCGGCTCGGCGACGCGGCCTGGCGGCGCGTCATGCGGGTCAACCTGGACGGAACCTTCCATGTGCTGCGCGCGGCGGTGCGGGCCATGCGGCCGGTCAAGGCGGGTGCGATCGTGGTCATCGGCTCCTCGTCGGTCTTCGACACGCCTGTGGGCTATCCCCATTACGCCGCCTCCAAGGCGGGTGTGCACGCGCTGAGTCAGGCCGTGGCCAAGGAAGTCATCGCGTCCGGGATCCGAGTGAACGTGGTGGCACCCGGCCCGACCGAGACAGGCATGGCGGCGCGTACGCCCGCCGCGCTGCGCACCGGTTTCGCCGATCCGAGGGTGCGTCCCTATGCGACGCCCGAGGAGATCGCCGACATCGCCCTGTTCCTGGCGAGCGACGGTGCGGCGAATCTGGTCGGGGCGGTGCTGCTCGCCAACGGCGGCCGATTCACGGCCTGATCGGTCACCGGTCCGGCCCGGTACGGCCTTGCCCGGTTCGAGCCCGCAGTCACGGTGGGGGCGGTTTCGGACCGGGCCCGGCGGGGCGGGCCTTCCTTGGCGGGCCCTGCCTCGCCGTGGCCAACGGCGCCCGAATCAACTCGTGCACGGGTATTGCCCGCCCGGGTCCCGATGCTTACGGTTCACGAATTGAGTTCAGTTTGCCATGCGCTCGGATGGAGCGCTGAGGCGCCGGGCGCTCGGGCGACCGGCGCGAGGAGACGGTCGACGTGGATCAGTTTCTGCTCGTCCTGGTGAGCGGTCTCGCCAGCGGTGCGGTGTACGGCCTGATGGGCCTCGGACTAGTGATCATTTATCGGGCGACGGACGTGGTGAACTTCGCGCTCGCCGGCTTGGCGACCGTCGGGCTGTACGCGGCGTTGACGCTGTACGACAGAGGACTGCCGCTGCTACTCGCCGCCGTGGTCGCCATCGTGGTGACCGCGGCGGTCGGCCTGGCCGCCCGTGAAACGGTGATCAGGCCACTCGCGCAGGGAGAGTTGCTCTCGGCGCTCGTCATGACCATGGGCCTCTCGCTCATCACGGAGAGCGTCATCAGTACGATCTGGGACGACCAGCCGCGGCTCTTCCCGAGCCTGATGGAGGGATCCGTCTCGCTGGGAGGCTCGGCGATACCGACGCAGAGCCTGCTCACCATCGCCGTGGCGGCCGTCGCGATGGCGTTGGTGGCCTATCTCTTCGGACGCACGACCATCGGCTCCGCCATGCGCGCCGTCGCCGAGTCCGCCGACACCGCGCGGATCCTCGGCCTCGGTTCGCAGCGCATCGCCCGGATCGCCTGGGCGCTCGGGCTCGGTCTCGCCGCGCTCGCCGCCTTCCTCTACGCGCCGCGGGCCGGACTGGTGCCGACGGTGCTCAGCGCACCGCTGTTCCGTGCCTTCGCCGGGATCTTCCTCGGGGGCCTGACCAGCATGTACGGCGCCGTCATCGGTGGACTGACGGTCGGTGTGCTGGACAACCTGGCGGCGAGCTATGTCTCGGCCGGCTACCGGGACACCTTCGTGTTCTCGTTCACCATCCTCGTGCTGCTGATCCGCCCGCAGGGGTTGTTCGGTGTGCGCACGTTCCAGCGAGTCTGAGGGAGCGGTCCATGTCTGTCGTCAGTCGTTCCACCCTCGCCAAGGCGGCGCTCGGGCCACTGGCCGCGGCCGCACTCATCGCCGTGCTGGCCGCCGGGGCCATCCCGCCGTATCAGGCGTACTCCGTAGGGCTCGCGGCGGTCTACACCGTGCTCGTCCTCTCGGTCGGTCTGCTCGCGGGCTGGGCCGGCATCTGGTCGATCGCCCATCCCGCGTTCTTCGCCATGGGCGCCTACTTCGCGGCGTACGGCAGTACGCACGGCTGGTCGCTGGAAGTCGTGGTGTTCGGCGCGGTGGCGTGCAGCGCGGCCTTCGGGATGTTTCTGGGGGCCGCCGGCGCGCGGTTCTCGATGCTGTACGTGGCCCTGCTGACGCTCGCGTTCACCATGGTGTCGCTGGAGGTGATGGGGCAGTGGACCAGCGTGACCGGCGGTGACCAGGGCATTGGGATGGCGAAGCTGGACAGCGCCCTGGGGCTCGGCACCATCGCCAGTGCCGGCACGCAGGCTCAGTACCTCGCGGTGGGCGGGGCCGGGATCGCGCTGGCGGTGGCCGCGCTGGCCCGGCCCAGCTCCCTGCGGATGCGGTTGGTCGCGGCCCAGTCCCACCCGATGGCGGCCCGGTCGATCGGCATCGCGCCGGAGGCCCAATCGGCGCTGGCCTTCGCGGTGAGCGCCGCGTTCGCCGCGCTGGCGGGTGTACTGCTGGCTCTGGTCGTCGGCTTCGTCAGCCCGGAACCGTTCTCACTGGCACTGGCGATCTCGCTGATCGCCGCGTGCGTGCTCGGCGGCCCGGGCACGCTGCTGGGCGCTGTCGTCGGTGGCGCGTACCTGACCTGGGTGCCCACGGCCGCCGAGAACGCGGGGGTGCCGCAGCCGATCCTCCAAGGAGTCGTGCTCATCGCCGCGCTGCTGTTCCTGCCGGGCGGAGTGGTGGTCTTCCTCGGGCGGACGGGCCGCCGGTTGCTGCGGCGTCCCACGTCGCAGCCCCCGGCTCCCGTGGAGCCGCCCGAGGAGTCGCCACGCCCCGTGCCCGCACCGGAGGCAACCGCTCCTGAGCTGCTGCGGCTTGACGAGGTGGCGGTCACCTTCGGTGGCCTCAAGGCACTCGAAGGTGCCTCGATGTCCGTACGGGCAGGCGAGACCCTCGCGATCATCGGCCCCAACGGTGCGGGCAAAACGACGCTGCTGAACGTCCTGTCCGGGCTCGTCGGGGGCGGGCGGGTCGCGGGCAGCGCGCAGTACGGCGGCACACCCCTGCTGAAGAGCCGCGCCACCGCCCGCCGCCGGCTCGGCATCGGCCGCACCTTCCAGCATGCCGAGACGTTCCCCGAGCTGACCGTCCTGGAGAACGTGCTGTGCACCCGTCGCCGTGTCACCGCGCACAACCGGGCCAGAGCGGCTGAGCTCCTGGAGCAAGTGGGCCTGGCGCACGTCGCGGACCGCTACCCGGGCGAGTTGCCGTTCGGCCTGCACAAACGCCTCGATCTGGCCAGGGCGCTCGCCGAGGAGCCCCGACTGCTCGTCCTGGACGAGCCGTTCGGCGGTCTGGATGCCGGTGAACGCACCCTGCTGGCGCGGCAGATCGTACGGCAGCAGCAGCGCGGCACCGCCGTCGTGATCATCGACCATGTCCTCGACGACCTGTTCGCCGTCGCCCACCGCGTGGTGGCCTTCGACTTCGGCCGGCCGATCGGCGAGGGCAGCCCCGGCAAGATCCTTGAGGATCCCCGGGTGCGTTCCTCCTACCTGGGTGAGGGCGGCGCCAGGGACGAACTCCCGAGCCGGGACGGCACCGAGCGTGCCGCCGTGCACCTCGACGGTGTGCACCACGCCTACGGCGGGGTCACCGCTCTGCGCGGGGTCGACCTGACGATCGCCCAGGGCAGTGTGGTCGGCATCGTCGGCGCCAACGGCGCGGGCAAGAGCACGCTGGGCCAGATCCTGCACGGTACGCTCCCGCCCACCCGCGGCCGGCGTGCAGTCGGCGAAGAGCTGCGCAGCGCCCTGGTGCCCGAGGGCCGCGCACTGTTCAAGACGCTCTCCCTGCGGGAGAACCTGGAGGTCGCCGCGTACGCCTCGGGCATCAAGGGAGCGGATCTGCGGGCGCGGCTGGCGGAGACCGCCGAGTGGCTGCCGCCTCGGTTGCGAGAGCGGATGGGCGTACCCGCTGCCGGGCTCTCCGGAGGCGAGCAGCAGATCCTGGCGATCGCCCGGGCCCTGATGGCGCGGCCCGACCTCTTGATCGTCGACGAACCGGCGCTCGGTCTGTCCCCGGCGATGGTCGACGAGGTGTACGCCCGCCTGGGCCGACTTGCCCGTGAGGGCATGACGGTCGTTGTGCTGGAGCAGTCGCTCGGCCGCGCCGCGTCCACCTGCCACGAGGTGGTCGTGCTGCACGAGGGCGGCATCGCCGTCCGTGGTGAGCCCGCCGACCCGCTGTTCCTCGCCCGAGCCGAGCAGGCCTACTTCGACGGTCAGGACGACGCTCCCGTGGCCGCCGCACAGAGCTGAGGCCCACCGCCCGGCCGACTCGCGTCGCGGATCGACAATCAACGGCGCCTTCGGCCGGGGTCCGGGCACGACTGTGGCGCGTGCAGACGCGGCAAGGCCGCTCACGGCGCTCCGCCGTGAGCGGCCTTGGAGCTCCGAACAGCATGGGCACCCGGCTCGTGCTCTGTTCGGAGCTCTTGCTGCGCATCCGTCACGCGGGCGATCGCGCGAGTTGTCGCGACGGGCTGACACCGACTCGGTATCTGTAGTGTGCAACTTGTTGACCCTGGTGAGCGCTCGAGGTAGGAACTGAACTGAAGTGGCGTCAAGAAGCCGTGCATGCATGGTTCATCTCGCCTCTCATTCCAGTGACGTGCGCAGCCAGGGCTGTATGTCATGAGTCCGGCGCGGGAGTCTTGCGCTTTGAATTGGATTCGGTTTTGCTGACTGGTGGGCGGATGAACGCCAGCGCACCTGACGGGACAGCCGACCCCTAGACCGGAGGAGAGCCGCGTGCACACAGAAGCTGTCGATCTGCTGATCATCGGCGCGGGAATGGCGGGGCTGACCGCCGGCGCCCGCGCCGCTCGCGACGGCCTGTCCGTTGCGATCGTCGAGATCGGCAGGGACGTCGGCGGCTCCGCACGCTTCGCCGGTTACGCGTGGACCGCCCCCAGTCATGACGTCATGGACGAGCACAATCCGCGCGGAGACAACGCGCTCAAGCGCGCGCTGGTGGACCGGTTCGCCGACGGCGTCTCCTGGATCCGCTCCATCGGCGTGGAGGCGAAGGACGCCCAGCGTGTCCTCAGCTTCGGCCGCGGGCACCAGTTCGACACCAACCACTACGTCGACACCTGTCGACGACTCGTCCTGGAGGGCGGTGGCGAGCTGCTGCTCGAGACCGACACCGAACGGCTGGTGGTCGAGCAGGGCATCGTGACCGGAGCGGACCTGAGGGCGGCCGACGGCACGCGCAGGCAGGTGCGGGCCCGCACCACGCTCATCGCGACCGGCGGATTCCAAGGCGACCTCGCCCTGCGCAGCGCACATGTGCACCCGCACGCCGACCGCATGCAACTCCGCTCCAACCCGCACAGCCGCGGCGGCGGTTACCGACTGGCCACCGAGGCCGGCGCCGGCACCAGCCAGGAAGACGCCGGCTTCTACGGCCACCTCATTCCCAGCGGAATTCCCTTCGCCGACCCGGCTGACTTCGTCGACATGTCGCTCTATTACAGCGAACACGCGCTCCTGTTCAATCTGCGCGGCGAGCGGTTCACCGACGAGACGCTCGGCGACCACCTCACCGCCATGGCGCTGCTGGAGCAGCCCGAAAGCCGTGGTCTTCTCATCGCGGACGCCCGCGTGTTCCGCGACTGGATCGTCGGCTCGTACGTCGAAGGCGCCGTCGCCGTCGACAAGTTCGCCCTGGCGAGCAAGCGAGGCGGCCGGGTCGGACTGGCCGAAGACCTGGACGAGCTGGCCTACCTGCCCGAGGAATGGGGCTACGGGGGCGAGACCGTCCGCAACGCCGTCAAGCTGTTCAACGAGCATGCCTCGGCCGGGGCGGAGCCGACGCCCGGCCGGAAGCTGGACCGCCTGCCGCTGGACGAACCGCCGTACTACGTCATCGAGACGGTGCCGGCCATCACCTTCCCGTTCCACGGCGTACGGATCGACGACCGGGCCCGCGTGCTGCGCGAAGACGGCCGGCCACTTGAAGGGCTCCTCGCCGCCGGATCGGACACCGGCGGTCTGTGGCACCGCGCCTACGCGGGCGGACTCGCCTCGGCCCTCGTCTTCGGACTGACAGCCGCGAAGACCGCCACCGAGATGACACACCGTCCCTGACCGGACCCTCGCAGGCCATGCGCACGAGGCAGCCGCAGGCGGTCACCGAAAACATTCCGCACGGAACCGGGCCCGGGGCGCGCTGACCCGTTTCCTCGCCGTGTGGCCGCGCCCGGGCGGCAAGGGCGCCAACCAACACCGTTCGCTCAGTTTCCTGCCTTGGAGACCCCATGCACCGTCCTCACCCCGAGATCGATCCCCAACTGCTGTCCGAGTCCGAGGAACAGCGGGAACTGCGCACCGTCCTGCGGGACTTCTTCACCGAAGTGTCCGGCCCCGAGGACGTCCGCAAGCATCTGGCCACCCCGCGCGGATACGACGAGGCGCTGTGGGCGCGGCTCGCGGGCGAGATCGGCGTGCACGGGCTGGCGATTCCCGAGGAGTACGGCGGATCGGGTTTCACCTTCGCCGAACTCGCCGTGGCGCTGGAGGAGTCCGGGCGGGCGCTGTACTGCGCACCGCTGCTGCCCACCGTGGTCCTCGCCGCACACGCCCTGCTCGGCAGCGGCGACCGGCAGGCGTGTGAACGCTACCTGCCACGGATCGCGGACGGCACGCTCACCGCCACCGTGGCCGGCTTCCACGACGACGAGCCCGGCATCAGTGCCGAGCACGGCGGAGCGGGCTGGGTGTTGCGCGGTGCGGCGGACTTCGTGCTCGACGGCGCGGGCGCGGAGCTGATCGTGGTACGGGCCCGAACGCCCGACGGCGTACGGCTGTTCGCGTGCGAGCCGACCGGGGACACCTGCCTGCGGACACCGCGCCGCGTCCTGGACGAGACGCGCCGCCAGGCACTGCTGGAGTTCCGTGGCGCACCCGCCACACCCGTGGGCGAGTCGGGTCAGGTGACGGCGACCCTCGACGCCGGGCGGGCCGCGCTCGCTGTCGAGCAGGTCGGCGGCAGCGGCCACGCACTGGACGCCACGGCCGAATTCGTCGCGCAGCGCCACCAGTTCGGACGCCCCATCGGCTCCTTCCAGGCGGTCAAGCACCGGCTGGCCGACGTACTGGTCGCGCTGGAGGCGGCCCGCTCGGCATCCGCGTACGCGACCGCCTGCGTGGCCATCGCGTCGCCGCAGCTGCCGGTGGCCGCGAGCGCCGCCGCCGCGGTCTGCTCCGAGACCTTCCGCCTGGCGACGGCCGAGTACGTCCAGCTGCACGGCGGGATCGGTTTCACCTGGGAGCACCCGGCACACCTGTACGTCCGCCGGGCACGCAGCAGTGAGGTGCTGTTCGGCACGGCGGACCAGCACCGGGTCCGACTTGCCGAACTCATCGGTCTCGCCGCCCGATCCGCCGCCTGAACCATAGAGAGAGCCGCATGACGCACCTGACCTCACCCACCCTCGCCGCGCCGTTCACCCTCGGCGGTCTCACCCTCCGCAACCGCCTCGTCGCCACAGCCCACGCCACCGCCGCCGTGGCCGACGGCGCCCCCACCGAGACCGACGCGTCCTACTGGCGGCGTCTGGCACAGGGCGGCGCCGGCATGGTGATCACCGGTGGTACCGCCGTGGCCCCCGAGTCGACACTGCCGCTGCGTTACCTGACCGAGGCGTGGCGCCCCGAGATCAAGGACGCCGTACGCCGCCGGGCCGAGGCCATCACCGACGGCGGCGCCGTGGCCATCGCACAGCTGGTCCACCTCGGCCGGGAGACCCTGGGCGCGGGCACCTACTACGCGCCGGTCTCCGCCGCGGCCGTCCGCTCTCCCCGTGAGGCGACCGCGCCCCATGCGCTGAGCACCGAAGAAGTACGCCGTGTCGTCGACGCGTTCCGTATCTCCGCGGCCAACAGCGTGCAGGCCGGCTTTCACGGCGTCGAGCTGCACGCGGGCCACGGCTACCTGCTCGCGCAGTTCCTCTCCCGCGTCAACAACACCCGCGACGACGAGTACGGCGACCGGATCGCCCTGCTCGCCCAGGTGATCGACGCCATCCGCACCGAGATCGGTGAACTCCCCATCGGCGTACGGGTGTCGGTGGAGCCCGGTGAAAACTCCGGACTCGGCCTGGACGACCTGATCGAGCTGCTCCCGCGCCTGAGCGCCGCGTCGCCCTTCACGTACGTCAACGTCACCACCGGCGTCCGCAACACCTACGTCCCGGGCATGGCCACCACCCGCCCGCCGCTGCTGGAGTCCGTGGCCCGGCTGCGTACGGCGATCGCGTTGCCGTTGCTGGTCAGCCAGGGGTTCCGGTCCACGGCCGACATCGAGCAGGCGTTGGACTCGGGGGCCGATCTGGTGGGAATGGCACGGCCGTTCATCGCCGACCCGGACTTCGCCCGCAAAGTGATCGCCGGCGACGAACGCTCCGTGCGCCCCTGCACGGGCTGCAACGAAGGCTGCCGGACCTTCGAGCCCACCGGGTCGTGCTCGGTGAACCCCGAGCTCGGCCCGCCCGGAGCCACGTCCCGCCCGGCCGTCCCGCTGCTGCTGACCCGGCCGGGGGGCCGCACCGGCCCCGTCGCCGTCCTGGGCGCGGGCCCCGCGGGCATGGAGTGCGCGATGGCGCTCGCCCGCACCGGCAACGAGGTGGTCGTCTTCGACCGGGCCCGGGAAGTGGGCGGCCAAGCACGCCTCGCCGGCCTCGCCGCGCACCGCTGCGGCTGGCAGAAGCTCGTCGACTACCAGCGCGACCAGCTCACCGACCTCGGCGTACGCGTTCTGCTGGGTACGTCGCCCACGTCCGCCGAACTGGCGGAGTACTCCCAGGTCGTGCTCGCCACCGGAGCCGAGGAGGCCGTCGTCCCCGTGCCGGGCGAGCTCCGGACGCTCACCAGCACGGACTTCCTCAACCGGTGTGCCGATGTCGTGCCGAGCGCGCCCAGGGTCGCCGTCCTCGACGACGGCTTCGGCTGGTGGCAGGGCATCAGCGCCGTCGAGAGCGCGCTGGCGGCCGGAGCCCGCGAGGTCACGGTCATCACCCCCGGCAACGGATTCGCGACGGGCCTGTCACCGGAGAACCGCACCCAGCTGATGAACCGGATCACCGGCGCACCTCTGCGTATCGTCGCGATGAACACCGTGACCGCCACCACGGCCGGCGAACTGCACCTGCGCAACGTCATGGACGGCCATCAGACACGCCTCGCCGCCGACGTCCTGGTGACCGTCGGCGAACGCCGCCCGCACCGCCCGGACTTCACTCCGGCCGACGGCCAGACCGTCCGCGCCGTCGGCGACTGCGTCGTACCGCGCCGCATCGCCCACGCCGTCGCGGAGGGACGCGCGGCCGCGGAGGCGGTGGCGGCCAGGCCCCTGTGATCAGCTGATGGCCCTGTCAGCCGTTTCTGAACGGCTGACAGGGCCACGCGTCTGTTTCCTGCGCTCACCGCTCGTAGACGGCGCGGACCGTCAGCCCCGCCGTCTGCTGCGCGGTCGTTCCCCGGTCGCGCAGCCAGTCCCGGAGAGCGAACTTCTTGATCTTGCCGCTCACGGTGTACGGAAGAGCGTCGACGATGAAGAGGCTCTCCGGGATCTTGCGGGTCGCCACCTCACGGGCGGTCAGATGCTCGCTGATGTGACCGAGCGTCAGGTCCCAGCCCTGGTGGGGCACCACGAACGCGCAGCCCCGCTCGCCCGTCCGGCTGTCGGGCCCCGCGACGACGGCGACCTCGGCGACGGCAGGATGCTCGCTGAGCAGGTTCTCCACTTCGTGGACGCTGATCTTCTCCCCGGAACGGTTGATGATGTCCTTGATCCGCCCCTCGATGCGCAGGGCGCCGTGCGCGTCGAACCGGGCCAGGTCGCCGCTGCGGAACCAGCCGTCCGGGGTGAACGCGGCCCCGTTCAGCCGGCCGTCCAGGTAACCGAGGCAGGTGTCGGGACCGCGCCACAGCACCTCCCCGAGGACGCCGGGCCCAGCCGGCCCGCCGGCCCCGTCCGAGACCCTGACCTCGGTAGGGGGCAGGGGCACACCGTCGGTGCGGACGCGGACCTCGGACGGGTCCCAACGAGTGGCCGCGGTCACCGAGGGGCCTTCCGTCGCCCCGTACATACGGGTCACCACACCGAGCCGATCCGTGGCGCGGCGGGCGAGGTCATCGGGAATGTCCGCTCCGCCGCAGACGATGTAGCGGATCGTCGGCGTCGTGACCTCCGCCGCCTCGGCGGCACCGAGCAGATCGGTCAGGAACGGCGTCGAGAAGATCATGAAGCTGGCCCCGGCGCTGGTGATCCGGCGCAACGCGAGCTGCGGATCCCACAGGTCGTTCAGGACCACGGGGCGCCGAGCAGGAACGGCAGGATCAGGGCGCAGTTCACCCCCGTGACATGGGTGACCGGGGACGGGTTGAAGATCACGTCGCGTTCGTTGAGCGCGAACTGGTCGATCATGGAGAAGTTCTCGAACACCAGCGTGTTGTGGCTGTGGAGCGCGCCCTTGGGATCCGCGGTCGTCCCAGACGTGTAGAGCAGCAGGCACACCTGATCGGGATCGGGCTCGGGCAGCGCGAGTACGGTGGCCGCCGGATCCGGCCCGGCCGAGTCCAGGAACTCCTCCCAGGAGAGGGCCTCTTCCCCGCCTGTGCCGTCACCGACGACCACGACCTCCCGTAGGTCGGGAAGGTCCTCGCGCAGACTCCGGTAGAGGCCCGGGTAGTCGAAGTCGCGGTGACGGCCGGGCACGAACACGATCTTCGTTCGTGCCTGGCCGAGGATGAAGCGGAGCTCATGCCCGCGGTAGATGGGAACGATCGGGTTGGCGACGGCCCCCACCTTCATGATCGCCTGAAAAAGCACGACCGCCTCGGCCACGTTGGGCAGTTGGAACGAGACGACGTCGTCCTGCCCGATGCCGCGCCTGTGCAGGGCCGCGGCCAGCGCCGTCGCCTGCCGGTCGACTTCGGCGAAAGTGAGCCGGCGGTCACTGTCGACCACGGCGAGCGCGCCCGGCCACACAGCGGCGGCGCGCTCCAGGTACCGGCCGAGCGGGCGATCCCGCCATGCGCCACAGGCACGGTACTGCGCGGCCAGCTCGGCCGAGGGTGGGTGCGTCGGCCACATCAGTGCCTCCAGGTGTGTCGCAGCGAGCCGGCCGTCGGATGTCCGGCCGGCTCGCCGAGGGTGGGAGAGTGCGGTCAGGCGTCGTACGCGTAGAACCCGCGACCGCTCTTGCGGCCCAGGTGACCCGCGGCGACCATCCGCTGCAGCAGCGGGGGAGCGGCGTACAGCGGCTCCTTGAACTCCTCGTACATCGACTCGGCGACGGCCTGCGCCGTGTCCAGGCCGATCAGGTCGAGCAGTCGCAGCGGACCCATCGGGTGGGCGCAGCCCAGCTCCATACCGCGGTCGACGTCCTCGGGGCGGGCCGCGCCGGACTCGACCATGCGGATCGCGGCGAGCAGATACGGCACCAGCAGCGCGTTGACCACGAAGCCCGAGCGGTCGGGCGCCTGGATGACCTCCTTGCCGAGCCGTTCGACGGCGAAGGCGCGGGCGCGGGCCACGGTGTCGGCGCTGGTGGTGAGGGCGGGGATCACCTCGACCAGTTTCTGTACCGGTACGGGGTTGAAGAAGTGCAGGCCCACGACCTGGGAGGCCCGGCCGGTCGCGACGGCGACGTCGACGACGGGGATCGAGGAGGTGTTGGTGGCGAGGACGGCGTCCGGGTCGGTGACCACCTTGTCCAGCTGACGGAAGATCTCGAGCTTCACCTCCCGGTTCTCGGCGACGGCCTCGATGACGAACTGCCGGTCCGCCAGCTCCCCGAGGTCGTGGGTGAAGGAGAGCCGGGCGAGAGCCTGGTCGCGGTCGGTCTCCGTGAGCTTGCCGCGCCGCAGCCCGCGGTCGAGGGACGCGGTGACACGGTCGCGTCCGGCGGCCGCCAGCTCGGGGGTCGACTCGGCGACGGTGACATCGAGGCCGCGCAGCGCGGCGACCTCGGCGATGCCGGAGCCCATGAGGCCGCAGCCGACCACGCCGAGGCGTGAGATGTCAGACATGAAGGTCCTTCCTGATATGTGGGTCGAAGGAGCCGGACGAGCGGCTGGGTCAGACGTTGCGCCGGTAGGCGCCGCCCACCTCGAAGAACGCCTCCGTGATCTGCTGCAGTGAGCAGACGCGCGCGGCGTCCATCAGCACGGCGAAGACGTTCTCCCCGCTGGTCGCGGCGCGCTTGAGGTCGGCGAGGGCGACGCGGGCCGCGTCCTCGTGGCGGTCCTGGAAGTCGTGGACGCGGGCGAGCTGGGACTGCTTCTCCTGCTCGGTGGCGCGGGCGAGTTCGACGACGGGCGCGCCCTGCCCGTCCTCGGCGTGGGGGTTGCGGAAGGTGTTGACGCCGATGATCGGCAGTGTTCCGTCGTGCTTGCGCTCCTCGTACAGCATCGACTCGTCCTGGATCCGGCCCCGCTGGTAGCCGGTCTCCATCGCGCCGAGCACACCGCCACGCTCGCTGATCCGCTCGAACTCGGTCAGCACCGCCTCCTCCAGCAGGTCGGTGAGTTCGTCGATGATGTACGAGCCCTGCAGCGGGTTCTCGTTCATCGCCAGGCCCCACTCCCGGTTGATGATCAGCTGGATGGCCAGGGCCCGGCGCACGGACTCCTCGGTGGGAGTGGTGACCGCCTCGTCGTAGGCGTTGGTGTGCAGGCTGTTGCAGTTGTCGTAGAGCGCGATGAGGGCCTGCAGCGTGGTGCGGATGTCGTTGAAGTCCATCTCCTGGGCGTGCAGGGACCGGCCGGAGGTCTGCACGTGGTACTTCAGTTTCTGGCTGCGCTCGTTCGCCCCGTAGCGGTCGCGCATCGCCACCGCCCAGATCCGGCGGGCGACCCGGCCGAGCACCGAGTACTCCGGGTCCATGCCGTTGGAGAAGAAGAACGACAGGTTCGGCGCGAAGTCGTCGATGCGCATGCCACGCGCCAGATACGACTCGACGTACGTGAACCCGTTGGCGAGCGTGAACGCGAGCTGGCTGATCGGGTTCGCCCCGGCTTCGGCGATGTGATAGCCGGAGATGGAGACCGAGTAGAAGTTGCGTACGTCCTGCTCGATGAACCACTCCTGGATGTCGCCCATCATCCGCAGGCTGAACTCCGTGGAGAACAGGCAGGTGTTCTGGCCCTGGTCCTCCTTGAGGATGTCGGCCTGGACCGTGCCGCGTACGCTGCGCAGCACCTCGGCCCGGATGTCCCTCGCCTGCTCGGGGTCGGGCGCCTGGCCGTGCTCGGCGGCGTACGCGTCGAGCCTCTGGTCGATGGCGGTGTTCAGGAAGAACGCGAGGATCGTCGGCGCCGGACCGTTGATCGTCATGGAGACCGAGGTGGTGGGCGCGACCAGGTCGAAGCCGTCGTACAGCGCCTTCATGTCCTCCAGCGTCGCCACCGAGACACCCGAGGTGCCGACCTTGCCGTAGATGTCGGGGCGCCGGTCGGGGTCGCGGCCGTAGAGAGTGACGGAGTCGAAGGCCGTGGACAGGCGGGTCGCCTCGCCGCCCTGGGACAGGAGCTTGAAGCGGCGGTTGGTACGGAACGGGTCGCCTTCCCCGGCGAACATCCGGGCCGGGTCCTCGCCCTCCCGCTTGAAGGGGAACACCCCTGCCGTGAAGGGGAACGAGCCCGGCAGATTCTCCGCCCGCAGGAACCGCAGCAGCTCCCCGTCGTCGGCGTACCGCGGCAGCGCGACCCGGGGGATCCGGCTGCCGGACAGCGACTCGCGCACCAGGCGGGTGCGCAGCTCCCGGCCCCGCACGGTGAACACCAACTCGTCGCCGGAGTATGCCTGTACGGTCTCGGGCCACTGCTTCAGCGCGCGCCGGGACTCGTCGTCGAGCCCCTCCCGGGCCTCGGTGAGCAGCCGGTCGACGTCGGCGGTCGGCGCCGGCAGGCCCGCCAGTTCGTCGCGGACCGCGGCCAGCCGCTGCACCCGTCGTGCGGCCTCGGCCTGGTCGAGGGTGTGCGCGTGGTACGTGCGCACCGTCCCGGCGATGTCGGCCAGATAGCGCGCCCGGGACGGGGGCACGATCTGTGCCGCGCCGCTGGAGTGACGAACCGACACCTCGGACAGGGCGCCGGGCCGGGTCGTCAGGCCGCGCTCACTGAGGAGATCGCGCAGGTGCTGGTAGAGCGCGGTGACGCCGTCGTCGTGGAAGGTCGCGGCGCTGGTGCCGAACACCGGCATGTCGTCGGGGCGGGAGCCGAACGCTTCCCGGTTGCGGACGAGTTGGCGGCCGACGTCGCGCAGTGCGTCCTGGGCGCCGCGCCGCTCGAACTTGTTGATGGCGACGACGTCCGCGAAGTCCAGCATGTCGATCTTCTCGAGCTGGGAGGCCGCGCCGAACTCGGGCGTCATGACGTACAGCGACACATCCGCGTAGGGCACGATCGCCGCGTCTCCCTGGCCGATGCCGGGTGTCTCGACGATGACCAGGTCGTAGCCGGCCGCCTTGCAGGCGGTGATCGACTCGCCGAGCCCTTCGGGCAGTTCGCTGTTGCCGCGAGTGGCCAGTGAGCGGAAGAAGATCCGCTCGCCGTCCAGGGAGTTCATCCGGATGCGGTCGCCGAGCAGGGCGCCGCCGCCGCGCCTGCGCGTCGGGTCCACGGCCAGCACCGCCACCCGCAGGGTGTCCCGCTGGTCGGTGCGCAGCCTGCGGACGAGCTCGTCGGTGAGCGAGGACTTGCCGGAACCGCCGGTGCCGGTGATGCCGAGCACCGGCACCTGGCGCGCCGCGGCTGTCTTCTCCAGTGCCCGCAGGTCGGCGGCCGACAGCGTCCCGGCCGCGGCTCCGGACAACAGCCGTGCCAGCGCCGGGCGTTCCCCGGCCAGCACCGCCTCGACCCCGGCGGGCGCGTCCTCCCACGGCGCGGTGTCGCACGCTTCGATCATCGCCTGGATCATGCCGACCAGGCCAAGCCGCTGCCCGTCGTCCGGCGAGAAGATCCGTACGCCGGCCCGCGAGAGCCGCTCGATCTCCTGCGGCACGATCACCCCGCCACCACCGCCGAAAACGCGCACATGCCCGGCGCCGCGCTCTCGCAACAGCTCCATCAGGTACTCGAAGTATTCGATGTGACCGCCCTGATAGGAGCTGACGGCCACGCCTTGGACGTCCTCCTCCAGCGCGGCGTCCACGACCTCGCTCACGGAGCGGTTGTGCCCGAGGTGGATCACCTCGGCGCCCTGGGCCTGCAGGATGCGCCGCATGATGTTGATCGAGGCGTCATGGCCGTCGAAGAGGCTGGAGGCAGTCACAAAGCGGACGGGATGCTGAGCGCGGTACGACCGCGCCGCGGAGTTGCCGATGGACATGTGCACTCCAGACTGCGCCCTGCCCGCGTCGACAGGGGGCGGATACGGGTTGGACCGGGTCGAAGCCGAGGGTCTGGCAAGGAGAGGCCGGCGGACGAGGCCGGTCCGAGCAGACGTGCGCAGACCCCCTCCATACTGAACCGAAGTAGGTGCGGGACTCAAGCATACGCATTGAAGTCAATTCAGTTTGGTGGCAGTCTCAAGGGTGTTGCAGGACAGCGACCCCGAGGAGGAGCGATGCTGGCCGCCAGGCTGTACGGAGCCAAGGATCTGCGGATCGAGGAGATGCCCGAACCCGAGCCGGGGCCGGGCGAGGTGAAGATCCGCGTGGCGTACGCGGGGATCTGCGGCACCGATGTGCACGAGTACTTCGAGACGCCACGTGCCACGCACGAGCCCAACCCGCTGACGGGTGCCACCCTGCCGCAGACCCTGGGACACGAGTTCGCCGGAACCGTGGTGGCCTGCGGTGACGAAGTGGACCGGGTCGCACCCGGCGACCGGGTCTGCGTACGGCCGATCCGGACCTGCGGGGTGTGCGCACGCTGTACGGCCGGACTGTCCCATCTGTGCGCGTCCTTGGCCGCGATCGGGGTGACCGCTCCCGGCGGCGGACTGGCCCAGTACGTGGTCGTGCCGGCCGACTCCCTGCATCGGCTGCCCGATGGCCTGTCGCTCGAACAGGGCGCCCTGGTCGAGCCCATGGCGGTGGGCCTGAACGCCGTCGAGCGGGCCTGTGTGCGCGCCGGCGGCAGCGCCCTGGTGGTGGGCGCCGGCGCGGTCGGCATGGGTGCGTTGTTCGCGCTCAAGGCGCACGGTGTCCACGACGTGCTCGTGGTGGAGCCCTCGCCGTCCCGCCGGGCGGCGGCCGAACGGCACGGCGCCCGCGTGCTCGACCCCGGTGCGGTCGACGTGGTCGAGGAGGTGATGAGCCATACCCGGGGCCGGGGAGTGGACGCCGCCATCGAGTGCGCGGGGCGGCCGGAGGCGCTGAACGCGGCCATCCGCTCGGTGGCCGCCCGGGCGCCGGTCGTGATGGTGGCCCTGTACTCGGGCCCCGTCGCCATCGACGCCTCCGTCGTGCGCCTGGCCGAACTCGCCCTGCTCGGCTCCGAGGCGTACCCCGACGGCGTCTTCGAGCGGGTCATCGAGCACATGGCCGCCGGGCACTACCCGACGGACGGCTGGCTCGACCACATCCCGCTCGGCGACACCCTCGCGGGGCTGCACGACGTCCGTGACGGGCGACGGGTCAAGGTCCTCGTCGACATCCCGGCGGACAGCGGGAGTTGACCTGGGGCGAGGGCGGGTGCGTTCCGCTGAACCAATTTCGATCTGAGGCTTGACAGTGGATCACCAGCTCCCCAAACTCGTAGTGAATTCAGTTCAGTTTGAACCGGAGGGATCAGAGATGGCAGTGGAAGACGAGATCCAGTTCGAGCGCGACGGCCATGTCGCCCGTGTCTGGCTCAACCGCCCCTGGAAGAAGAACTGCGTCACGGTGCCGATCCTGGACCGGCTCGACGAGATCATCACCGAGGTCGACGAGGACCCCGAGCTGCGCGTCCTGGTCTTCCGCGGCCGCGGCAACACCTTCTGCTCGGGCTTCGACCTCGACAGCCTGAAGGCCGACTTCGTCGGCAAGTCGAACGCCATCGATGTCGCGGTGAAGTCCGCGAAGGTGTGCGACCGCCTCTACTCGATGAAGACCCCCTCGGTCGCGGTCCTGGAGGGCTACGTCACCGCGGGCGGCTTCGAGATCATGATCTCCTGCGACTTCGCGATCGCCGCGGACGACGCCAAGATCGGCGACTTCCACATCCGCCGTTCGCTGTTCGGCGGCGCGGGTCCGATCTACCGGGTGCCGCGCATGATCGGCATCCGCAAGACCAAGGAGCTGATGCTCACCGGCAAGCTGCTCTCGGGCGTCGAGGCCGCCGAGTTCGGCCTGATCAACAAGTCCGCGCCGGCCGACAAGCTGGACGAGACGGTCGAGGACTTCATCGGTGACCTCACCGACAAGAGCCCGTTCACGATGTGGCTCACCAAGATGACGATCGACCGCAGCCTGGACGCCGACACCCAGTCGCTGATGGTGATGGAGCACCTCGCTGTGGGCGTGGCGCTCAACTCGGAGGACGCCGCCGAGGGTGTCTCGGCGTTCCTGGAGAAGCGTGAACCGAAGTGGCAGGGGCGCTGATCCGGATGACCACGCATCCGCGGAGTCCGGCCGCCGGGCTCCAGGGCTCACGCTGCTCAGGCTGCTCGGTGGCCGTCTACCCCGCGGACCACGCGTGCCCACGCTGCGGGGGGCCGGCCGACCCGGCGGTACTCGAGGGCGCGGGCACGCTGTGGACCTGGACCATCCAGCGGTACGCGCCCAAGTCACCGCCGTACCAGGTCCCGCCCGGCGGCTTCGAGCCGTTCGCGCTCGGCTACGTCGAGCTGGAAGAAGGCGTACGGGTGGCGGCCGTACTCGAGGTCGACGACATCGACGAGGTCCGGATCGGCATGCCCCTCACGGTGACCGCCGGAGACGGGGTGCCCCGGGCCCGCCCCACGACCAACCGCGAGGAGGGCTCATGAGCACCGACGTCCTGATCTGCGGCGCCGGGCGCACCCCGTTCGGCCGGTCGGAGGCGAGCGGCCGACAGCTGGCCGTCAGCGCGGTGCACGCCGCGCTGGCGGACGCCGGGATCGAGTGGTCGCGGGTGCGGGCCGCGTTCGGCGGCAGCGACAGCGCCGGACTCGCCGACACCCTGGTGGCCCAACTCGGCCTGACCGGACTGCCGTTCGTGAACGTCAAGAACGGCTGTGCCACCGGCGGCAGCGCACTGATCTCCGCCGTGAACGCCATCCGCTCCGGCATGGCGGACGTCGTCCTCGCCGTCGGCTTCGACAAGCACCCGCGCGGCGCCTTCGACCCACGACCTGAGGACTGGGGCCTGGGCGAGGAGTACGGCAGCGACGGGCTGATGGTCACCACGCAGTTCTTCGGCATGAAGATCCAGCGCTATATGCACGACCACGGGATCACCCCGGGGACTCTCGCGCTGGTCGCGGAGAAGGCGTACCGCAACGGTGGCCTGACCCCCGAGGCGTGGCGACGCAAGCCGGTGTCCGCCGCGGAGATCCTGGACTCCGGCATGGTCAGCGACCCGCTGACCCGCTACATGTTCTGCTCCCCGGGGGCGGGCGCGGCCGCGCTGGTGCTCTGCTCGCCCGAGGTCGCCCGCACCCTGGACGGCCCGTCGGTCACGCTGCGTTCGGCGGCGGTACGCACCCGGCGCTTCGGTTCGTTCGAGGTGTTCAGCCCCTGGATCCCCGGCGGCGAGCTGACCAGCGTCAGCCGCGACGCCTCGGCCGCCGCCTTCGAGGAGGCCGGGGTCGGCCCCGGCGACGTCGACGTCTGTCAGCTGCAGGACACCGAGAGCGGCGCCGAGGTCATGCACATGGCCGAGTGCGGGTTCTGCGAGGACGGCGAGCAGGAGCGGCTGATCGCCTCCGGTGTCACGGAGATCGGCGGCACGCTGCCGGTCAACACCGACGGCGGCTGCATCGCCAACGGCGAACCCATCGGCGCCTCGGGCCTGCGCCAGGTCTACGAGGTCGTCCAGCAGCTGCGCGGCCGGGCCGGCGAACGCCAGGTTCCCGGAGAACCCAGGGTCGGCTTCACCCATGTGTACGGCGCACCGGGCGTGAGCGCCTGCACGGTGCTGTCCCGCTGAACGGAGGTGCAGGAAGAGATGAGCGGTATCCCGGAACCCGGGGAGTTCCGTGCGCAGGCCCGCCAGTGGCTGGCCACGGCCACCCGGCCGCGCGCCGCCGACGGGGAGTGGGGCAGCGGCTCCGACTCCGTCGCCGTGTTCGAGAACTGGACCGAGCAACAGGAGCGCGAGCACACCGCCCGCACCCAGGAGTGGGAACGCACTCGCTACGACCAGGGGTGGGGTGCGCTCAACTGGCAGGCGGCGTACGGGGGACGTGGCCTGCCCGCGTACTACGAGCAGCTCTACCGCTCCGAGGAAGCGGCCTTCGACGTGCCGCACCGCACCGAGATCTTCCCGGTGACGCAGCAGCTCGTCGCCCCCGCGATCGGCATCTGGGGTACTGAGGAGCAGAAGCGGCGCTGGCTGCGGCCCATGCTGCGCACCGACGAGCTGGCCTGCCAGCTGTTCTCGGAGACCGAGGCGGGCTCGGACCTCGCCGCGGTGCGCACGAAGGCGGTGCGCGACGGCGACAACTGGGTGCTGCAGGGGCACAAGGTGTGGACCTCCGGGGCCACGGTCGCGACCTGGGGCGTAGCGGTGTGCCGCACCGACCCGGACGTACGCAAGCACGCCGGCATCACCGTCTTCCTGGTGCGCATGGACTCGCCGGGCGTGACCGTACGGCCCATCCAGCAGATGACCGGTGGCGCCAGCTTCAACGAGGTCTACCTCGACGGCGTGGTCGTGCCCGACACCGACCGGCTCGGACCGGTCGGCGAGGGCTGGCGGGTCACGCTCAGTGTGCTGGCCGCCGAACGGCTCGACTCCGGCAACCTCGGACTGGACAACGCCGACCGGGCGCTGGACCTGGCCAGGAACCTGCCCCGCCGGCTCACCGGAGGCGAACAGCAGCAGGCCGCCGACCTCTACGTGCGCGCCCTCGTACAGCGGCTCATCGGACTGCGGGTGACCGGCGCCCTCGTCGCCGGACGCGAGCCCGGCGCGGAAGCCTCGGTCGGCAAGCTCTACGCCACCGAGACCATGCGGCGCACCAGCGATCTGGTGTCGGAGCTGCTCGGTCCGCGCCTCGTCGCCGATACGGGGGAGTGGGGCACGTACGCCTGGACGGAGCATCTGCTGGGCGCGCCCGGCTACAGCATCGCCGGCGGCACCGACGAGATCCAGCACAACATCCTCGCCGAGCGCGTGCTCGGCCTGCCCAAGGAGCCCGTCCGATGAGCACGGCCACCCAGGTGTCGGAGCTGGCCGTGCGGGTCCGCGACCGTCTCGCCACTCGACATCCCGGGGCGTCGATCGGGGAGTTGAAGACCCTGCCGGGCGGCCACTCGGGGCTGACGTACTCGGTCACCGCGGGGGACGCGAGGTACGTCGTCAAGGCGGTGCCTCCGGGGCAGCGGCCCATCGGGCGCAACGACGTGCTGCGACAGGCGCGGGTACTGGGCGCGCTCGCCGGATCAACAGTGCCGGTTCCGGGCGTCGCCGCCTTCGACGAGGCGCAGCCTGCCTGGTTCGCGATGGACTTCGCCGCCGGGGAGGCCGTCGAGCCGGTGCTCGACGAGCCCGAGGTGCCCCCCGCGACGGCGCGGACACGGATGCTGGAGATCGCCTCCGTGCTCCGGCGGCTGCACGAGACCGACGTCCGTACGCCGGGGCTCGACGCGCCGGAACCGCTCGACGCGGCCGGTGAGCTGGATCGGTGGAGCCGCACCATGCACGCCGTACCGGCAGAACTGCGCCCGGGAGGTGAGGAGTTGCTGAAGCGTCTTGCCGAGGACGTGCCCGGCGACCTCCCCCCGGTGCTGTTGCACGGCGACTTCCGGCTCGGCAACGTGCTGTGTGTCGGCGAGCGCGCCGTCGCCGTCGTCGACTGGGAGATCTGGAGCGTCGGCGATCCGCGCATCGACCTCGGCTGGTTCCTGCTCTTCGCCGACCACCGCAACTTCCCGCGGCTGGGTCGCGCGGTGCCCGGCCTGCCCACCGAGGCCGAACTGCTGGACGCCTACCTCGACGGCCGGCCCGCACTGCCCGCCATGGACTGGTTCCGGGCGCTGGGCCGCATGAAGATGGCCGCGATCATGGGCCACAACCTGCGCCGGCACCGCGAGGGCAAGCACCACGACCCGGACCAGGAGCGACTGCCGCCCACCATCGCCGCGATGATCCGCACGGCGCGCGACATCCTCGGCTGATCCGGTCCGACCACACGACCAGACCGACCACACGAGCGGACACGAGCGGACCGACCCCGCCAGCGGGCCGACCGCACACGCCACAGCACATGGGACGTACGCCGAGCCAGTCGCCGGCGAAGAGGAGCAATCGTGGATTTCGGATTCTCGCCGCGGGCGAGTGAACTCCAGGACCGTATGCGGTCGTTCATGGAGCAGCACGTCCTTCCTGCGGAGGCCGTCTACGACCGGCAGCTGGCCGAGGCGGACGACCCGCACGCGTTGCCGCCGGTGATGACCGAGCTGAAGGAGAAGGCGCGCGCCGAGGGCCTGTGGAACCTCTTCATGGCGCACGGCGACTGGGGCGCGGGACTCACCAACCTCGAGTACGCGCCGCTCATGGAGCTGGCGGGCCGCTCGATCATCGGCCCCGAGGTGTTCAACTGCTCGGCGCCCGACACCGGCAACATGGAGCTGCTCGCGCTGTACGGCACGCCCGAGCAGCAGGAACGCTGGCTGCGGCCCCTGCTGGAGGCCGAGATCCGCTCCTGCTTCGCGATGACCGAACCCGAGGTGGCCAGCTCCGACGCCCGCAACATCCAGACCCGCATCACCCGCGACGGCGACCACTACGTCGTCAACGGCCGCAAGTGGTACACCTCCGGGATCCTCGACCCCGACTGCAAGCTGATCATCCTGATGGGCAAGACAGACCCCGAGGCGCCCACCTACCGGCAGCAGAGCATGCTGCTCATCCCCCGTGACACCCCGGGCGTCACGGTCCTGCGCGACCTGCCCATGTTCGGCTACACCGACCGGTGCGGGCACGGTGAGGTGCTCTTCGAGAACGTGCGCGTACCGGTGGACAACATCCTCGGCGGCGAGGGGGAGGGCTTCGCACTCGCCCAGGGGCGGCTCGGCCCCGGACGCATGCACTACGCGATGCGCGCCGTCGGCTTCGCCGAGCGCGCCCTGCAGCTGATGTGCGAACGCGCCACCGAGCGCGTCGCCTTCGGCGGGCCGCTCGCCGACCGGGGCGTGGTGCGCGAGTGGATCGCCCGCAGCCGTATCGAGATCGAGCAGCTGCGCCTCCTCGTTCTCAAGTCGGCCTGGCTGATGGACACCGTCGGCAACGCCGCCGCCCGTATGGAGGTCGCCGCGATCAAGGTGGCGGCGCTGGAGGTCGCTCACAAGGTCGTCGACCGCGCGGTGCAGGCGCACGGCGCGGCGGGGGTCAGCGACGACACCGTACTGGCCCGGTTGTACGCCATCACGCGGGCGCTGCGCATCGCCGACGGCCCCGACGAGGTGCATCTGCGCACGGTGGCCCGCCAGGAGCTCGCCAAGTACAAGAAGAACGACCCTACGACCAAGCACCGGACGACCGACACGAAGGCAGGGGCAGCGTGAGCGCCAACACCCTCGACGGCAAGGTCGCCGTCATCACCGGCGGATCCCGCGGCATCGGCCTCGGCATCGCCGCCGCCTACCGAGCGGCGGGCGCGCACGTCGTGATCGCCGCCCGCAAGGCGGCCGGACTCGCCGAGGCGCGCGAGGAGTTGCTGCGCGTCAAGGGCGACGGCGACATCCACACGGTCGTGGCCAACGCCGGCGAACCCGACCAGGCCGAGGCCTGCATCGACGAGACCATGACCCGTTTCGGCCAGGTCGACATCCTGGTCAACAACGCGGCGACCAACCCCTACAACGGCGATCTGCTCGACCTGGACCTGCCGCGCGCGGAGAAGACCGTCCGCGTCAACCAGTACGGCATGATCGCCTGGACCCGCGGTGCCTGGCGGGCGTGGATGGCCGAGCACGGGGGAGCGGTGATCAACATCGCCTCCGTCGGCGGTCTGATCGTCGACCCGCACATCGGCTACTACAACGCCACCAAGGCCGCCATGCTCCATATGACCCGGCAGCTCGCCTACGAACTCGGGCCGCGGGCACGGGTGAACGCCATTGCCCCGGGGCTGATCAAGACCGAACTGGCGCGTGCGGTGTGGGAGGTCCGTGAGCCCATCCTCACCGCCAAGCTGCCGATGCGGCGCCTCGGCACGGTGGAGGACGTGGCGAACGCCGCGCTGTTCCTGGCCTCCGACGCCTCCTCCTGGATGACCGGCCAGACGCTGGTGCTCGACGGCGGCGCGACCGCCCTGCCGATCGGGGTGGACGAGTGAGCGCGCCTCGACCCGCCTCCGAGCTGTTCTCGCTGAAGGGCCGGACGGCGATCGTCACCGGCGCCTCCGCCGGGCTCGGCGCACGCTTCGCAGCTGTCCTCGCACAGGCCGGCGCCACCGTGTTCGCCGCGGCGCGCCGCATCGACCGGCTGAAGGAACTCGCCGACTCCGACGCGCGTATCCACCCGGTCGCCTGTGACGTCTCGCTGGAGGCCGATCGCACGAGGCTGGCCGATACGGCCCTGACCACCACCGGCCGCATAGACATCCTGGTCAACAACGCGGCCACCTCCGGCGAGACACGTGCCGAGGACGAGTCCTCGGACGCCTTCGCCGACGTGCTCGGCGTCAACCTCACCGCACCCTTCCACCTCGCCCGGCTCACCGCCGAGGCACCCGCCCCCGCCGAGGCCCCCGCCTCGGGCAAGAGCATCATCAACGTCTCCTCCATCCTCGGCCTGGTCTCCGCCGCCCCCCTCGGCGGCGCGAGCTACTCCGCCTCCAAGGCCGGACTGATCGGGCTGACCCGTGAGTTGGCCGGTCAGTGGGGGCGCGGCGGAACCCGGGTCAACGCACTCGCCCCGGGCTGGTTCCGCACCGAGATGACCGCGGACCTCTTCGGCGACGAGCGCTCCAGCCGCTGGGTCGAGCGCAACACCCTGCTGCGGCGCGGCGGCGACGGCCACGAGCTCGACGGTGCCCTGCTGTACCTCGCCTCGGACGCCTCCTCGTACTGCACCGGACAGGTCCTGACCGTCGACGGCGGATGGACGGCGCGATGAGCGTGGGCCTCGAGATCCAGGACGGCGGCCTCGCTCGCGTCACCCTGCGCCGGGGCGCGGCGGGCAACGCCATCGACCTGGAGACGGCGCGCGGACTGCTGGACGCGGCACGGGTCTGCGAGCGCGAAGCCGTCCGGGCCGTGCTGCTCACCGGCGAGGGGAAGTCCTTCTGTGTCGGCGGCGACCTGAGGGAGTTCTCCCGGCTCTCCGGTGAGGCGCTGGAGAAGCACCTCATCGCGGTCACCGACGCGCTGCACGACGCCTTGCGTATGTTCGCCGCGCTCGACGCGCCCATGGTGGCCGCCGTGCAGGGAGCCGTGGCGGGGGCGGGCATCGGCCTGGCCGCGGCCGCCGATGTGACCCTCGCCGCCGACAACGCCTCGTTCACCGCCGCCTACACCGGCATCGGCTACTCCCCGGACGCCGGAGTGAGCTGGTCGCTGCCCCGCCTCATCGGACCCAAGCGGGCCCTGGACCTGCTGCTGACGAACCGGCGGATACCGGCCACGGAAGCCGCGTCCATCGGACTGGTCAGCCGGGTCGTCGCAACCGACCAACTGGCCGCCGAGGCCGCGCAGACGGCCGAGGCTCTGCGTCGCGGCCCCACCGCCGCCTTCGGCGCCACCCGCCGGCTCGTCGCCTCCGGTCTGACCTCGGACCGCGGCCCGCACCTCGACCGGGAGGCCCGTGCGCTGGCCGCCGCGGCGGCCTCCGACGAGGGGCATGAGGGCGTCGCCGCCTTCCTCGGAAAGCGGGCGCCCGAGTTCACGCGCTTTTCGCCCAGGACCTGATCCCGTACCCCGAACCCATGGAGCCCACCGTGTCGGAAGCATTCATCGTCGGAGCCGTCCGCACCCCGGTCGGCCGCCGCAAGGGCACGCTCAGCAGCGTGCACCCCGCCGATCTCGGCGCACATGTGCTGCGCGCCCTGCTGGAGCGCACGGGCGTCGACCCCGGCGCCGTCGACGACGTGTACTTCGGCTGCGTCAGCCAGATCGGCGCACAGACCGGAAACCTCGCACGCACCGCATGGCTGTCGGCAGGACTGCCCCAGCACGTACCCGGCACCACCATCGACCGGCAGTGCGGCTCCTCCCAGCAGGCCGTGCACTTCGCCGCCCAGGCGGTCGGCTCCGGTGCGGCCGACCTGGTGGTCGCCGGTGGCGTCGAGGTGATGAGCCTGGTGCCCATCGCCAGCCCGATGTTCGTCGGCGAACAGGCCGGTATGGGCAGTCCGTACGCGGGGGACGGCTGGCGCGAGCACTTCGGTGAGCAGGAGGTCTCGCAGTTCCGGGGGGCCGAGCTGATCGCCGAGAAGTGGGGCATCTCCCGCGAGGGCATGGAGCGGTTCGCGCTCGGCAGCCACCAGCGGGCCCTCGCCGCTCAGGCCGACGGCGCCTTCGACGACGAGATCGCCCCGGCCTTCGGGCTCACGGCCGACGAGGGCCCGCGCGCCGACACCACGCTGGAGAAGATGGCAGGCCTGAAGACGCTCACCGAGGACGGCCGGCTGACCGCCGCCGTCTCCAGTCAGATCTCCGACGGCGCCGCCGCCCTGCTGATCGCCTCCGAGGAGGCGGTACGTCGCCACGGTCTGACCCCGCTCGCGCGCGTGCACACCATGGCCGTGGTCGGCTCCGACCCGATCCACATGCTGACCGGTCCGATCCCCGCCACCGAGAAGGTCCTCGACAAGGCCGGTCTTTCGATCGACCAGATCGACCTGGTCGAGATCAACGAGGCCTTCGCCTCGGTCGTCCTCGCCTGGCAGAAGGAGATCGGCGCCGCTCGGGAGCGGGTCAACGCCTTCGGCGGCGCCATCGCGCTCGGACATCCGCTCGGCGCCACGGGTGCCCGGCTCATGACCACGCTCGTTCACCAGCTGCGCAGGACCGGTGGGCGCTACGGTCTGCAGACGATGTGTGAGGGCGGCGGCATGGCCAACGCGACCGTGCTCGAAAGTCTCTGACGCGTCTCTGTCGCATCCGATTGGCAACTGAGTTCAACTCGGGTTTACTCTCGGGTATGGACACGCTCAGTGACGGCCAGGAGAGAGGTCATGACGAGGATCGTTGAACCGGAGGCGGGACCGCGGTCCAAGCGTGCGGCCATTCTCACGGCCGCCGTGGACTGCTTCGGCGAGGCCGGTTTCGAGGCCACCAAGTGGTCCACCGTGGCGGAGCGGGTCGGCATCGGGCAAACCGCCCTTTACCACTACTTCGAGTCGAAGACCCACTGTCTGCTGACCATCATGCGGCTCGAACTGCAGCGCTCGCACGACCGGTTTGTCGAGGCGACGAAGGACACCGAGGAACCGGTCGAGGCGCTGCGGGTGGCGGTGCGCGCGGCGTACGACGTCTCCCCGCAGGAGGTCCTGCAGATGCGCATTCTGCAGAACCACATGGACCTGCTCTCCGGAGCGCGCCGGTCCAAGCGCGAGGAGGCCGAGCGGGTCGCGGCCCGCCAGCTGGTCCAGGTCGTCGAGAGGGACTGGACGAACCTGCTGGTGAAGGGCATGTCCCAGGGCGCCTTTCCACTGCGGGACGCGCAGCTGCTGGGTGCGAGTGTGCTCGGTCTGATCGTCAGCGTGTGGCGGTGGTACCGGCCGTCCGGACCGACGCCGCTTTCGGAGATCAGTGAGCTGGTCGAGGGCGCCTGTGTGCGGATGGTCGCCTCCTGACGCGCTGAGCGGAGCTGTACTTCGCGGCCCCCTGACGGACGGTTGTCCGTCAGGGGGCCGCTCTGTTGCCCCGTGCGACTTCGCAGTGATCGAGAACGTAACCAGCCATTGCCAGGTGTGTTTCCCCAGGATTAAAATCCGAACTGAATTGAACTTAACTCAGGTTGATCTGAGGAGGGGTCATGCGACGACGCACGACACGCGCGATCTTCGCCGCACTCGCCGCCGTGCTCGCCTTGGTGGCGAGTGCCTGCGGCACCGGAGGCCCCTCGGCGGCAGGGGACGACAAGGTCATCAAAATCGGTGCGTGGCTACCGCTCACTGGAGCACAGGCCACTTTCGGGGTTCCCGAGAGGGCGGGTGTCGAGGCGTACTTCAAGTCCGTCAACGCACAGGGCGGGATCAACGGCCGCAGGATCAAGTGGATCGCCAAGGACAGCGCCGCCGACCCGCAGCAGACGGTCCAGATCGCCCGTCGGCTCGTCGACCAGGACGGGGTCGTGGCCATCGTCGCCGCGAACGGCACGTCCCAGACCCAGGCCACGTTCCCCTTCGTGCTCGAGCAGTCGAAGGTGCCGATCCTCAACACGCTCGGCGGAGACGCGTCCTGGTACCAGCCGGCCCGCGACGGACTGTTCGGGCTGCAGACCCTGTACGAGGACCAGGCGGCCGCGCTGGGGGACTGGGTGGTGCGCGACGGAGCGAAGAAGGTGCTGGTCGTGCACAGCGACCCGGCGGCTTTCGTGAACGTCGCCAAGCAGGTCCGCCCCGCTGCCCGCAACGCCGATCCGTCCGTCCAGGTGAAACGCCTGAAGGTCAAGCTCGCGACCACCGACTACAGCCCGGTGATCAGCAAGGTGAAGGCCCAGCGGCCCGACGCCGTCGTCCTGATCCTGCAAGCCTCGGAAGCCGCGGCCTACCTGAAGGAAGCCAAACTGCAAGGACTGGACGCCCCCACGTACGGCTACGCACCCGTGGCGGCACAGTCCACGCTGACGCTGGCCGGCAAGGCGGCCGAAGGCCTCAAGTCGGTGCAGCTGGTCAAGTCGCCGAACGACGACGACCTGGCCATCAAGGAGTTCCGCAGGGCGATGGCGAAGTACGAGCCCGAACAGCCCGCCGACTTCATCACCTTGTGGGGCTGGGAAGCGGCCAAGGCGTTCGTGGAGGTCGCAGAGACCATCGACGGGCCGGTCACCGCCGCGTCGCTGACCCGGGCCTACCAGAACGCGCGCGACGTGGACACGGGCGTGGGGCCGGTGCTCACCTACTCCGCCGACCGTCACCTGGGCACCCGCGACGTACAGAAGATCGTGGCCAGGAACGGCCGTTGGGAGTCGCTGGGTGACTTCTTCACCCCGCCCGCCCGCGACTGACATCGCCCATTGCCCACGACCGGCATCCGCCCGGTCAGCCGCCGCGCCGGACATCCGCCCGGCTCGCCGGCAGCCCGTCCGACCAGTGAAAGGACCGCCCATGGCCAGCGTGTTGCGCGACTACATGGCACGTATGGACAGCGACCACCCGGAGCAGGCGCTCGAACTCCTCGTACCGGACTTCCGTTTCCACATCGCACTGCCGGGCCGCGAGGCGACGGGATGGTCCAAGGACGAGTTCGCCGACTACATCGCGGGCCGCAACGCCTTCGAGAGGGTGCACGACATCCTCCGGCACAGCCGCGACGGCGATCTGGAGACCGTGTACGGAGTGGTGAGGGAGTCCGGGAAGGCCGTCGGGTCCTTCCTGTCGGCCGCCGTTGTCACCCCCGACGGGCAGATGGCGCGCTACCAGTCGTACTTCACCACGACGTACGACCTCATCGACCAGCCGGAGTAGCCGCGCCGCGCATACGCCCATCACACCATTCACCGGGAGCCGATATGACTGACACATCCACCGCCGCCGCCCCCGCCCCCTTCCTCACCGCATGGTTCGAGATCCTCGACAGTGACGAGCCGAACAGGATCCTCGACCTGATCAGCGACGATTTCTCGCTCTCCATCCTGTTCTCCACCGGCGACGGCAAAGCGACCGACTTCGCCGGGGACCGCGCCGCGCTCGTCGGCTATCTCGAACAGCGCGAGAGGGGCACCCGCACCCATCATCTGCTCTCCGCGACCACCCTCGGCCAGGACGAACTCTTCCTCGGGGAGGTGCGGCGCGCAGGCGTTCCCGAGGCGAGTTTCGTCGCTGCCGGGCGGGTGGACGAAAACGGCCGGCTGAAGCGTCTGCTGATCGGCCGGTCGTCCGAGATCCGCTTCGACTGAACACGTTCCGTTGCACATCACCACGTACGGAGGAGAGTCATGTACAACCTCGTTCTGCTGGCAGCCCGGCCCCCGGAGTGGACGCACGAGCAGTTCATCGACTGGTGGCGCGGCGACCACGCGGAGCTGACCTACCGCCTGCCAGGGCTTCGCGCCTGGCGGCACACCGCGATCGACCAGGCCCTGGAAAAGCGCTCCGAGGGCTGGGACGGGATCTCCGTGCTGGGCTTCGATTCCCCGGAGGACCTGAAGAAGGCCCTTTCGAGCCCGGAGTGGGCCGAAGCGGTCGCACAGGTCGGGGACATGAAGGGCCGCCGCATCGCGGTGATGGGCCACGAGGCGGAGATGTTCACGGCCTGACACGGCCGAATCGACCGGTCCCCGTGTCATCGGTACGGCCGTCGGTGCGGCCATCGGCACGGGATGCACATCAGCCTCAGCACGGCGATCGGCTCAGCCGTTCACAGCAGGTTCAGTACAGGGTTCAGTACGGAGTTCGGCACAGCGGAGCGAGGAAGCGGGATGCGACAGGTAGTGCGGGAGTTCCAACGAAGGGCCGAGCAGGCGGACTTCGTCGCCGTCATCGACGACGCGGGCAGCCATACCGCGCGCGAGTTGCTCGCCGAGGCGACCCGGATGGCCGAGGTGATGTTCCCCGAAGCGGCCGACGGCGCAGGCGGAACCGTCATGCTCCAGGCCGACAACTCATGGCGTACCGTCGCCGGCAGCCTCGCCGTGGGCCTGAGCGGCGGGACCCTCGCGGTGGTCAACCGGCACACCACACGCGCCGAGTTCGCCGCGGCCTTCGAGGACATCCGGCCGGACGCCGTCGTCGCCGAGCCCTCGGCGATGGACGAGTGGGCGGTGCCCGAGCTGCTGCCGGGCCGGGCGAACGGCACGGTGCTCGACGGTTGGACCTGTCAGTCCGCGCCCGAGCGGAGTGAGGGGGCGCGCTGGTCGGGTGGCGTACTCATCGGACTGACCTCCGGGTCGACCGGGCGGCCCAAGGGCGTCGTGCAGTCCGAGGAGGCCCTGCGCTACGCCGGCGAGCGAACCATCGAGATCAATGGCCTGAACCGCGGCGACGCGGTGGCCGCGATCGTCCCGCTGTCCTCGACGGCCGCGTACTGCTTCGGCGTCTACCTCTCGCTTCTGCTGGGCGGTCCACTTGTTCTGACGGGGAAGTGGGACCGGGCCGTCGCGCTGCGGCGGATGGCTGACACCGAGGTCCGCTGGACCATGTGCGTACCGACGATGGCGCTGCAGATGGGCGCGGAGGCAGCCGGCTCGGGCATCCTCGCGGGAGTCCACGCGATCACCGTGGGCGGCGGCCCGATGGACCGCGGCGCCCTGGCGCGCGCCGAACAGTCCCTGGGAACCAAGATCCTCCGCGTCTTCGGCATGTCGGAGTGCCTCGGCCACACCTCGCCCAGCCCCGACGACCCGGAGGAGACACGGCTCGGCAGGGACGGCCGCCCGTTCCCCGGCACGGACCTCCGCGCGCTCGCCCCCGACGGATCCGAAGCCGGACCGGGCGTGCCCGGCGCGGCGCAGGTACGGGGCCCCTCCCTCTTCCTCGGCTACGCCCGCGACGGCAGGGTCGAGCCGCCGGCGCTGACGGCGGACGGCTACTTCCCCACCGGCGACCTGCTGATGACCCACGAGGACGGCACCATCAGCATCATGGGCCGCGAGAAGGACGTCATCATCCGCGGCGGCCGCAACATCGACATCACCGAGATAGAGCGGGCGGTCGCCAGCTATCCACGCGTGGCCAGGGCCTGCGTCGCGGCCGTCTCGGACGAGTTGCTCGGCGAACGTGTCGCGCTGCTGGTCGTCACCGAGGACGGCGGCGGTATCGACCTGGCGGAGGTCACCGGCCATCTGGAGAGCGTCGGGCTGTCCAAGGCCAAGTGGCCCGAATTCGTGTACGACATCGAGGAGTTGCCCCAGACCAAGGTCGGCAAGCTCGACCGGTCCGGGGCTCGCGATCTGGTCCACCGGCTGCGCGCTCGCACTCCCGACCCGGCCTGATCCCAGGGCACAGACGCAGGGCGCCCCCGCGGGCCGCACGCACGCGTGCCCCTCGCGGCCCGAACCACCGTGGCACATCAGCCAGCAAGGGAGAGTCATGACAGCGCGGTTCGATCAGGGCCCATGGGCCGCAGCCGGAGTCCAGACCGTGCAACCGGGGGTGCACCGCGTTCCCCTGCCGCTGCCCAACGATGGACTGCACGCCGTCAATGTCTATCTGCTGGAGGACCTGGCGGACGACGACGGCGTCGTCATGATCGACGGCGGCTGGGCGATTCCCGAGGCGCGCAAGGCACTCGAGGAAGCCATGGCCGCCATCGGCCGCGACCTCGGCGACATCAGCCACATCCTGGTCACCCACATCCACCGCGACCACTACACGAACGCCGTCGAGCTGCGCCGGCTGCTGGGCTCGCGCGTCTACCTCGGCGCGGGCGAACGGCCGGGCCTGGAAATGCTCGACCGGCTGCGCAGCGACGAACCCGCCGGGCCACTGGAGACGCTGCGCAGGGCGGGCGCGGGTGAACTGGCCGACCGTATCCAGGCGATGGACCACGGCGGCTACGATCCCACTGTCTGGGAGGCTCCCGATCGCTGGCTGGGAGCCGAGACCCTTCGCTTCGGCGACAGTGAGCTGCGCGTCGTACCGACGCCCGGACACACCAAGGGGCACGTGGTCTTTCTGGACGAACAGCGCGGACTGCTGTTCTCCGGGGACCATGTCCTGCCGCACATCACCCCGTCCATCGGCTTCGAACTGGCCGAACCCGGCGGACGGCCACTCGCCGACTATCTGGACTCGCTACGGCTCATGACCCGGTACGCCGACACCCGCCTGCTGCCCGCGCACGGGCCGGTCGCCGACAGCGCGCACACCCGAGTCGCCGAGCTGCTCACGCACCACGACAACCGGCTGGCCCAGAGCCTGACGGCGCTGGGTGAGGGCACACTCGACGCCCACGCGGTCGCGCGCAAGCTGGGCTGGACACGCCGTGAAGTGCCGTTCGGCGAGCTCAGCGCCTTCAACCAGATGCTCGCGGTCAACGAGACGGCCGCACACCTGGACGTCCTGGTGCTGCGGGGACGAGTCACGGTGGCGTTCGCGGGCGGGGTGAACCAGTACACGCGCGTGCGGTGACACCGCACATACAGACGAAACGTGTGGTGTCACCACACATACAGGCAAAACATGCGGTGACACCGCGCAGACAGACAGAAAAAGGGGGGCGCGGCCATCGCCGCGCCCCCCTCCTGTCAGCGCGCCGTCCAGCCCCCGTCCACGTACAACTCGGATCCGGTGACGAAGCTCGCGTCCTGCGAAGCGAGGAACGCCACCGCCCCCGCCACCTCGTCGGGCCTGCCCAGCCGTGCCATGGGGGTGCCCTCGACCATCGCCGTGTGCCGGGGCGTGCCGCGCCACAGTTCGCGAGACAGGGGCGTCTCGATGAAGCCGGGGTGGATCGAGTTGACGCGGACGCCGCGTGTCGCCCAGTGCAGTGCGGCGTTCTTCGTCATCAGCCGGACCGCGCCTTTCGCGGCGTGGTACGAGAACTGGCCGCCGAAGCCGCCGACCGTACCGAAGATCGAGGCGATGTTGACGATCGAGCCGCCACCGGAGCGCTCGATCGCGGGACCGCCGTGCTTCATGCCGAGCCAGACACCGGTCTGGGTGACCGAGATGACCTTGTCCCAGGACTCCTGGGTCTCCGTCTCCACGGTCCTCATCTCGGCGATGCCCGCGTTGTTGACGAGCACCGACAGGCCACCCAGCTCGGCGACCGCCCGCTCCACCGCGCCGCGCCACGCCTCCTCGTCGCTGACGTCGAGTGCGAGACCCAGCGCGCGCGCCCCGTCGGCCGTCAGCTCTTTCGCCAGCTCCTCGCAGCGGCCGGCGTCCACATCGGTCACCACCACTGCGGCGCCCTCGGCGGCCAGTCGGCGCGTGACGGCGTCTCCTATACCACCGGTCGCGCCGGTGACCAGGGCGATCTGTCCGGACAGTCGGTCTCGCACACGCTCTCCTTCGTTCAGTGGGCCGGTGGTCACGGTGTCGGTGTTCATGCCAGCAGCTCCAAGCCCGAGCGCAGCAACGCCGGTACCGCGGAGCCGACGCGCTCGAAGCCGGTGCCGACCGTCTTTCCGGCGAGGTAGCGGGCATGGATGCCCTCGGCGATGACGGCGAGCTTGAAGCAGCCCAGCGCCTGGTACCAGGCCAGGGCCGCGATGTCCCGGCCGGACTTCGCGGCGTACCGCTCGGCCAGTTCGCGGCCCGAGGGAAATCCGGGGTTGGCCGTCGGGACGTGACGCGCGCCGAGCACCGGTTCACAGGTCGGATCCCAGTACATGAGCAGCATTCCAAGGTCGGCGAGAGGATCACCGAGCGTGGCCATCTCCCAGTCGACGATCGCCGCGATCCGCCCGAAGTCGCCGGGCGCCAGGAGGGTGTTGTCGAGGCGGTAGTCGCCGTGCACGATCGCGGGGGCGCCGCTCGCGGGCAGGGCGCGGGCGAGCCCCTCGTGCAGCTCGCCGAGCTCGGGCAGCGCCCGGGTGGCGACCTTGTCCCACTGCCCGCGCCACCGTCGCACCTGGCGTTCCAGATAGCCGTCGGGGCGGCCGAACTCGCCGAGCCCGACGTCGGCGGCCTCGACCGAGTGCAGTGCCACCAGGGTGTCCACGAGCGCTTCGGCGGCGCGCCGGGCGTCGGCCGGCGACAGTGCGGCGGCCTCGTCGCCGTCGCGCAGCACCGCGCCCTCCACGAAGCCGACGACGCAGAAGGGCGCGCCGATCACCTCGGCGTCCGTGCAGGACAGCACGGCCGGCGCGACGGGCACGCCGGTGCCGCCGAGCGCCGCGACGACGCGGTACTCACGGTCCATGTCGTGCGCGGTGGGCGTCAGCACTCCCAACGGCGGTCGGCGCAGTACCCACCGGTGCGTCCCGTCGGTCACGGTGTAGGTGAGATTGGAGCGCCCGCCGTGCAGCGGCTCGATCCTCAAAGGGCCCGCGCACTCGGGTACGTGGCGCTCGAAGTAGCGCTGCAGCGCGGGTACATCGACGCCGACGACGGTCGTCTGGGATGTGGTCACTGTGCGGCCCTGCGCTCTCGCGCCGCCCGCACCGCGCGCTTGGCGATCGCCCAGCGGTGGGTCTCGGAAGGGCCGTCGTAGATACGGAAGGGCCGCACCTCGCGATACAGGCGCGACAGCGGGGCGTCTCCCGAGATGCCGAGCGCGCCGCACACCTGAACGGCCCGGTCGACGACTCGGTTCACCGCCTCGGACACGTACGTCTTGGCGATCGAGGTGTGCTGGGCGGCCGAGCGGCCCTGGTCAAGTTCCCAGCAGGCCCGCCACAGCACGGCCCGGCTGGTCTCGATGTCTATCTCGGAGTCGGCCAACAGTTGCTGCACCATGCCCAGTTCGGCCAGCGGCCTGCCGAAGGCGGAGCGGTCCGCCGCACGTTCGAGGGCGATGTCCTGCGCCCTGCGCGCCACCCCGAGCCAGCGCATGCAGTGGGTCATGCGCGCGGGTCCGAGGCGCACCTGCGCATACCTGAAGCCCTGGTCCACCTCGCCCAACACGGCGCTGTCGGCGACCTCGCAGCCCTCGAAGACGATCTCGCTGTGCCCACCGAACAGGCCCTGGTCCAGCGTGTCGATATTCCGGACGATCTTCATGCCCGGGTTGTCGGCGTCGACGAGGAACATCGTCGCTCCCCCCGCGTCGCCGGGGCCGCCACTGGTGCGGGCCATGCAGATGGCGAAGCCCGCACCGTCGGCTCCGCTGATGAACCACTTGCGGCCGTCGATGCGCCAGCCGCCCTCGATCCTCGTCGCGGCCGTGGCGAGCGCACGCGGATCGGATCCGGCGCCCGGCGCCGGCTCGGTCATGGCGAAGCAGGAGCGCACCTCACCGGTGGCCAGCGGGCCCAGATACCGCTTCTTCTGCTCCTCGGTCGCCACCACCTCGAGCAGGTGCATGTTGCCCTCGTCGGGCGCCGCGCAGTTGAGCGCCAGCGGCCCCAGCAGCGAGTACCCGGCGGCTTCGAACACCACCGCCTGCCCGCACAGGTCCAGCCCGAGCCCACCCCATTCCGTGCCGACATGCGGGGCGAACACTCCCGCCGCCCGGGCCGCCTCCTGCAGCCGCCGCCGCAGCGGCTCCGGCCCGGCATGGACGTTCCCGTCGCACGCCTGCTCCTCGGGTATCACCACATCTCGTACGAACTCCGTGGTGCGCCGCGCGATGCCGGCAACCCTCTCGTCGATCTCGAACCCGATGGACACGTTCACTCCCGAGTTTGGCTAATGAGCATTAGCCATCACAGGGGTGAGGGAGGTGCTGTGTCAAGGGGCTGGGCTATAGTGTCCAGTCCGTAGAGATGGAATCAGCTAATCATCGGTAGCTTCAGGGGTGGGTGTGAGCGCAGACCAGGGCGGGCCGTACGAGCGGGCGCACCGGCCGGGCCGACCGGAGGGCGCACCCACGGCCGACCGACGGTCGGCCATCCGGCAGGCCGCGCTGCGGCTGTTCGCCGCGCAGGGCTACCGGTCCACCACCATGGCCGACATCGGAGCCGCCGTCGGCATCCGCGGCCCGAGCCTCTACAAACACGTGGCTTCCAAGCACGAGTTGCTGGCCGAGATCATGATCGGCACGATGGAGCAGCTCATCGCGGACAACGCGGCGGCCGTCGCCGGCGCCGACGATGTGCGCGAGCAGCTGCGCCGCTCGGTGGAGGCGCACATTCGCTACCACGCGCGCCACCGTCTCGAGGCCTTCGTGGGAAACCGCGAAATCGGCAGCCTGGAACAGCCCGATCAGGACCGGGTGCTCAGCCGGCGCAGCGACTACGAGCGCCGCTTCCGTGAACTCATCGAGCGGGGGGCGGCCGAGGGCGCCTTCGACGTGCAGTCGGCCAGAATCGCCTCGTACTCGATCCTCGACATGGGCATGGGTGTGGCCAGCTGGTTCCATGAGGGCGGCGAGTTCTCCGTCGACCGACTCGCCTATCAGTACGGCGACATCGCGCTGCGCATCGTGGGAACGCGGCGGCCGGGTGTCGCGCGCGAGACGGGTGGCGCGGAGTTCGCCTGAAGAGACCGTCAGCGGCGTCGAACTCAGGATCCGCTTCCTGCGCGCCAACGAACGCCACCACACCAACGACAAGGAACTGTCCTACTACGCCCGCACCCCATCGGGCTTCGAGTGGGAGGTCGGCTGGAACCCCCTCGTCATCGACGAGACCACCTGGCAGCCCACCACCCACCAGGGCATCAGCATCTGGGGCCACACCCCCGTCGGCCAGACCATCATCGACAAACTCGACCAGTTCCGGACCGGCGCGTGTTCCCTCACCCGCCCGGAAGACACCGTCCCCGCCCTCAGCGGCACCGGCATCCCCGACCAGTGACGGTGGTCCGGGCCGGACCGGTCCCTCCACCGGTCCGGCCCGCCGTGGCGCACGCCGCCTCAGGTGGTGGCGACAGCGGTGGTGGCGGCGTCGGTGTCGGTGGCGCGCGCCGCGGCCAGGCCGAGGGCGATGTCGGTGATCATGTCCTCCTGGCCGCGGACCAGGTGTCGGGTCCGGCCTGCGAAGAACACGAGGCCGCCGTGGGAGTCAGCCGCATTGCCGCCCCCGTCTTCGACGGAGCCGGTGGTGGTGGCTCTGTCGGTCGCCGTCACCCGTGGTCCTTCTTCACGGTTCCTCCTGGAGCCGGGCGGTGGCGACTGCCGGTTCGCGGGCCGGGACGTGTGCCGGTCAGGACGCCGACAGGCCCACGTGTGCCAGCGCCTGCCTCAGCAGGAAGCCGTGGCCGCCCGGCATCTCGCTCTGCACCGCCGGTGACACCGCCTCCTGGGGACTGAACCAGACCAGGTCGAGGGCGTCCTGGCGGGGGCGGCAATCGCCGCTCACCGGGACGATGTAGGCGAGGGACACCGCGTGCTGGCGGGGGTCGTGGTACGGCGTGATGCCCTGCGTCGGGAAGTACTCGGCGACCGTGAAGGGCTGCAGCGACGTCGGTACCCGGGGCAGTGCCACCGGGCCGAGGTCCTTCTCCAGGTGGCGCAGGAGGGCGTCGCGGACGCGCTCGTGGTGCAGGACCCGGCCGGAGACCAGAGTGCGGCTGACGTTCCCGTCCGGCCCGATGCGCAGCAGCAGTCCGATGCTGGTGACTTCTCCGCTGTCGTCGACGCGGACGGGCACGGCCTCGACGTACAGGATCGGCATGCGGGCACGCGCCTGTTCGAGGTCGTCGGAACTCAGCCAACCGGGCGTGGTTTCGGTCATGTCAGACATTGCTTGATCATACTTTCAGTGGCTGTCGGAAAGCCGGTAGACCCGGCGGGCGTTGTCCGCTCCCGCCCACCGCGCGAACCGCAGCGCGTCGGGCAGGCTCAGTTCGTCGGCGTCCACCCGGCCCTGGAGCAGCTCGGCCAGGCCTCGGCGGAACGCCAGCGCGCCGAGCCAGTAGAACTCGGCCACACCGTAGGCGTCCGAGCTGTACAGCAGTTTGCGCGGCGGTGTGATCTCCAGCGCCTCCTCCAGGACCGCCCGCGCCCGGGCCGGTCCGACGTGGTGGAGGGTGAGGCCCACGTCCAGGTACACCTGCTCGAACACCGCGGCCAGGTAGCCGGCCTGGCGCTGGTAGGGCCAGCAGTGCAGGAGCAGCACCGGGATGGTGCCGGAGGTCAGGTGGAGCCAGTCGGTCAGCTGGGTGGGGTCCACCTTGTGCATCCGGATGTCGTTGTCGCCGAAGCCGGTGTGCAGCTGGAGGGGGAGGCCGAGGTCGACGGCGGTCCAGAGCAGGTGCCGGACGAGGACGGGGTCGGCCAGCCGGCCACCCCGCACCGACCAACGACGGGCCGCGTCCCTGACCTCCGTGGCCGCGGGCCGCGCGGGGTCCAGGTCGAAACCCGTGCGGTACGCGGCCACCGACTTCACCGCCACCACGCCCGGGCGCCGCACGGCCACCTCCGCGGCCGCCCGGAACGCCTCCGCGTACCTGTCCGGCTCCACCCCCCTCGCCGCCACGGCCTCGGCGACGCTCTCCAGCCGTACGACCTCGTACGCGACCGCGCCGGCACCCGCGGACCCGGCGAGCTGGGCCGGCGTGGTGAGGGGGTGGGGGGCGAAGCCCGTGTCGACGCAGAACACGTCCGTGCGCGCGGCCGTCAGGAAACGGCGGTTCACCTCGTGCGCGCCCAGCTCGGACCGGCGTCGCAGGTACGCCTCGGCGGGGGCGTGCCGCGGCAGGTCCAGCAGGGGTGCGCAGTGGCGGCGTACGGCCACGCCGACGGGGGTGTCGAAGGGGGTGATGCCGGGCCACGCCGCGCCCTCGGTGAGCAGTGACTCGAAGACGGCCGGGGCCGGGTCCGCGGTGACCACGCCATGGCAGTGATGGTCCGTCAGCGGCAGGGCGGTGAGTGCCTCGTGGACCGGGCCTGCGGACGCGCTCATGTCAGTACTTCCACCGGTAGGCCGCCGCCAGCTGTGCGTCGTCCAGTCCGTCGACGGCCGCGATCTCCCCCTGGCGGACGGCGATCACCGCGTCGGCCAGGACCGGTCCCAGCGCCGTGCGCAGCACCTCGTCCTCGCGGAACGCGGCGACCGCCTCCGCCAGCGAGACCGGCAGGCGGCGCACGCTCCGGGCCGCCGCCTCCTCGGTGCCGAGCCGTGCCGGGTCCCCGGTGATTTCCTCGGGCAGCGCCGCGCCCGCCGTCAGGCCGTCCAGTCCGGCGGCGATCAGCGCGCCGAGGGCGAGGTAGGGGTTGGCGGCCAGGTCCACCGGCTTCACCTCGAGGTTGGCCTGCTGGGCGCGCTGTCCCTCCGTACCCCTGATGACGCGCACCGCGGCTTCCCGGGTCTCCAGGCCCCAGGCGGTGAACACCCCCGCCCACTGGGACGGTTTCAGCCGTAGATAGCTGGCCGGGCTCGGCGCGGTCACCGCCGTGAGGGCCGGCAGGTGGGCGAGGAGGCCGGCCGCGAACGACTCCGCTCCGGCCGTCATGTCGTATCTGCCCCCGCCGCCGGAATGCAGGTTCGCCCCGTCGCGCCAGGCCGAAAGGTGGACATGGCCGCCGTTGCCGACGCCCTCGGCGAAGACCGCGGGCGCGAAGGAGACCCGCAGCCCGTGCCGCTGGGCCACCGCCCGGATGGTCTGCCGCACCAGCACGCTGCGGTCGGCCGCCGCCACGGGGTCCAGCGCGCCCACGGAGACCTCGAACTGCCCGGCCGCGTACTCGGGATGGAGTTGGTCGACCTCCACGCCCTGCGCCGCGAACGCCGCCAGCAGGTCGGCCGTGCAGTCGCTGAGCTCCACCTGCCGGACGGCGCCGTACGCCGGTCCCGAGACCGCGGGCACGAACTCCCCGTCGGGGGCCGACCCCAGGCCGAACGCCCACTCGACCTCGACGGCCGCCCGGAACGTGAGCCCGTGGTCGCGCTCGGCGTCCGCGACGATCCGGCGGAGCAGGGTACGGCTGCACGCCGGATGCCGCTGACCGTCCTGGGTGATCCGGTCCACCGGGGCCCAGGCCCAGCCGGGCTGCCCGGACAGCACGACCAGCCGGTCGAGGTCGGGGTAGAGGCGCAGGTCGCCGTCCGGGGAGCCGAGGACGTCGGTGGTGACGATGTGGTCGTTGGCCAGGAAGGTGTCGAACACCGGTGACATGCCGACGCCCCAGGTGGTCGCGGAGGCCAGCTTCGCGGTCGGGACCGTCTTCACCCGGGTGATGCCCGCGGTGTCGACGTAGGCCAACACGATTCCGTGCACGCCCCGGCCGGTCAGCTCGGCGCTCAGGGCGGTGGCCCGCTCGACGTCACCGGGACGCCCGCCCGGGACGGGGTCGGCAAGGGTGGTCATGTACGTCCTCCTCGACGGACTCGGCTCGGCGGCCACGGCACCTAGCGTCAGGGTTTCACGGCCACCGCGCCGAACTGCGGTACCGCGTCCGGGGAGTCGGGCGCACCGCCCGGCCCAGGAAGTCGCGGTCCGCGCGGGCCACCTCGCGGATCACCGGGAACATCGTGACCACATGCTCGCCGACCCGCTGGTCGACGCCGTGGTTGTCACGGCCGCCGAGCCAGTGGTTCCAGACCCGTGCGTTGTGCGCCACCCGACTGTCCGCTCCGCCCGGCAGGCTGCCGCCCTTGCTCACGTCGCTCCCCCTCGATCGCACCTGCGGACGCCGCCGCCATTGTGCCGCCTGGTGATCAGCGTGTCCCGGGAATCGGCGGAGCGGCCCCGCGATCAAGGTCGGGGATCGAGGGAGGGGACCAAGGTCGGGGATCAAGGGCGGGGGAGCCGCCGGAGAGCGTCCCGGTAGGGTGGCAGGACAGCCCCCCGCCCAGGAAAGCAGGACATGCCCTACTCGCACGCGCCCCTCGTCACCCCGTCCGAGCCCCCGGTCGCGGACGGCTGTGCCGACATCAGGCTCATCGTCACGGACATGGACGGCACGCTCCTGGACGACGACAAGCGGGCCCCCGACGGTCTGTGGGAGACGCTGGCGCTGCTGCGCGAGCGGGGCGTGCTGTTCAGCCCGGCGAGCGGACGCCAGTACGCCACTCTGGCACGACAGTTCGCCGAGGTGGCCGAGGGAATGGTGTTCATCGCGGAGAACGGCACGTACGTCGTCCGCGACGGCGTCGAGCTGAGCTCCGACCCGCTGGATCCCGCCGTCGCCCACGGGGTCGTACGGGCGACGCGGCAGCTCGTCGCCGACGGCGTCGACATGGGCGCGGTCCTGTGCGGCAAGAAGTCCGCCTACGTCGAGCGGACCGACGAGGCCTTCCTGGCCGAGGTGCGCCGGTACTACCTCGAGCACCGGATCGTCGAGGACGTCACCGCCGTCGACGACGACATCATCAAGGTGGCCCTTTTCGACTTCGGATCCGCCGAGCGGACCACCGCACCGGCCCTGGAGCCGTTCACCGCCACCCACCAGGTCGTCGTGTCCGGCGAGCACTGGGTCGACGTCATGAACCGCACCGCCAACAAGGGCGCCGCCATACGCCGGCTCCAGCACGACCTGGGCATCACGCCCGCGCAGACCATGGTGTTCGGCGACTACCTCAACGACCTGGAGATGCTGGACACCGCCGAGTGGTCCTTCGCCATGGCCAACGCCCACCCGGAGGTCGTCCGCCGGGCCCGGCACCTCGCCCCGTCCAACAACGACAACGGCGTGCTGCGCACCGTCGCCCGCATGCTGGACCTCCCCGTCGCAGGCAGCTGAGGCGTCGCGGTTGCGTGAGGGACGCGGGGCGCGGTGCCCCGGCGGCCGGCGGCTCGGTGGCCCGGCTCGGCCGTGACGTTGCCTGAGCAGGCGGACGGTGACGGACGGCGAGCTCGCCGCCATCGAGGAGCACATCCACGGCTTCGGGGGCATGGCCGGCTGGTCACCGGCTGGTCACCCTGCACGACCGCGGTGGCGACGCGGGCACCTCGCTGTGCCAAGGTGAGCCCGTGGACCTTCGAGGAGAAGGAGCAGCATGACCGACCCGACCGCCGTCGCCCGCCTCGCCCTGGAGCTGACCTCCGGGCTGAAGACCGGTGAACTCGAGGACTTCTACCGGGACTTGCACCGTCACCCCGAACTGTCCTTCAAAGAGCACCGCACCGCCGCTCGGCTCGCGGGACGGCTGCGCGCGGCCGGGTACGCGGTCACCGAGGGGGTCGCCGGTACCGGCGTCGTCGGCGTCCTCGGCAACGGGGACGGGCCGGTGGTGTGGCTGCGCGGCGACATGGACGCGCTGCCGGTGCAGGAGGCCACCGGCCTGGAGTACGCCTCCACCGTCGACGGCGTGATGCACGCCTGCGGCCACGACCTGCACGTCACCTGGCTCGCGGGCGCCGCCGAAGCGCTCGCGGCCGCCCGGGAGCGCTGGTCGGGCACGCTGGTCGTGGTGGGGCAGCCCGCGGAGGAGTCCGGTGGTGGGGCGGCCGCGATGGTCGCGGACGGGGCGCACGAGCGTTTCCCACGGCCGGACGTCGTGTTCGGCCAGCACGTCGCGCCCGGGCTCGCCGGCTTCTACCCCCACACCCCGGGCCTGACCATGTCCGCCTCCGACGACATCGACGTCGTCGTGCACGGCGTCGGCGGCCACGGCTCGCGCCCCGAGTCGACGGTCGACCCGCTGGTGACGGCCGCGTACATCGTGACCCGGCTGCAGACGGTCGTCTCCCGCGAGGTCGCGGCGAAGGACTCGGCGGTGCTGACGGTCGGCACGTTCCACGCCGGCACGAAACGCAACATCATCCCGGCAGAGGCCCGGCTCGCCCTGAACCTGCGTACCCAGGATCCCAAGGTGCGCGAGCGGATCTTCACCGCTGTCCGCCGCATCGTCGAGGGCGAGTGCGCGGCGGCCGGCTGCCCGGTGCCGCCCGAGATCACCGTCCGGGCCGGCTATCCGAACACCGTCAACGACCCGGCCCTCGACACGGAGATCGCGGCCGTGCACCGCGAACTGTTCGGCGCGTACACCGTGTTCGACTTCGGTCCTGCGATGGGCAGCGAGGACTTCTCCCTGCTGGCGCCCGAAGACGTGCCGTACGACTACTGGTTCGTGACCTCGACACCGGCCGACGTGTGGGACGCGGCGCCGGGAGAGGAGCTCGCCGAGAAGGTCGCCGCCGTGCCCGGCAACCACAGCCCGCTGTTCGCGCCCGACCTGTCGGTGCTCGTGCCCGGCGTACGGACGCTGGTGTCGGCCGCGCTGAGCCGACTCAGCGCTTGAAACCGGCTCAGTGCTTGATGCCGGTTCCGCGGGTGGGCTCGACGACAGTCATACGGTGCCTCTCCGCGCAGCGTCGTCCCTGGCGGTACGGAGCAGGGCGGCACGCTCCTCCTCGGCCGTCCCGCCCCACACGCCCGAGGCCTGTCCGCTGCTCAGCGCGAACGCCAGGCAGGGGGTGATCACCGGGCAGCGGGCGCAGACGCGCTTGGCGGCCGCGATGTCCCGCAGGGCCGGTCCGGTCGAGCCCACGGGGAAGAACAGCTCGGGGTCCTCGCCCACGCAGGCAGCACTGCGCAACCACTCCATGGGGGCGCGGGTGCCCCGGGCGAACCCGCGCAAACGCCACGGCTTCCGGCCACTGTCCCAGCTGCTTCCTGTCGGCCGACCGCTGTCGGAGGCGATGTCGGAGTCGCCGTCTCAGCTCCTGTCCCAGCCGGTGAGCACGCCGTCCAGGAAGCGGATCAGGTCCGCGAACACCTCGGCCTTGTTCGTCTCGTGGAACACCTCGTGCCGGGCGCCCGGGTAGATCCGCTCGGTCAGGTTCCCACCGCTGAACCGCTCGACGCCGATCCGGCTGCCGGCGAGCGGGACCAACCGGTCGTCGTCGCCGTGCAGCCACAGCAGGGGGAGGCGGCCGACGTCGCCGGCCTTGGCGACGATCTCCAGGGTCCGTACGAAAGCCTCCAGCGTCGGCCGCTTCATCCGCCCGTGCCAGACCAGCGGATCCGCCGCGTACGCCGCGCCGACCGCCGGGTCGCGGGAGAGCGCTGCCGGGCTGATGGGGATGTCGGGGATCTCGTCGTGGGCGAGCAACCGCCCCGGCGTCTCCCACACCCCGATCACCGGCCCGGACAGCACCAGGGCGGCCAGTTCGTGGCCGTACCGCTGTGCGTAGCGTGCTGCGATCAGGCCTCCCATGGAGTGCCCCACCACGACCACGGGCAGGCCCGGACACGCCGCCCGCGCCAGTTCGGCCACGGCGTGCACATCACTGACCACGTCCTCGAAGTCCTCGATCACGACGCGCTCGCCCGCCGACCTCCCGTGCCCCTGGTGGTCGGGCCCGAAGACGGCCGCGCCGTGCGCCGTCAGGACGTCGGCCACCTGCTCGTATCGGCCGATGTGCTCGCCGTAGCCGTGCACCACCAGGGCGACGTACCGGGGTCGCCGGTGCGACCACTCGCGCACGGCGATCGAGCCTCGGGTGCCCGTGAGGACGTGCTCGCGGGTGTCGGCCATGTCTCCTCCAACTGCGCCGGTGAAGGTCTCGGGGGATCTTCCCAGGGAGCCGGTCGGCGGTCCACGAGCTGGGCCTGGAGTCCCTGGCGGCAGGGGCGCAAGGGCATGTGGGGAAGGGCGGGGCAGGGGTCACCTGGCGAGACGGTCCTTACGGTCGCGGGATGCGTGCGCATAACATCGGTCCCCGCATGAACACGATGACGCTCTGGCACATAACAGGCTGGGAGTTCGCCGCGCTCGCCTCCGCGGCGCTGCTCGTCGGCTTCTCCAAGACCGCCGTCAGCGGGGCCAACACGGTCAGCCTCGCGATCTTCGCGGCGGTCCTGCCCGCCCGTGCCTCCACCGGTGTGCTGCTGCCGGTCCTGATCGCCGGGGACGTACTCGCCGTCCTCACCTACCGGCGGCACGCCCACTGGCCCACGCTGTGGCGGCTGTTCCCGGCGGTGGCGGCGGGGGTGGTCGCCGGCACGCTGTTCCTGATGTGGGCCGACGACGGTGTCGTACGGACCTCGATCGGCGCGATCCTGCTGCTGATGGCCGGGGTGACGGTGTGGCGGCGCCGCAGGGCCGACGCGGCGGAGGCACCGGACTCGGTGACCGGCCGGGCGGGCCGGGTCAAGGCCCGCTCGTACGGCGTGCTCGGCGGCTTCACGACCATGGTCGCCAACGCGGGCGGCCCCGTGATGTCGATGTACCTGCTGTCGGCAGGCTTCCGGAAGCTGGGCTTCCTTGGCACGTCCGCCTTCTTCTTCCTGATCGTGAACACCTCCAAGGTGCCCTTCAGCGTGGGCCTGGGTCTGATCGACGGCCACTCGCTGCTCCTCGACGCCGCGCTCGCGGTGTTCGTCGTGCCCGGCGCATTTTTGGGCAAGTGGGCTGTGAACAGGATCAACCAGCGATTGTTCGAGCGGCTGGTGATCGCGGCGACGGTCGTGGGCGGCGTACAGCTGTTGCTTCGGTAGACCCGGCCGAGGCCGTGGGCTACAGGCCCAGCAGGGCGGGAAGGTCGGCGAAGGAGTCGATCACGTGGTCGGGAGTGCCGCTCGCGTCCCGGTGAGTCTCCGGCAGGTACTTGCCGGTCTTGACGAGAACCCCGGTCAGCCCGGCGCGCTGGGCCGCCAGTACGTCCGACTCGATGTCGTCGCCCACCATCAGTGCCTCGCCGGGACCGGCCCCGAGCCGGGCCAGCGCCGCCTCGAAGAACGCGGGCGACGGCTTCCCGGTGACCTCGGCCTCGGTCCGCCCGGCCGCCTCCAGCCCCAGCAGGAAGGCCCCGGAGTCCAGCTGCAGCCCCTGCTCCGTCCGCCAGTACAGATTGCGGTGCATGGCGACCAGCCGCGCCCCCTGCTGGAGGTGCCCGAAGGCCCGGTTCAGGGCGCGGTAGTCGAACTCGGGGCCGGCGCCCCCGACGATCACCACATCCGGCACGGTGTCGGTGTCATCGTCGTCGAGGACGGTGACGTCGCCGAGGTCCTCCCTGATCTCACCGCTGTTCAGCAGCGCGCAGCGGGCGCCGGGCAGCCGCTCGGCGAGGTGGGCGGCGGTGGCGGCGGGCGCGGTGAGCACGTCCTCGGCGGTCACGGGGAACCCGGCGTCCCCCAGGGTCTCCGCGATCGATGCCCGCGTCCGGGACGTCGTGTTGGTCACCAGGACGACACCGAGACCCGCGTCCCGAACCCTCCGCAACGCCTCGACCGCTCCCGGCAGCGGCTGCCACGAGACGGTGAGGACACCGTCGATGTCGATGAGGACGGCACGCGCTGACTCCATGGAGGGGACGATAGCGACCGCGGCCCTGCCCGGCCCGCGGACACCACCCCACCCGGCCCACCCGGCCCACTGCCAAGAGCGAGGACCAGCACCGTGTCCGACGACCCCACCACCCGAGACTCCCCGGAGCGGCCCCGGCTCTGGCAGGTGTCGATCGCACTCGTCGCCACGCCCGCCCAGCACGAGGAGCTGATGGACCGTCTGGCCGACGTGCTGTGCCCGGACCCCGACCACGACGGGCCCTGCCCCGTCCCCTGGGGCATGCACAGCGTCGACGGCGACTCCCTGCCGCCCCGGCGGCGCGCGGCGCTGCTCACCGAGATGGCCGAGACCAACCCCGGCCCAGGGGAGGGCGGGCGAGAAGCGGCCCCCGGAACCTCGTAAGCTTCTCGCCGTGTCCCCGCACATCCTGGTCCTCGGCGGTTCCGCCGAGGCCCGCCGCCTCGCCGCCGGACTGGCGGCGCGTCCCGGGGTGCGCGTGACCACATCCCTCGCGGGACGCGTGTCACAGCCGGCGGCGCTCGAAGGGGACGTACGCGTCGGGGGGTTCGGCGGGGCGGACGGGCTCGCCGCGTGGCTGCGCGAGCACCAGGTGGACGCCGTGGCCGACGCCACGCATCCCTTCGCCGCCGGCATCACCGCCAACGCGGCCCGCGCCACGGCGGCGACCGGGCTGCCGCTGGTCGTGCTGCGCCGACCGGGCTGGCAGCCGGGCCCCGGGGATCGGTGGCACCCCGTCGCCTCCCTGGACGCGGCCGCCGAACTGCTGCCGCGGATCGGCCGACGGGTCCTGCTGACCACGGGGCGGCTGGGCCTCGCGGCCTTCGCGCGGCTGACGGAACTCCACTTCGTCGTACGGTCCGTGGAACCGCCCGAGCCGCCGATGCCGCCGGACACGGAGGTGCTGCTGGCGCGCGGCCCGTTCACCGTGGCCGACGAGTCGGCGCTGCTGCGCGCGCACCGCGTCGACGTGGTGGTGACGAAGGACAGCGGGGGAGAGGCGACGGCGGCCAAGCTCACGGCCGCCCGTGAACTCGGGCTGCCGGTCGTGGTCATACGACGTCCCGCCCTGCCGGAGGGCGTCACCACGGTCCCCGATGTCGCCGGGGTCCTCGACCGGCTGGGCCTCACCCCGCCCTGACCACCGAGGCCGGCAGCCGGTCGACGGCGCGCAGTACCTCGTCACGGTTCTCGGCGCTCCTGATCCAGGCGGGCAGCCGGGGCCATGTACGTCATCGTGTCACGCATACGGGGACGGTCCGCCCGGGTGCCTATCGGGCGTCCGGGTTCCGGCGCAGTAGATACGTGTCCATGATCCAGCCCTTGCGTTCGCGGGCCTCGGCGCGCAGCCGCTCGATGCGCGGGGCGGCCTCGGCGATCGGGCCCGAGGCGAGGATCTCGTCCGGAGTGCCTATGTAGGCGCCCCAGTAGATGTCCATGTCCTGGTCGGCGTACCGCCGGAAGGCCTGGTGCGCGTCGAGCATCACGACCACGTCGTCCACGCCCTCCGGGAACCCCTCGGCGAGCCGCCGCCCCGTGGTGATCTGCACCGGACGCGCCACCCGGTTCAGCCCCGTGCGGTGCCGGGCGACGAGCGCCGAGACACTGCTGATGCCCGGCACGACGTCGTACTCGAAGGCGACGTCGCCCCGGCCGAGCACCTCCTCGAGGATCCCGATCGTGCTGTCGTACAGCGACGGATCGCCCCACACCAGGAACGCGCCGCTGTCGTCCTCGCCCAGCTCGTCGGCGATCAGCCGCTCGTAGATGCCGGCGCGGGCGCTGCGCCAGTCCTCGACGGCGGGGGAGTACGCGGCGCCGCCCGCGGCGCGGTCCCGCTCCGGGTCGCGCGCCTGAACCAGGCGGTACGTCCCCTCCGGTATGTGCGCGTCGAGGATGTCCCGGCGCAGCCGCGTGAGATCGCTCTTCACCTCGCCCTTGTCGAGGATGAAGAACACGTCCGTGCTCCGCAGCGCTCTGACCGCCTGCAGGGTCAGCTGGTCGGGGTCGCCCGCGCCGATACCGATGACATGAATCCTTCGCACGCCCCGAGTCTGCCGTACGGCACTGACAACGCGTGCACCGCGTCCACGCTCACCTGCGCCGACCCGCCGCGCGGGCCACGTCCGCAGCGAGGCACGTCATGAAGCCGCGCGCCCGCGCAGCCGAGGCGCCCGCGCCCGCGCGTCCACGGTCCGCTCCCCGCTCTCCACCTCGTCCGCCAACTCCCGGGCCCAGGCGGTCAGCCCGGCGAGATCCAGCCCGTACGGCCGTTCCCCGGCGCCCGACGCCCATTCCTCGACGGCCCCCGCCCCGCGCCGCAGCAGCCGCGCCCCGCCGGTGACGTTCCCCCGGGCCGCGTGCGTGAGCCCCACCGCGAGCTGCGCCAGCCCGCGCCACAGGGTCCGCTCCTGGTCCGGTCCGGACTTCCAGGCGTCCTCGAAGACTTCGTGCGCGTGGAACGGTTTCCCCTCGTCCAGCAGCGCCTGCGCCTCGGTGACGGTCTGCTCGGGGGTGCGCAGGACACCCTCCGGCTGCCGCTCCACTCCGGCCGCGCCGTACGGCAGGGGCCGTCCGAGCCCGTCCCGGGGCCGGGCGCTGCGGGCCCGCCCCTCGCCGTCCCGGTCCCGTGCGCCGTCCGTACCCCATGTGCTGCTCATACTCCGATTGTCCCGCGCGGGACGCCCCCTTCGGTGCAGGGCCCGGCGTGGGGTAAAGTACTGTCCGCATGATCACGCGGTTCGCCGCGGGAGACGCACCGGGACGTGGCGCAGCTTGGTAGCGCACTTGACTGGGGGTCAAGGGGTCGCAGGTTCAAATCCTGTCGTCCCGACTAGTTCGAACCATCGAACGTCGCAGGTGAAGGACCGTTTTCGAACGGTCCTTTTTCTGTTTTTCTCCCGCTCCCGGGTGGAGCGGATCCCGGGGTGGATCCATGGCTTCCCGCCCTCGTGGTATGACCAGTCCGCCGCCGGGCAGGAGTCGCCCCTCCCATCCTTGGGAGCGGACCGGAAGCCCTCTTCCGCTCCTCGCCCTCCCGGTCGCCGCCGATGGCGATGCTCAGCGCGTCGGTGGCCAGGGCCGCGGCCGCCCGGGTGTCGGTGGGCCTCATACGGCTGTTCGCTGACGTCCTTCAGCACCCGTCGAGGCGTGCCGGAATCGTCCCTGCCCCAAAGTGCCGCAGAGGCGGGTGCGTTCCCTGGCAGGGGATTTATCCAAGGGTTGTGCAAAGCGTTGTGGGAATAGGGGGCGGCGACTAGATTCCGGGCTCGTCAGGGAGTTGAGCCGAACGAAAGTGCGGAGTCGCCATGGGTGTTGGAGACAGGCCGGAGCAGGCGTACGGGGTGAGCCGGCGGGCCGTCCTGCGGTTGACGGGGGCGGCCGCGGTCGCGGCCGGGATCGGTGGTGCGTTCCCCGGGTCGGCCGACGCCGCCGACGCCGTCGTGACGAAGGCGTTCACTCCCGGTCAGCCGTGGCTGGACGACGCCGGGAACGTGATCCAGGCGCACGGCGGCCAGGTGTTCGCCGTGCCGAAGGGCGCCAAGGCCGGCAAGGGTGTGCGCTACCTGTGGTACGGGGAAGACCGCAGCAACGGCTACTACGACAGCCCCGGCGTGCACGTCTACTCCTCGTCGGACCTCTACACCTGGCACGACGAGGGCCTGGCGCTGAAGGCGATGGAGTCGGCCGACCAGTTCACCACCGATCCGTACTTCGCCGGCCTCTACGGCGACTGCACCGCCGACCAGCAGGCCGCCGTCTACCGTGACTTGGGTACCAGGCAGGTCAGTGCGACCGTCAATCCGGCCATCCTGGAACGCCCCAAGGTGATCTACAACGCCCGCACCCGTAAGTGGGTGATGTGGGTGCACGCCGACGGGCCGTCGGGGACCTCCAACGCGCAGTACGCCAAGGCCCGTGCCGGGGTCGCCGTCTCCGACTCGCCCTACGGCCCCTTCCGCTGGATCGACAGCTACCGCCTGGACGTCGCGCCGGCCGGCGAGGACAACTACCAGCCGGACAACCCCGGCATGGCCCGCGACATGAACCTGTTCGTCGACGACGACGGCACCGCGTACATCATCTACTCCAGCGAGGAGAACTACTCGCTGTTCATCTCCAAGCTCGACGCCGACTACACCTACCTGTCCGCGCCGCCCGACCAGGCGGTCAAGGGCGTCGACTTCATCCGCCCCTACATCGGCGCGCATCGTGAAGCCCCGGCCCTCTTCCGCTTCGGCGATGTCTACTACCTGATCACGTCAGGCGCCACCGGCTGGACACCCAACCCGGCCCAGTACGCCACCGCCACCGACATCCTCGGCGAGTGGACGGACCACGGCGGCCCGATCTCCGGCGACGGCGCCGCCGACACCTTCACATCCCAGTCGACCTGCGTCATTCCGGTGGAGCCGAAGCGCGGCCGGTTCATCTTCATGGGCGACCGCTGGACCCCCAGCGACCTGGCCGACTCCCCGTACATCTGGCTGCCCGTCAGCTTCGGCGAGGGCACCGCCATGGAGCTGACCTGGCACGACAGCTGGACACTCGACGCAGACCTGGCGGACCAGAAGCAGTACACGGTCGACGTCCAACTCCCCGCACAGCTCTGGCTCGGCGCGGACGGGGCCGCCGAGCAGGCCGACCTGCCGAACCGGGTGCGGGTCGCCTCCGGCCACCGCACCCTCACCTCCCGCGTCACCTGGAACCTCGACGAGGCCGACCGCCCCGGCATGGTCCCGGTCACCGGTACCCTGGTGGACTTCGGGGACCGCACGTTCACCCGCCAGGTGCTCGCCGTGCCGCACAACCTGCGCTACGTGGTCAACGCGGGCGGCGACACCACGGGCGACTGGACCTCGATGGTGACCGCCGCCCGCACGGAGGGCACGGTCCTCAACTCGACGCCGGAGCAGCCGTTCGGCAGCGACGCGGAGACCGGCGCGCAGTGGGGCTGGACCAGCGCGGGCGCCCTCGCCCGGAAGGTATCCGGTGGCGACCTGTACACCACACTGCGCTACGCGGTCTCCGGCCGGACGCTGACCTACACCTTCGGGGGCCTGGACCCGGCGCGGACGTACACCGTCCACGCCGGCTGGTACGACCCGTGGCCATGGGCCAACCGCGCGGCGCGCGTCGAGGTCAACGGCACGGTCGTGGAGGCGCAGCGGCTGTTCACCTCGACCCGCGAGGCCTCCGCGTACCGGGGTCTGTCCCCGGACACCGACGGGGTGCTGCGGCTGGACGTCATTCCCACCCGCAGCCCGGACATCCAGCTGAGCTTCGCCTTGGTGAGCGAGGACGAGTAGCCGGTCGCGCCGGGCTTACGCGACCTTCCGGCGGTTCCGGGTGGCGAACCCGCAACCGCCGGGTCGGAACGGGGGGGCTCCGGCTGACGCGCCACGGACGAAAAGGCGCACGGGGTGCCGCCGAGTCCGGCGGCACCCCGTGCACCCCTCACGCGAGCCGGGCCGGCCCGCCCGTCGACTCGCGGACCACGAGGGAGAACCGGCCGACGCGTTCCTCCGGCTCCACGGCAGGTCCGGGCCGCTCGATCCGCCGGACCAGCCGGGCGACCGCGTGCTCGGCCATCATGTCGTGGTCCGGGTCGACCGTGGACAGAGAAGGAACGAGGAACGCGCTCTCGTCGACGTTGTCGAAGCCGATGACCTTGACGTCGTGCGGTACGCGCACCCCGGCATCGGCCAGACCGCGCAGCACGCCCATGGCCACGGTATCGGTCACGCAGAACACACCGTCGAAGTCGAGGCCGTCGGACACCATCTGCCGGGCGCATCGTGCTCCGGCATCCATGGTGAACGCGGTGACGCACTGCTCCAGGTCCGGGTCAGGGGGCAGGCCCGCGCTTGCCAGGGCCTGTCGGTACCCGGACTGGCGCAGGCTCGACACGTCGGCGTCGTGGCCGACCGCTCCGCGCAGGAACGCGATGCGCCGACAGCCGCGCTCGATCAGATGGTGGGTGGCCGCGCGGGAGGCGTCGACGTTGGGCATGGCGATGTGGTCCACGTGCCCGCTGAACATCCGCTCGCCGAGGACGACCACCGGGTGGTCGACCTTGGACCACTCGGCGTCGGTCGCCCCCAGACCGACGGCGCTGATGACGAGCCCGTCATAGAGCCGGTTGCGGGACCTGGTCAGTGCCGCCAGTTCGTTCTCCACCAGTGCGCCGGTCTGCTCGATGCTCACCCGGAGGCCGCGGCGCTCGGCGGCGGCGATGACGGCCGCGCCCAGCCGGCCGTAGTAGGGGCGGTTGATCTCGGGGACGGCGAAGCCGATGGTTCCGGTACGGCCCTTGCGGAGGTTGCGGGCGGCCACGTTGACGCGGTAGTCGAGACGGGCCATCGCGTCGAGGACCTTGTCGCGTGTGGCCGGGCGAACGCTGGGGTGCGCGTTGATGACGTTGGAGACCGTCATCGCGGAGACACCGGCCGCCTTGGCCACGTCCCGGATCGTCGCCATGGCCCTCCCTCTTCCGTGGTGCCGTGGTGCCGGCATCCGCCCCGGCCCATTAGACCTCAGGCCGGTGGGGTGAACCGATAGAGGGCCGCGCCGTGGACGGGAAGGTCGACGCTGAGGTGGCGGCCGTCATGCGGGTGGTCGGTGCGGGTCCACAGCTCATGTGTGTGATCGTCGGGGCGGGCGCCGAGGGAGCCGAGCGGGACGGTGACGGGCCGGGGGGTGTCGGCGAGGTTGAACACGGCGGCGTAGCGGGTACGGCCGTCGGTGTCGCGGGCGGTCCACAGCACCAGGTCGTCCTCGCGCAGCACTTCGCGGTTGTCGGTGCTGTGCCACAGGACGGCGAGGGCCTCCTCGTTGGACAGCAGCTCGATCGTCTCGGGCGGGGTGGTGGGCAGGTCGCCGCCCATCATCAGGGGGGAGCGGGCCATGAACCACAGCGTGAGCAGACTGACCTGCTCGGCGTGGGTGAGGGCACACAGCCGGTCGGCGCCGCGTTCGGCCCGGATGCCGATGTGCCCCAGGGGCAGCATGTCGGCGTCCGCCCAGCCCTGTGCGCCCTGCCAGGGGGCCCAACGCGCCATGCGGGCGAACTGCGCCTCGACGTCCTCCCACCGGTCCCACAGATCGTCGCAGACGCGCCACATGGTGGCGTTGGTGCGCAGGTGGTCGAGGTGGGCGACGGAGACGTCCGTGCCCGGCGACAGGCTCAGTTCGATCGGCCGCCCGGAGCGGGCGATCGCGCGGGCATACGCCTCGATCTCCCGTTCGTGGTACGGGAAGAGCATGTCGTCGGCCTTGACGAAGTCGACGCCCCAGGCGGCGAATTGGGCGACTTGCGCGTCGTAGTAGGCCTGGGCGCCCGGGTGGTCGTGGTTCAGGCCGTAGTTGTCGGTGTTCCAGGGGCAGACGGAGCCGGTGTCGGCGATCTCGTCGGCGGTGAACTCGGTGCCGGCCACGGGCAGTCGGGCGGCGACGGCACGGCGTGGGATGCCGCGCATGATGTGCAGGCCGAAGCGCAGGCCCAGCGCGTGCACCCGCTCGGCCAGCGGGCCGAAGCCCGCGCCGTCGGCTGCCGAGGGAAACCGGTTCGGCGCGGGCAGCTGTCGCCCGTAGGCGTCCAGGAGCAGCGGGGCGTCCGGGTTGTAGCCGTGGGCGCGGGCCGTGGGCTCGTACCACTGGATGTCCACGACGACCGTGTCCCAGCCGTGGGCCAGCAGATGGTCGTGCAGGAAGGCCGCGTTGGCGAGGACCTCGTCCTCGGTGACGGTGGTGCCGTAGCAGTCCCAGCTGTTCCAGCCCATGGGCGGGCGCAGTGAGCGTTCGGGCAGGGGACGGACGGGGGCCATGGACGGTCCGTTTCTGGGTGGAGGCGTGCGAGGCCTGGAGGCGATGGGGTGGTCAGGCCAGCGGAGCCCGGAGCGTGAGGAACGAGTGCGGCGGCAGCGTGAGAGCAAGGCCCTGGCCGGTGGTCTTCACCCCGTCGAAGGCGCGCGGGGCGACCGCTGCGGGCTCCTGTGGGGTGTTGTGGGCCGGGATCCGGTCGGCGGTCAGCAGCCGGGCCTCCGGCTCGCCGATCGTGGCGCCGCGCAGGTCGAGCGTGAGGTCGACGGGTTCTTCGGCGTCCAGGTTGGTCAGCGAGATCAGGACCGTTCCGTCCTTGACGCTGGCGGAGGCGGAGACGGTGTCCAGGTCGGCGTCCCCCACCCGGCGGCGGGCGTTGTCGGTGCGTACGTGGACGGCGAGCGAGGTGGCGTCGTGGTGGCCCTTGTTCATCTCGAACACGTGGTACGTCGGCGTCAGGACCAGCGCGTCGGTGTCCGGGTCGGTGAGGACCATGGCCTGCAGGACGTTCACGGTCTGGGCGATGTTGGCCATGTGCAGGCGCGCCGCGTGCTTGTGGAAGATGTCGAAGTGCGTACTGGCCACGAGTGCGTCGCGCAGTGTGTTCTGCTGGTACAGGAAGCCCGGGTTGGTGCCCGGCTCCACGTCCCACCAGGTGCCCCACTCGTCGAGGACGAGGCCGACCGTGCGACCCCGGTCGTAGAGGTCCATGACCGTGGAGTGGCCGGTGAGGATGCGGTCGGTGTCCTTGGCCGACAGCATCGTCCGGTAGTAGTCGTCCGTGCCGAAGGCGGTGGCGCTGCCCTTTGCCTCCCAGGGGCCCGACATCGTGTAGTGGTGGATGGAGAGGCCTTGGAAGAAGTTCTTCGGCGTGGCCTCGCAGCCGAAGCAACTGATCTGCTGCATCAGCGTCTCGGTCCACTTGTAGTCGTCGTCGGACGCGCCCGAGGCGATGCGGTAGAGCTTGTTGTCACCGTGGTCGCGGCAGTACGTGGCGTACTGGCGGGCCAGGTCGGCGGAGTACTCGGCGCGCATGTTGCCGCCGCAGCCCCACGTCTCGTTGCCGATACCCCAGTACTTCACGCGCCAGGGCTCCTCGCGCCCGTTGGCCTTGCGCAGGCGCACCATGGGGCTGTCGCCGTCGCGGGTGAGGTACTCGACCCACTCGCTCATCTCGCGGACGGTGCCGCTGCCGACGTTGCCGCTGATGTACGGCTCGGCGCCGAGCAGTTCGCACAGGGCCATGAACTCGTGGGTGCCGAAGTGGTTGTTCTCCTCGACGTTGCCCCAGTGCGTGTTGACCATGCGGGGGCGCGTCTCGCGCGGGCCGATGCCGTCCTGCCAGTGGTACTCGTCGGCGAAACAGCCGCCGGGCCAGCGCAGGTTGGGGATGTCCAGGGCGCGCAGCGCCTCCACCACGTCGAGGCGGATGCCGCCCTCGTTGGGCAGGGGCGAGTCCTCGCCGACCCAGAAACCTCCGTAGATGCAGCGTCCGAGGTGCTCGGCGAAGTGGCCGTAGAGGTGGCGGCTGATCGTCGGCCCCGGGATGTCGAGGTTGATGACCGCGGTGGCTTCGGGCACGAAAGTACTCCTGTGTGACGGGGTTTTGTATCGATAAAAAACTCTGGGGGGTGTCGGCGTCAAGGGGGGTGCGCGGATCGGCCGGCTGTGCCTCGACGGATCGCGGATCCGTGCGACCGGATGGGCCGGCGCGGAGCGCGTCGGCCGGACCTGGGTCGGTGAGCGGCCGGCCTTCTCGGGCGGTGACCCGGATTCACTCTGCATTCCGCCGGGATGGTCCGGTCTGACTCTGTTCGTTCAGGGCGTGCAAGGGCAGGGCGAGTCAGAGCTACGTACCCTGTGGCTGAAGTCGGAGACCGATTGAGGACCGGCTGACGACCGACCTGTGAGGGGGAAACGGTGGCGCGCCGTACGGCTCGTGATCTTCGTAGTGAGAACCGCTTCGAAGTTCTGCACGCACTGTTCGACGTCGGGCCGTCGACTCGGCAGGAGCTCGCCCGGCGCACCGCGCTCAGCCCGGCGACCGTGGCGACACTGGTCACCGAGTTCCTGTCCGAGGGCGTGCTGCACATCGCCACCGTGGAACGCAACACCGTGGGACGGCCCTACGAGCGGCTCACCATCAATCCCGACCGCGGCCGTATCGTCGGCGTCGACGTAGCCGAGACCTACGTCGACGCCACGGTGTACGACCTCGCGCTCGGCGTACTCGGCCACGGCGAGGTCGCCCTCGACGAGCACGAGAACGGCCAGTCCTACGTGGTCGACGGCATCGTCCGTGCCATCGAATCGGCGGTCGAGGCCAGCGGAACCGAGTGCGCACACATCGTCGGCGTCGGGGTCAGCATGCCGGGCCACGTCCACCCCAACGCCGGTGTCTCGGTCTTCGCGCCGAACTGGGACTGGCACGATGTCCACATCGAGGAACTGCTGGAGAAGCGCCTGCGGATCCCCGTGTACGTCGACAACCCGCTCAAGGCCGTGATCCTTTCCGAGATGTGGTTCGGCGGCGGGCGCGTCGTCGACAGCATGGCCGTCGTCAACCTCGGCACCGGCGTCGGCGCCGGCATCGCGATCGAGGGATCACTGCTCCGCGGCGTCACCAACAACGCGGGTGAATGGGGCCATACGCTCCTGCAGTTGGACGGCAGGCAGTGCCGCTGCGGTCGGCGCGGCTGTGTGGAGGCGTACCTCGGAGTCCATGGACTCGAGATGACGCTGACCGAGACAGCCCCGGAACATCCCGCGCTCCGTCAGTCGGGGCAGCGCGACTTCGTCAAGGCGGTCGCCGACGGCCTGGCGGCAGGCGATCCGACGCTGAGCGATCTCGTCGGCCGCACCGCGCGCTACCTCGGCGCGGCCCTCGGCGACCTCGTCAACCTGCTCAACATTCCGATGATCACCCTCACCGGCTGGACGTCCGACGCACTGGCCGAATGGCTCGTCCCCGCGGTACGCGACGAACTCCCCGGCCATGTGCTTCCCGGCTCACTGCCCGACCTCACCGTCGAGGCGTCCCGGGTCCCCGGCAACGCTGTGGCGCTGGGCATGGCGGCGTTCACGCTGGAGCAGTTCCTCGCCCGACTCGGCCTGGCCAGCTCCGCCAGGGCCCGGGCCCAGCCCGGGGGCGACGGGTAGCCGGAAGGGCGTTCAGCAGGAGGCGGTGGCGGCGGTGTGTGAGGGCCACCTTGCCGTCGAGGGAACTCTGTTCACCGACGGGGCTACGGCCTGACCAGCAACTGGAAGTCGAACGCGTACCGGGACGCGCGGTAGATGTGGGTGCCGTACTCGACGGCCCGCCCGGTGTCGTCGTACGCCGTGCGCGTCATGGTCAGCAGCGCAGCCCCGGCCTTCTCGTCGAGGCGGGCGGCCTCCTCGGCGGTGGCGGAGCGGGCGCCGATGGTCTGGCGGGCGCTGTGCAGGGTGATGCCGGCGGAGCGCATCGTCCGGTACAGGCCGGTCGACTCCAGCCTGCTTTCGTCGAGTCCCAGGAGGCCGGCCGGCAGGTAGTTGCACAGGAACGCCACCGGCCGGCCGTGCGTGCGGCGCAGTCGCTCCAGGACCGTGACCTCGGCGCCCTCCACGATACCGAGGGCGGCGGCCACGTCGGCTGCCGCCGGGACCGCCTCGTCGCGCACCACCTCGGTGGTCGGCTCCTGTCCGGCCGCCTCCAGGTCGTCGTAGAGACTGCTGAGCTCCAGCGGGCGCCTGACCTGGCTGTGCACCACCTGGGTGCCCACGCCGCGCCGGCGGACCAGCAGCCCCTTGTCGACCAGGGACTGGATGGCCTGGCGGACCGTGGGCCGGGACAGTCCGAGGCGTACGGAGAGGTCGATCTCGTTGCCCAGCAGGTTGCCCGGGGCGAGGGCCCCGTGCTCGATCGCCGCCTCCAGTTGCTGTGCGAGTTGGTAGTACAGCGGAACCGGGCTGGTGCGGTCCAGGACGAAGTGCAGGGAGTCGAGCACCGGGCGCCTCCAATCGCTCAGGGGTACGCCCGGCCGCAGCGGGTAGATCGATCGCGACGGGCGAGTCTTGATCGGGTCGCCTCCCAGGTGTAGGCGCCGGCGCCCGGGACTGTCAATAATTTGTACTTACATTCGGACCTTGTTGTGAAATGATGTCTTAACAAAGTATTGACAGCGAGCGCGCCACGGGATTGGATCCGGTCCCAACGCAACAGCCGTTCCCACGGCCCGGTCCCGGGCCCCGGATCTTCGTGGATCCACTCCCCTTTCCCGTCGGTCCCCCGTCGCACAGTGAGGTGCAGGAAAGATGGATCGCTCGTCGCATGTCCGCTCCCGCAGGCTGGCCCCCGTGGTGGCCCTGGCCGCCGCGGCAGCTCTGACCCTCGCAGGCTGTTCCAGCAGCTCCGGCGGCAAGAAGGCCGAGGAAGGCGGGGACGACGCTTCCGCGGGCAAGGCCACCACGCCCCGTATGACGGTCGCGCTCGTCACTCACGCCCCGCCCGGCGACACCTTCTGGGACACCGTCCGCAAGGGCGCCCAGGCGGCCGCCGCCAAGGACAACGTCAAGCTCGTCTACTCCAGCGACCCGAACGCCGGCAACCAGGCCAACCTGGTCCAGAACGCGATCGACCAGAAGGTCGACGGCATCGCGATCACCCTGGCCAAGCCCGACGCCATGAAGGACGTCGTGGGCAAGGCGGCACAGGCCGGCATACCCGTGGTGGGCCTCAACTCCGGTCTGAGCGACTGGAAGTCCCTCGGGCTGCTGGAGTTCTTCGGCCAGGACGAGAGCGTCGCGGGCGAGGCGTTCGGCGGCAAACTGAACGCGACCGGCGCCAAGAAGATCGTCTGCGTGATCCACGAGCAGGGCAACGTCGGTCTGACCCAGCGCTGCGACGGCGTGAAGAAGACCTTCAAGGGCACCACCGAGACCCTCTACGTCAACGGCACCGACATGCCCTCGGTGAAGTCGACGATCACCGCCAAGCTCAAGCAGGACAGCGGCATCGACCATGTCGTCACGCTCGGCGCGCCGTTCGCGCTGACGGCGGTGCAGTCGGTGTCCGACGCGGGCAGCAAGGCAAAGGTCGCCACCTTCGACCTCAACAAGCAACTGGTCGCGGGCGTCAAGGACGGCAGCATCGAGTTCGCCGTCGACCAGCAGCCCTACCTCCAGGGCTACCTGGCGGTCGACTCCCTGTGGCTCTACAAGAACAACGGCAACTACAGCGGCGGCGGGGAGCAGCCGGTGCTGACCGGACCGGCCTTCGTCGACAAGTCCAACGTCGACAAGATCGCCGAGTTCGCGGCGAAGGGCACCCGGTGAGCTGAGATGACCCAAGCAACGGCACCGGCGGCGAGTTCCTCGTCGCCGGCCTCGCCGGCCGGCCGGAAGGACGGGCGCACCGCCCAGCGCTCGCTGTGGCGCCGGCTGCTCGCCCGCCCGGAGGTGGGCGCACTCATCGCCGCGATCGGCGTGTACGTCTTCTTCTTCGTGGCGGCCCCCTCCTTCCGTGACGCGGGTGCCCTGTCCACCGTGCTCTACCAGGCCTCCGTCATGGGCATCATGACGCTGCCGGTGGCCCTGCTGATGATCGGCGGCGAGTTCGACCTGTCCGCCGGCGTCGCGGTCACCACCTCCGCGCTGACCGCGGCCATCCTGAGCTTCCAGCTCTCGGTGAACGTATGGACCGGGGTGATCGTGGCCCTGATCGTCTCCCTCGGCGTCGGCGCCTTCAACGGCTGGCTGCTGATCAAGACCGGACTGCCCAGCTTCCTGGTCACCCTGGGCTCGTTCCTGATCCTCCAGGGCGCCAACCTCGCCGTCACCAAGATCTTCACCGGTAACGTCGCCAGCGACTCGATCGCGGACATGGACGGCTTCGACCAGGCCAAGAAGATCTTCGCCTCCGAGTTCACCATCGGCGGGGTGAACTTCAAGATCACCATCGTCTACTGGCTGGTGTTCGCGGTGGCCGCGACCTGGCTGCTGCTGCGCACCAAGTTCGGCAACTGGATCTTCGCGGTCGGCGGCGACAAGGACAGCGCCCGCGCGGTCGGCGTGCCCGTCAGCTTCACCAAGATCGCCCTGTTCATGGGGGTGGGCGCCGGCGCCTGGTTCGTCGGCATGCACCTGCTGTTCTCGTTCAACACCGTGCAGTCCGGCGAGGGCGTCGGCAACGAGTTCCTCTACATCATCGCCGCGGTCATCGGCGGCTGTCTCCTCACCGGCGGCTACGGCTCCGCGATCGGTCCCGTCATCGGCGCCTTCATCTTCGGCATGGTCAACCAGGGCATCGTCTACGCCAACTGGAACCCCGACTGGTTCAAGGCGTTCCTCGGCGTGATGCTCCTCGTCGCCGCCCTCGTCAATCTGTGGGTCCGCCGCACGGCGACCCGGAGGTGAACCCCATGACAAGCAACGGAACCGGCACGCACGGAGCCGTCCTCGAGGACACGGCCCCCCAGGCGGACGCCCCCGTCGTCGAACTCCGCAACGCCGGCAAGTCCTACGGCAACATCCGCGCCCTGCACGGAGTCGACCTGACGGTCCACCCCAGCCGGGTGACCTGCGTCCTGGGCGACAACGGCGCCGGCAAGTCCACCCTCATCAAGATCATTTCGGGTCTGCACCAGCACACCGAGGGTGACTTCCTCGTCGACGGCACGCCAGTGCGCTTCAGCACCCCGCGTGAGGCCCTCGACAAGGGCATCGCCACCGTCTACCAGGACCTGGCGACGGTCCCGCTGATGCCGGTGTGGCGCAACTTCTTCCTCGGCTCCGAGATGACCAAGGGCCCCTGGCCGCTGCGCCGCCTCGACATCGAACGCATGCGGCAGACCGCCGACGAGGAACTGCGCAACATGGGCATCGTCCTCGACGACCTGGAACAGCCCATCGGCACGCTCTCGGGCGGCCAGCGCCAGTGCGTGGCGATCGCCCGCGCCGTCTACTTCGGTGCCCGTGTCCTCATCCTGGACGAGCCGACGGCCGCCCTCGGCGTCAAGCAGTCCGGCGTGGTCCTCAAGTACATCGCCGCCGCCCGTGACCGCGGCCTCGGCGTCATCTTCATCACCCACAACCCCCACCACGCCTACATGGTCGGCGACCACTTCAGCGTCCTGCGGCTGGGCACCATGGAACTCAGCGCCGACCGCAGCGAGGTCAGCCTCGAGGAACTCACCAACCACATGGCCGGTGGCGCCGAACTTGCCGCATTGAAGCACGAGTTGGCGCAGGTCCGCGGTGTCGACGTCGAGGAGCTGCCCGAAGCGGAGGACCTCACCGCACCCGCACCGGCCTCCTCCGAAGGGACGTCTTGACATGGCCGATGTCCCTTCCCTCGCCCGAATCCGGGTCGGCTCGGCCCTCCAGGACATGTACCCGTGCGAGCCGGACAAGCCACTGCCCATCGCGGTGCGCACCCGCCTGCTCCTGCGGTCGTGCGGGGCGTGAACGGGCGAGCGCGCGGGTAGGAGCGCCGTGCGCCGTCGACGGGCGGCGTCGCGGCGCTCCCCTGTTGGTGGTTGCGGGGCCGTCGACAGGCGGTGGCGCGCGGCCGCTCCTATGCTGGTCGGTGCGGGGGCGTCCGGCCTCTGCCCCCATGGCGCGACGACTGGGCGGATCCGTCTTCATGTCTCCTCACGCGGGAGCGAGCCCATGACGCACGCGTGCACACGACTGCGCAGGGGGGCCGTCCTCGTCACGGCGGTGGGGATGCTGATGGGGCCGGCCGCGGCCGGGGCAGCCCTCGCCGTGCCGCTGCCCGCGGCGGGCGCCGCAACGTCCGCCGCAACCGCCGCCGATCCACCCTCCGGGAACGACGTCCGCGAACTCACCTCCACCGTCCAGCGGCAGTTGGATACGGCCGTGCAGCACGTCATGCGGGAGGCGAACATCCCCGGGGTGATCGTCGGGCTGTGGACGCCCGACAAGGGGGAGTACGTGAAGTGCTTCGGCGTCGCCGACAAGAGCAACGGCCGGAGGATGTCGACCGACCTGTACATGCGGATCGGCAGCGAGACCAAGACCTTCACCGTCACCGCGCTGCTGCAGCTGGTCGACCAGGGGCAGGCCGGGCTCGACGACACGATCGACAAGTACGTCGACGGCGTGCCCGACGGAGACAGGATCACGCTGCGCGAGCTGGCCGGGATGCGCAGCGGCCTGTTCAACTACTCCGAGGACGAGGACTTCTTCAAGGTGCTCACCTCCGATCCGCAAGGGCACTTCACCCCGCAGCAGCTGCTCGACTACGCGTTCAGGCACCCCGTGCTGTTCCCGCCGGGCGAGAAGTTCTCCTACAGCAACACCAACCTGATCCTGCTCGGCCTGGTCGTCGAGAAGCTGTCCGGGCAGAAGATCGAGGACTACATCCACGACCACGTCCTCCAGCCGGCCGGCATGGACCACAGTCTCTTCCCGACCGGTGCGGAGTTCCCCTCCCCGCACGCCCAGGGATACACGGACCAGACCGCGACCGGGAAGATCGAGGACACGGCCGACTGGAACCGTTCCTAGAGACTGAGTGGGAGTGAGTCCTGTTGCCAGGACTCGTGCTCAGCCGTGTGCCCCGAACGGTGTTGGGCACGCTGGTTGCCCGCTTTCGCTCCGCTGCCGGGCGGCACGGATCTCGTCCGTGGTCCGGGGATGCGGGGGCGGGGTTCCTCACGCCTGCGGGTTCCCGGTTCGGCCTGGGCGGTCCGATGCCCCTGTTCATCGCTCTGGTGAGCAGGGGGCGGTGCCGTCCGTCGCCGGATCGGGTGTCCGAGGGCGCGTCGCCCGATCGCGATGCTGGCCGCATCGTGCCGGGAAACCTGTCGGTTGCTGGTGGTGAGGGGCTTCTGCCAGTGCTGGGCGCCCCACCGGGAGGTGTAGGCGGGATCGACCGCGACGATGGTGATGCCCTGTTCGGCGGCCATCGCCACCAGCCGCGCCCGCAGCCTGGCGGTGGGGAAGCGGGAGATCAGGCGGCGGAAGCGTTTGTTGCGGCCGTGCTTCTCCCGGCACCGGCCGTCGGTGAAGTCCAGGTCCTCGACGGCGATGGCCACGGCGCCGGTGGCGTGGGTGTGGTGCAGCAGCCTGGTGAGGGCGTGGCGGATCTGCGCGTCGCGGTGCTGGGCGGAGCCGGTCAGGTCGTAGAAGAAGCGGCGGGGCTCGCCCACCGGGTTGCCGTGCTCATCCAGCCGCCAGGCGGCCAGGTGGTCGTCGTTCATGTCGACCGCGACCACTCCCCGGGCCAGAGCGGCCTGAAGCGGCAGGGCCGGGGTGGGGGTGCGCTGCCAGGAGGCGGTCACGTACCAGCGGCCCCGCAGGACGTCGTGGTGGATGCGGTAGGCGACCGCCCGATTGTTGCTGATCCGGTCCAGCCACTCCGCACCCCGGTGCGTGAACTGCACGGTCGCATCGAGCACGTACCGGCCGTGCGGGGCGTTGGCCAGGTGCGCCAGCGCGGCGGGGAGTCTGAGGGAGAGCTGTCCGGTGTCGGTGATGCGGATCGTCTCGTTGCCGAAGCGTTTGCCGGACTCCCCGTCCGCGGCCAGGAACATCCGTGCTGCCCGCCACCGCTCCCCCCAGGCGTCCCGGCTCAGCCCGGCCGCATCCAGGTGGTGGCGCGAGTGCGCGAGCTTCTTCCCGCCACGCACCACATGGACCCGGCCCGCCGCCCAGTTGGCCTCCACCCGGGCCAGCCGGGACCGGAGCGCGTGCAGGCGGCGGGACTTGGCATGCCACTCCGCCCGCGACCCGTACCCCCGCGCCAGCCCCGCCCGCTTGTCCGCCTTCGCGCCCAGCGGACGCGCCAGCCGGGCCTCGATCGACGTGATCTGCCCCCGCAGCCACGCCATCTCCGCCGCCTGCCCCCGCCGGGCCAGCGCCCACTGGTCGTGCGTGGCCTTGGTGATACTGCCCGCCCACCGCGCCGAACAGAGCCCGGTCAGCTCCCGCTTGCGCACCGCCCACGCGGCCGCAGCATGCTCCAGCCCCTGCCGGGACCGCACCGCGAGATCACCCGCGGCCAGCGAGCCGAGGAACACCCCCGTCTCGGCCAGCACCGCCGCATCCGACCCCGACACCCGCAACCGGGCCCGGATGGCCACCCCCGCCGGGCCGGGCACCACGAACGACGCTGCCACCTCCCGCAACCCGCCCACCCCCGTCACCCCCACCCACGCGCTGCGCCATCCCGTCACCCCGCTCAACGAGCCCCGCCCACAAAGGTCACGCATTCGACAGACAAACTCCCGTTCCCATCGACCGGAAACCCGCCCGAAAACTCGACTGCCGAAGCCGACGCTCACCCATGCTCGCCAAAGCGCACTCGTACACGGTCAAGGGGCAACAGTTCCGAACCCCTCCTGGGCCTGGTCCGCCGGCGCGATGATCTCCACCCTGGACGACCTGCGGATCTGGGCCCGCACGGTCGCCACGGGCATCCTGCCCGACGGCGACGCCCTCATCAGCCCCGTCACCCAGAAGCAGCGGCTGATCACGCCCCCGACGACGATCCCGGGCGCCGGCTACGGCCTGGGCATCTTCGACGTCCAGGGCTGGATCGGCCACAACGGCTCACTGCCGGGCTACGAGTCCCTCACCGTCTACCTGCCGTCGGCGCAGGCGACGCTGGTCGTGCTGCTGAACACCGACATCGACTACAAGGGCTCGGAGCCCAGCACCGTCCTCGGTGACGCGATCACGAAGATCGTCTCCCCGGACCATGTCTTCAACCTGCCGGCGGAACCCGCGGGCAGGTGAAGCGCGTTACATGAGGGAGGGACACCTCCGTGCACGGCCACCGAGGTGAACACCACAAGGGGGAGGACGCGTTGGCGCACACGGAGCACGACGAGAAGGCACCGGAGACCGCCGAGGCCCTGCGGCGGGCGAGGTTCGGCGCCCTGCCGGAGCGGATCCGCCCGCAGGACACGGTCGAAGAGCGGCCGGCCACCCTGCCGGACCCGGCGCGGGACAACTACGACCCGGACGAGTGGCTCGTCCGCTACTGCCTGTGAGGCGAGGCGGCGGCACCCGAGGGGCGGGACCTGCGGGTCCGCCCCTCGGGAAGCCGGCCGTCAGACCGACCGCACCTCGTCGATCCGCACCGGCCGGTGCTCGTGCAGCGACAGCGTGCACGCCTCCGCGATCCAGCCCGCCTCCAGGGCGTCCGCGACCGTGCACGGGGACGTCCGGGTGCCGGCGACGACCTCGGTGAACGCGGTGAGTTCGGCGCGGTAGGCGTCGGTGAAGCGGTCCATGAAGAAGTCGTGCGGCGTGCCGGCCGGGAAGGTCACGCCCGGTTCGACGGAGCGCAGCGGCAGCTTGTCGTCGAGACCGACGGCGATGGAGTCCTCGAAGCCGTGCAGCTCCATGCGGACGTCGTAACCGCGGGCGTTGTGGCGGCTGTTGGAGACGACCGCGATCGTGCCGTCGTCCAGGGTGAGGACCGCGCCGGTGGTGTCGGCGTCGCCCGCCTCCCTGATGAAGTCGGCACCACGGTTGCCGCCGACCGCGTACACCTCGCTCACCTCGCGGCCCGTCACCCAGCGGATGATGTCGAAGTCGTGCACGGAACAGTCACGGAAGATGCCTCCGGAGGCGGCGATGTACGCGGCCGGCGGCGGCGCCGGGTCCAGCGTGGTCGACCGGACCGTGTGCAGCTTGCCGAGCTCGCCGGCCCCGACGGCCGCGCGGGCGGCGACGAAGCCGGCGTCGAAGCGGCGGTTGAAGCCGATCTGGATCGGGACGGCACTGCCCTCGACCGCCTTCAGCACCTCGACCCCCTCCCGCATGGTGCGGGCGACGGGCTTCTCGCAGAAGACGGGGACGCCGGCCTCCACGGCGGCCACGATCAGGGCGGGGTGGGCGTCGGTCGCCGCCGCCACCACGATGCCGTCCACCCCGGCGGCGAGCACCGCCTCGGGCGAGTCCGCGACGTCGGCGCCGAACCGCTCGGCCGCCGTCTTGGCGGCCTGGGCGAACGGGTCGGCGACGACGAGCGACTCGACGGCGTCCAGTCCGGAGAGGGTCTCGGCGTGGAAGGCGCCGATGCGGCCGAGGCCGAGGATTCCGATGCGCATGAGGGTGGGTGCTCCTTGGGTGGGGACGATGCGGGCGGTGCGGGTCCTGCGAGGGGAGAGGGAGGGGAGAGCGAGGACGTCTGAGCAGCCTTGACGAAGTCCGGTGCGGTATCGCGCCCCGTAAAGGGCCGTGGGGCTGTGTCGATATGCGGCTGCGCCGCGTGGGCGCGGCCGGTCCCCACCAGCTCGCGGGTTCGGCATCGCGCTTCCGGCGGAGCGCTCAGTCGAGGCCGCCGAGGACGTTCTGGTCCCAGTCGATCACCGAACCGGTGACCACGCCGGACCGGTCGGACAGCAGCAGCACCACGAAGTCGGCGATCTCGTCCGGCCGGCCCAGCCTGCCCATCGGCAGCCGGGCCGCCGCCACTTCGCGCCAGTCGTCGCCCGCGCCGTGGAACGCGCGCTGCGTCGCGTCCTCGCCCTCGGTCGCGGTCCAGCCGATGTTCAGGCCGTTGATCCGGATCCGGTCCCAGCGGTGGGCGTGCGCGGCGTTGCGGGTGAGTCCGGCGAGCCCGGCCTTGGCGGCCACGTACGGCGCCAGGAACGGCTGTCCGCCGTGCGCCGAGGAGGTGATGATGTTGACGATCGTGCCGGGCTCCCCGCGCTCCACCATGTCCGCGACCGCCGCCTGCATCGCGAAGAACGGCCCCTTGAGGTTGATCGCGATGTGCGCGTCGAACAGCTCCGGCGTCGTGTCCAGCAAGGTGCCCCGGGAGGTGAGCCCCGCCGAGTTGACGAGGCAGTCGACGCGACCGTACGTGGCCACCACCTCGGCCACGGAGGCCTTCGCCTGCTCGGCGTCCGCGAGGTCGGCGCGTACGTACTGGGCCTTGCCGCCGGCCGCCGTCAGCTCGGCCACCAACGCCTCACCGGGCTTCGGGCGCCGCCCGGTGACGGCCACGACCGCCCCCTCACGGACCGCGGCGCGCGCGACCGCCGCGCCCACGCCCTGGCTGCCACCGTTGACCAGGACGACCTTGTCGTCAAGAAGTCCCATGTCGTCGTTCCTCAGCTCTCGCGTCGCTGTGCACCGGCCCGCAGCTGCGCGCGGAGCGTCTGCGGGGTCCACTCCTCGCGCACGGCCCGCCGTAGGACGTCCGCCTGCGAGGGCGGGGCGAGGCCGTCGACCGGCGGGTCGCTGTCGAGGTTGGTCGGGAAGGGGTAACCCTCGGCGCTCGCCGCGACCACGTTCTCCAGCCACTCCTGGCCCACGCCTTCGGCCCGGCGCTTCAGCAGCACCGGGAAGACGGCGTTCGCCACCGCCTCCCGGTCCACCGTCTCCATCGCGCGCCCGAACGCGGACGAGACCTGGAGCAGGTTGGCCATGCGCCGGACGTCCGCCGTGCGGTTGGTGCCGGCCGCGTGGAACAGCGCGGGGTTGAAGAAGGCGGCGTCGCCCTTCGCCAGCGGCAGCTGCACGTGGTGGGCCTCGAAGTACGCCTGGAATTCCGGGCGCCGCCACGCCAGGTAGCCCGGCTCGTACCGCTGCGAGTACGGCAGGTACATCGTCGGGCCGGACTCGACCGGCATGTCGCAGTGGGCGACCGCGCCCTGAAGGGTGAGCACGGGGGAGAGGCGGTGCACATGCGCGGGGTACGCGGCCGCGGCCTCGTCGGTGAGGAAGCCCAGGTGGTAGTCCCGGTGCACGGTCTGGGCGGCGCCGCCCGGGTTGACCACGTTGACCTGCGAGGTGACCTGGTAGCCGGGGCCGAGCCAGGCAGCCGAGACCAGCGCCAGGATGTCGTTGGCGTAGTAGTCGGCGAACACCTCCGCGTCGTACAGGGCCGCCTTCTCCAGCGCGTTCCACACCCGGTCGTTCGCGCCCGGCCGGGCGAAATGGTCGCCGCCGCCCGCGCCCGAGGCGCGCTGCTCGGCGATCAGGGCGTCGAACGCGGCCGTCGCCCGGTCGACGACCGCCGGGTCCGCGAAGGCACCCCGGAAGACGACGACGCCCGGACCCTCGTCGAGGGCGCGGACCAGCTCCGCCTGCACCTCCCGGGGTTCTTCGGCCTCGCGCAGCCGCTCACTGTCATAGAGAAGGACGTTCCGCTCCACGGCGGCGGCGTACGGGTAGGCGGCGAGGTCGGTGGTCCGCTCGACGAGCGCGCGGAAGGCGTCGAGGTCGCAGTCCTGCGCGGACAGCCAGGCACGGCCGGGTGCGGCGGCGGTGAGGGACATCGGCGTCCTTCTTTCGGTCACGGAGGCGACGCGGTCCTGTCATTCTTGTCAGTACAAACCCGTCGAACAACCAGCAGGCGGCCATCAAAAACCCCTCAAGGAGCCGAGGAGTCCTCCCCATGGGCCATCCCTTCCCGATCCGCGAGATCGCACGTCAGGCAGGTCTGAGCGAAGCCACCGTGGACCGGGTCCTGAACGGGCGGGGCGGGGTGCGCGAGAGCACCGCGAGGGAGGTGCGGCGGGCCATCGCCGACCTGGACCGGCAGCGCACCCAGGTCCGGCTCGTCGGCCGCACCTTCATGGTCGACATCGTGATGCAGGCGCCCGAGCGGTTCAGCACCGCCGTACGCGCCGCGCTGGAGGCCGAGTTGTCCGCCCTGCACCCGGCGGTGATCCGTTCCCGGTTCCACTTCCGCGAGACCGGCCCCGTACAGGAGCAGGTCGGGACCCTGGACCGGATCGCCCGGCGCGGCTCGCAGGGCGTGATCCTCAAGGCCCCGGACGTCCCCGAGGTCACCGCCGCCGTCGGCCGGCTGGAAGCCGCGGGCATCCCGGTGGTGACGCTGGTGACGGACCTGCCCGCGAGCGCACGCCTCGCGTACGTCGGCATCGACAACCGGGCGGCCGGCGCCACCGCCGCGTACCTCATGGGCCAGTGGCTGGGCGACCGCCCCGGCAATGTGCTCACCAGCCTCAGCAGCGGCTTCTTCCGCAACGAGGAGGAACGCGAGATGGGCTTCCGCGGCGCCATGCGCGCCCGGCACCCGCAGCGCACCCTGGTCGAGATCGCCGAGGGACAGGGACTGGACGCCACCCAGTACGACCTGGTGCGCGCCGCGCTGGAGCGCGACCCGGAGATACGCGCGGTCTACTCGATCGGCGGCGGCAACATCGCGACGCTGCGGGCCTTCGCCGACCTGGACCGCGACTGCGCGGTGTTCGTCGCCCACGACCTCGACCACGACAACACCCGGCTGCTGCGCGAGCACCGCCTGTCCGCCGTGCTCCACCACGACCTGCGTCAGGACCTGCGCGAGGCCTGCCACGTCCTCATGCGCGCCCATGGCGCCCTGCCGCCCGCCGGGCCGGTGCTGCCGTCGGCGATCCAGGTGGTCACCCCGTACAACATGCCCCCGTACAACACGTCCTCATACGACGCGACCCCGTACAACTCGCCTACGACGTCACGTTGACCCACGCGCCGCTCTGTGCCGACCGCGCCATCGCGTCCAGTACGGCGGCGCTGCGCACCGCGTCGGTGAGGGTGGCGCCGTACGGGGTGCCCTCGGCGACGGAGCGCAGGAAGCGGTACGCCTCGATCACCTTCAGGTCGTCGTAGCCCATCGCGTTCGCCGCGCCCGGCTGGAACGCGCCGAACTCGCCGTCGCCCGGACCGACGTACACCGTGCTGACGGGCTGGTCCTGGTACGTCGTACCGCGGCTGACGCCCAGCTCGTTCATCCGGCGGAAGTCCCAGAACACCGCGCCCCTGGTGCCGTGCACCTCGAAGCCGTAGTTGTTCTGCTCGCCGACCGAGATCCGGCAGGCCTCCAGGACACCGCGGGCGCCGGAGGCGAAGCGCAGCAGGCAGCTGACGTAGTCCTCGTTCTCGACCGGGCCCGACTCGCCGCCCGTGGCCCGTGAGTGGCCGGCCGTGGCGCCGAGCGGACGGGCCCGCTCCGGGACGAAGACGGCCGTGTCGGCGGTCAGGGACACGATGTCTCCCAGCAGGTACCGGGCCAGGTCCGCGCCGTGCGAGGCGAGGTCGCCCAGCACCCCGCTGCCGCCGCGCTCCCGCTCGTACCGCCAGGTCAGGGCGCCCTCGGGATGCGCCGCGTAGTCGCTGAACAGGCGGATGCGGACATGGGTGACGGCGCCGAGCTCGCCGGAGGCGATCAGCTCGCGGGCGGCCTCGACGGCGGGCGCGTTGCGGTAGTTGAAGCCGACCGCGCCCTGCACGCCGGCTTTCGCGACGGCGTCCGCCACCGCGTCGGCGTCCGCCACGGTCAGGCCCACCGGCTTCTCGATCCAGATGTGCTTGCCCGCCTCGGCCATCGCGACGCCGATCTCGCGGTGCAGGAAGTTCGGAGCGGTGATGCTGACCGCCTGCACGCGCGGGTCGGCGGCCACCTCGCGCCAGTCGCCGGTCGTGGCGGCGAACCCGAACTGGGCGGCGGCCTCCTCGGCCCGGCCCGGCACGTCCTCGGCGACCGTCACCAGTTCCGGATGCAGGGCCAGTTGCGGATAGTGGTGGCGCACGCGCGCGTACGCCTGGGTGTGTACCCGCCCCATCCAGCCGAACCCGACGACGGCGACTCCGAGCGTACGCATCACCATGACAGCCCCTCTTTGGATCGGTCCAAGCACTTGTCCAGGCCACTGTCGCCCGGCCCGACCTTCAGTGTGGGTCCGCCCTCGACCTCGATGGTCGCCGAGCCGCTGATCACGACGAACAGCTCGTCGGTCTCCGTGTCGGTCACCACGCCGGGCGTGATCTGCCAGACGCCACGGATCTGCCGGCCGTCCGCCGACTCCCGGACCACCTTCCCGGTCACCTCGGGTGTTCCGGAGACGATCTGCGCCGGATCGAGCGGCTCGGGTTCGAGCTCGACGTCGGGGATGCGGAGAACGAAGCTGTCGGTCATGGGGCGACCCTAGCGAGCGGTTCCCCCATCCGGCGGCCGACAGCGTGTGCGGTATCGGCCCAGGTGGGAGGACACTTCGTCGGGGCCGTGCGGACTGGCGCCGGCGTCGGGCACACGTGATCGTTGAGGGCATGGCTGACACCACGGCGGCCGTCCCCGGGCCGCACCGGCACGACACCCGCGAGGCCGTCCTCTTCGGCGGTGTCTACGGCGCCGTGCTGGCCTGCTCGATGGTCGCGGCGCTCACGCAGTACGGCCGCACCGACCGGGCCGGCCGCCGCTACGACGCCGCCTGGCTGCTGGTCACCGCGCTCGCCTCCGCCCTCGCGCACGGCTACGCCCACTACATCGCCGAGCGCCGTCCGCACCGCCGCTGGGACGTCCTGCGCAGCCTTGTCGACGAGTGGCCCCTGGTCGCCGCCGTACTGCCCACCGTGCTGCTGCTGGCCGGGGCGGGCTGGGGCTGGTGGCCGCCGAACGGCGTGGAGTATCCGGCGTTCGCCCTGAACATCGCGCTGCTGTTCACGCTGGGGGTGGTCACCTCGCGGTGGCTGCGGCGCTCCTGGATCCGATGCGTGGCGATCGGGCTGGTGGACGCGCTGCTCGGGGTGGTGGTCGTGGTGGCGAACGCGGTCATCAAGTAGGCCCCGTCCCGGCGCCGCGGCGCCGGGCGAACGTGGCCGTTCCTCACAGACACCATCAAGCGGCGCCGCCCCCGGGACCGTGGCGCCGTCGAAGCCTGCGGGCAATACGGCAAACAAAATTGTTGACAATCTTGTTTGGCTAGATTTAGGTTCGAGAGGCACTCACTCAGGGAGGGCACATGCCGACAGAAGCCCGTCCGAGCACCGGAGAGCAGGCCAAACAGCATGCGTTGACGCAGCTGCGGCAAGCGATCCTGCACGGCGACATGGCACCGGCGCAGCGGTTGGTGGAGAACGAGCTCGCCGAACAGTTCGGTGTGACACGGGCCAGCATCCGGGCGGCACTCATCGACCTGGAGTCCCAGGGACTGGTCGAACGGATCCGCAACCGCGGCTCGCGGGTTCGGGTGGTGACCGTGGACGAAGCGGTCGCCATCACCGAATGCCGCATGGTCCTCGAAGGGCTGTGCGCGGCGAAGGCGGCCGTCGCGGCCAGCGACGAGCAGCTGAGCGAACTGACGGACCTCGGTACGGCCATGACCAAGGCCGTGGCCGACGGCGAGCCGGTGACCTACTCCGATCTCAACCACGAGCTGCACGTCCGGATCCGGGAGTTCTCCGACCAGCGGACCGCCCAGGAGCTGCTGGAACGGCTGAACGCCCAACTGGTGCGCCATCGCTTCCAGCTGGCGCTCAGGCCCGGTCGCCCGCAGCAATCCCTGAACGAGCACCTGGCCATGATCGAAGCGATCCGGGCCAGGGACCCGCAGGCGGCCGAGGCGGCCGTCCGCGCCCACCTCGCCAGCGTGATCGAGGCGCTGCGCGACTGACGCGCATCCGACCGGCACCACGCGGGGCGGGCGCGCACCTGGCCTGAAGAAGGAGATTGCAGCAATGACGCATGGCAACGCGCCCGCCACCCCACGCTCGACACTCGTCATCACCGCACACGCCGGGGACTTCGTGTGGCGCGCGGGCGGAGCCATCGCCCTGGCCGCGTCCCGGGGGGAGAAGGTCACCATCGCGTGTCTGACCTTCGGTGAGCGCGGGGAGTCCGCCAAGGCGTGGCGCGAAGGCAAGAAGCTCGAGGAGATCAAGGCGATACGCCGGGACGAAGCCGAGCGCGCCGCCGCCACCCTCGGTGCCGAGGTCCGCTTCTTCGACGCCGGCGACTACCCGCTGACCGCCACCGCCGAGCTGACCGACACGCTCGTCGAGGTCTACCGCGACACCCAGCCGGACGTCGTCCTCACCCACCCCACCGACGACCCGTACAACGGCGACCACCCGGCCGCCAACCGCATGGCCCTGGAGGCCCGCGTCCTCGCCCAGGCCATCGGCTACCCCGGCCCGGGCGAGATCATCGGCGCCCCGCCGGTCTTCTTCTTCGAGCCGCACCAGCCCGAGATGAGCGGCTTCAAGCCCGAGGTGCTGCTCGACATCACCGAGGTGTGGGAGACCAAGCGCAAGGCCATGGAGTGCCTCGGCGCCCAGCAGCACCTGTGGGACTACTACACCGACCTCGCCGTCCGCCGCGGCGTCCAGCTCAAGCGCAACGCGGGCCCCAACCTGGGCCTGGCGCACAGGACCATGGCCGAGGCGTACATGCGTCCGTACCCGCAGATCGCGAAGGAGCTGGCATGAGCGGCGTGATCGTCACCAACCCGCCGAAGGCGGACGCCAAGGACGTGGACGCGCTGGCCGGCTTCGGTGTGGCCACCGTCAGCGAGGCGATGGGCCGCACCGGCCTGCTCGGCCCGGAGATCCGTCCCGTCCAGCAGGGCGTACGGGTCGCCGGCACCGCGGTGACCGTGCTCAGCTGGCCCGGCGACAACCTCATGATCCACGCTGCCGTCGAGCAGTGCGGCGAGGGCGACATCCTGGTCGTCACCACCACCTCCCCGTCCACCGACGGCATGTTCGGCGAGCTGTTCGCCACCGCGCTCCAGCAGCGCGGGGTGCGCGGCGTGGTCACCAACGCGGGCATCCGGGACACGCAGGAACTGCGCGACATGGGCTTCGCGGCCTGGGCCCGGGCCGTCTCCTCGCAGGGCACCGTGAAGGCCACGGGCGGCTCGGTCAACGTGCCGATCGCCATCGACGGCCAGGTGGTCCGCCCCGGTGACGTGATCCTCGCCGACGACGACGGCGTGGTGGTCGTCCCCCGCGAGCGCGCCCGCGCCACGGTCGAGGCGTCCGAGGCCCGCGAGGCCAAGGAGGCCAAGACCCGCGCCGCCTTCATCGACGGCCAGTTGGGCCTGGACCGCTACGGTCTGCGCGACACGCTGAAGCGCCTCGGCGTCGAGTACAGGACCTACGAGGAGTACGCCGGCGAGGGGGCGGGATCGTGACCCGCGTGCCCGAGGAGGTGCCCTGCCTGCTGATGCGCGGCGGCACCTCCAGGGGCGCCTACTTCCTCGCCGGGGACCTGCCCGCCGAGCCGGGCGCCCGTGACGACCTGCTGCTGCGCGTCATGGGCAGCCCGGACGAACGGCAGATCGACGGCCTGGGCGGGGCGCACCCGCTCACCAGCAAGGTGGCCGTGGTCTCACCCTCGTCCGACCCGCGGGCCGATGTCGACTACCTCTTCCTGCAAGTCGCCGTCGACCGCCCCGAGGTGAGTGACCGTCAGAACTGCGGGAACATCCTCGCCGGCGTCGGACCGTTCGCCGTGGAGCGTGGGCTCGTCCCGGCGGGGGAGGAGCGCACCTCCGTACGCATCCGGATGGTCAACACCGGCGACCTCGCCACGGCGACCTTCCCGACACCGGGCGGCCGGGTCGACTACACGGGCGACGCCGAGATCTCGGGCGTGCCCGGCACGGCCGCCCCCGTGGTGATCGAGTTCCCGCCGGGCGCGGGTCCGCTGCTGCCCACCGGCAACGTCCGTGACGTGATCGACGGCGTCCCGGTGACGTGCGTGGACAACGGCATGCCGACCGTGCTGATCGCCGCCTCCTCCCTCGAGGTCACCGGCTACGAGACGCCCAAGGACCTGGAGGAGGACCTCACCCTCGCCGACCGGCTCCGGGAGATCCGGCTGACGGCGGGCCGGCTGATGGGTCTGGGCGACGTCTCGGACACCACCGTGCCCAAGCTCACGCTGCTCGCCGCGCCACGGGACGGCGGCGCAGCCACCACCCGGACCTTCATTCCTGTGCGCTGCCACCCCTCCATCGGGGTGCTCGGCGCAGCCAGCGTCGCCGCAGGCCTGCGAATCGGAGGAAGCGTGGGCGCCGAGCTCGCCAGGCTCCCCGTTCAGGGTGACCGAATGCGCATAGAACATCCCACGGGGTTCCTGGACATCGAAAGTAGCCTCGGCACGGGAACCGACGGGCTGCCTTCCGCCCGCCGTACGGCCGTCGTCCGTACAGCCCGCAAGATCTTCGACGGCACCGTGTTCCCCAGGTCCGCCGAGACGGCACCAACACCCGCACGACCCCAAGGAGGTCAGCGATGACTCCGCCGCTCGGCGACATCGCCCACATCGGCCACGCCCAGCTGTTCACCCCGGACCTGGACGCCAGCGTCGCCTTCTTCACCGACTACCTGGGGCTCACCGTCTGCGCGCAGGAGGGCGACACCGTCTACCTGCGGACCTTCGACGACTACGAGCACCACAGCCTGGTGCTCACCGCCCGCGAACAGCCCGGCCTCGGCCGCCTCGCCCTGCGCACCTCCAGCGAGGAGGCCCTCCAGCGCCGTATCGAGGCGAACGAGGAGGCGGGCGGCACCGGTCACTGGGCCGAGGACGAGCCGGGGCTCGGCAAGCTCTACGTCACCACCGACCCGGACGGCCACGAGCACGCCCTGTACTGGGAGAGCGAGTACTACCAGGCCCCCGACGAGCTGAAACCGGCGCTGAAGAACCAGCCGCAGGCCAAGCCCAACCGGGGCGTCGGTGTGCGGCGCCTGGACCACATCAACTTCCTGGCCGCCGACGTGCTCGCCAACGCCGAGTTCCAGCAGAACGTGCTGGGCGCACGGCCCACGGAACAGATCCGGCTCGACAGCGGGAAGATCGCGGCGCGCTGGCTGACCTTCACCGACAAGTCGTACGACGTCGTCTACACCTCGGACTGGACCGGATCCGCCGGCCGGTTGCACCACATCGCCTTCGCGACCGACACCCGCGAGGACATCCTGCGCGCGGCCGATCTCGCCATCGACAGCGGTGTGTTCATCGAGACCGGTCCGCACAAGCACGCCATCCAGCAGACGTTCTTCCTGTACGTCTACGAGCCTGGCGGCAACCGTATCGAGCTGTGCAACCCGCTCACGCGTCTGGTGCTGGCCCCCGACTGGCCGCTGATCACCTGGACCGAGGCCGAGCGGGCCAAGGGGCAGGCCTGGGGCCTGCAGACCATCCAGTCCTTCCACACGCACGGCACACCGCCCGTCGCGTAGTCGCGGCTTCTTACGGGTCTTACGGGTCACGGGTCTTACCAGGGGGTGGGCGGCGCACCGACGTGCGCACCTACCCCCTTGTCGTACCCGGGGCAGAGCGGTCCGTCAGATCGTCGATGAGATTGTTGACAAAAACGTTGACACTCTGGGGACGGATCCTTAGCGTCTTGCCCACACCGGGTCACCGCACGAGCCGCGAAGACCCTCCTCATTGAGTCCCCTCCAGGGAACGCCTCCTGGACGAGAGGAAAACAAAGATGTCCTCCTCCCCCGCGCTGTCCGCTCGCGGCAGCAGACTGGCCTTCCTGGTCGTCGGTCTGTGCTGGCTGGCCGTCCTCTTCGACGGTCTCGACATGTTCATCTACGGCTCGGTGCTGCCGCACCTGCTGGCGACGAAGACCTTCGGCCTCACCCCGGACCAGGCCGGTGACCTCGGCAGCTACGCCACCTTCGGCATGCTCGTCGGCGCCCTGACCGCGGGCACCGTCGCCGACCGGATCGGCCGCAAGAAGCTGATGGTCTCGTGCGTGACCCTCTTCTCGCTGGCCTCCGCCCTGTGCGCGATGGCGGACAGTCTCACGGTCTTCGGCCTCGGCCGGACCCTGGCGGGCGTCGGCCTCGGCGGTCTGCTGCCCACCGCGATCAGCATGGTCTCCGACTACGCCCCGCGCGGCCGCGGCGCCATCGTCATCGGCCTGCTGATGACCGCCCACCACGCGGGCGGCATCCTCTCCGCCTACGTGGCCAAGTGGCTCGTGGAGCCGGTCGGCTGGCGCGCGGCGTTCTGGGTCTGCGTGATCCCGCTGCTCTTCGCCCCGGTGCTCGTCAAGCTCCTGCCCGAGTCGCTGAGCTTCCTCGTCGCCAAGGGCCGTACCGAGGAGGCCCGCGAGCTGGCCACCCGCTACGAGGTCGAGCTGCCCGCCACCAAGTCGTCGGGCAAGCAGGGCGCGGCCGACCGCTGGAACGCGCTGGTGAACCTCTTCCGCGGGGGCGAGTGGACGCAGACCCTCCTGTACTGGCTGGCCTCCTTCGGCGGCCTCCTGCTGGTCTACGGCGTCGCCACCTGGCTGCCCACCCTCATGCGCGCCGAGGGCTACGAGCTCGGCTCGGCCCTGTCCTTCGTGGTCGTCTTCAACCTCGGCGGCATCGTGGGCATGCTGGTCGCCGGCCGGGCCGCCGACCGCTTCGGCGCTCCGCGCATCTCGGCGATCTGGTTCGCCCTGACCGCCGCCGGCGTCTTCCTGCTCAGCGTCCACATGCCGATGAGCGTGACCATGGTGGTCGTCTTCCTCACCGGCGTCTTCCTCAACAGCGCCCAGACGATGATCTACGCGACGGTCTCGATCCGCTCCACCCCGGACGACCGTGCCACGGCTGTCGGCTGGACCTCCGGCATGGGCCGCTTCGGTGCCGTCTTCGGCCCGTGGCTCGGCGGCCAGCTGCTCGCCGCGAACAACGGCGACTGGGGCTTCACGGCCTTCGCGCTCGCCGGACTCTCCTCGATGGTCTTCATCGGCATCGCCGCCCTGCGTTCGGCCAGGCAGCCGGAGCGCAGCGGCACCCAGCAGGAACTGTCCACCACCGGCTGACCGTCCGCCGCCTCCACTGTGGCGCCGCGCCCGCTACCCGGGGCGCGGCGCCCTTTGCCGCGCCGAGCGCCCGGGGCGCGGGCCGGGCTCACGTCCACGGCGCGGAGCGGGGCCGCCCGCCCGGGTCGCCGTGGCCGGACCGGTTCTGGGAGGACGGGCCGGGAGTCCTGGTGCCCCGCCGCGTTTCATCCCTGCTCCGGCGGCTCGACGTCGAGCCCCGTGCAGGCCAGCTCCTCGTCCACCTCCGCGCACGCCTCCACGCCCCGGGGTGACGGCACGGAGACCATCGGGCTGGTGTAGCCGACGGTGTCCTCGGCCGGATAGGCCGCGGAGAGCACGTCCTGGCCCGCGCGGACGGAGACCTCCCGGGCGCGCGGGGAGCGCACCCGCACCTCCGACCAGGCGGTGCCGCAGGCCGGTGAGTAGCGCAGCCGGACGTCGTAGGTGCTGCCGGTGACGCTGCTCCTGGTCCGCGCGTCCCGCGCACAGGCCGACGCGTCGGGCAACTCACCCTGGCAGGACCGCCCGTGACAGCGGGGCGCCGCCGTGGCCACCTGTGTACCGGACGAACCGTGCCGGCCGGAGAAGGTGAGGCCGGCCGTGACCGCGGCGGCCAGTCCCAGCAGGGCCAGCGCCGACAGGGGCAACGGCCGCCACCGGGGGCGGGCCCGGCCGGTCTCCGTGGGCGGGCTCGCGGCGGGGGGCTCGTCGGCGGCCTCCCACAGGGCCAGTACGGGGCCGGCGTCGACGCCCGCGAGGCGGGTGAGCGCCTCCACGGCCGAGCGCGGCGGACGCTTGCCGCCGGTCAGATAGCGGTGCCAGGCGGACTTGCTGTACGGCGTGCGGGCGGCCAGCGCGGCCAGGCTCAGCCCCGTACGGTCCTTCAGTTCCCGCAGTCTCACCACCAGCGGCTCGTCCGGCGTGGTCGACCCTTGCGGGTGCCGCATGGCGCCTCCCTCGACTTCATATCATCCGCTATGGGCGTTTCGCCCACTGTTGTCGGGATGGCTTCCCAGAGAGACGGTGCCCGCAACGTCCGGCACGGTATGAGGAAGGTGAGGCGGAGTGGCATGCCGAAGGCCTGTTCGGGACGGTGCGCTTCCCGAACAGGCCTCGGCGGTCAGGCCGTACGGCGGCCCGGAGCCGTCAGCACCACGGCACGGCGGCGCCGACCCGTACGTAGCGGGCGGCCACGTACCCCTTGTGGTGGGCGAGCCGGTACCAGACGTGGTTGCCGAACACCCCGGAGCCGTACCTCTTGCAGGCCACGGAGACCAGCCGGTGGTTGTGCCGGTGACCGAGCACCCGGTAGCCCGTGCCCGGACCGGAGCGGACGTTCAGTGCCAGGCGGTGCGTGGCCACCCTTCCCGCCATGTGGTGCCGGGCGCAGTGGACGCGGTGGACGGTGTGGTGCCGCGCCGGTGCGTGCCGGGCGGGGGTGGAGAGCAGCGAGGGGAGGGCGTGCTGCGTGGTGGCGGCGAGCGCCGGGTGCGCGGTGGTCGCGCCCATCGGGGCGGCACCGGCCGCCGCGGGCAGGAACGCGAGCACCGCGACCGCGGCCAGCAGGCCGCTCTGCACGGTCCGTCGGAACATGGAAACCTCCGGCTGTCGTTCTCGTGACCACGATGCGTGACCACGACAGCCAGCGTGTCCGTGACGGGCCGTCAGGATGCCGTCCCCGCTTCCCGCGGGACACGGGGACGTCCCCCGGGACGCGACGCTCAGCCCATCTGGTCCTGGGCCGAGAGGTGTTCCACCGTCTTGCCCGTCTCCGTGAACGTCCGGGTGACGTGTCCCGACGAGTACACCCACAGGATCCTGAGCGGCGTCTCACCGATGTTGCGGAACAGATGGGGGACGGGCGACGGGATGTAGGTGGTGTCGAACTGCTCGAGCTTGGTCACCTCGCCGTCGACCCACACCTCCGCGTCGCCTTCGAGGATCGTCACGTGCTCGTCGCAGTTGTGCGAGTGCAGCGGCGCGCCGGAGCCCACCGGATACACGCTCATCCCGCTGGTGATGCGGTTCTCCCCGCTCGCCGACGGCGTCGTGATCAGCGGCGTCGTCACGACCGAACCGCCCCTGTCCAGCAGCGGCACGGACGCGACCTTGATGATGGTGGTCATCCGGGGTTCCTCTCCACTTCGACGTGATGCGACGAACGACGTTAGGTCGCTCAGGCGTGAACGGGTGCCCTCTGGCGTGCAGGTTTACCTTGCACTCCGAGAAGGGTGAGCAACGCGAACCCGGCTGTACCGTCACCTGTCACCGCACGGCTCTCGACCCGTGAGTGAAACGCGCCGGAAAGAAAAGGCAGGTATCGGCCAGATGAGGCTCCCCGTTCTCGACGAAGAGGAAATGGACCCGCGCCAGCAGGAGCTGGCCGCCCGTATAGCCGGCCGCCGCGGCGCCGTCCGCGGCCCCTTCCGGGTCTGGCTGCACAGCCCGGAGATGTGCGAACGGGCCGAGTCCCTGGGCGCGTTCGCCCGGTTCGACTGCAGCCTTCCCAAGCACCTGCGCGAGCTCACCCTGCTGATGGCGGCCCGCAACTGGGACGCGCAGTACTCGTGGAACGCCCATGTGCACCAGGCCATCGAGGCCGGCATCCCGGAGGCCGCGGTCAAGGCCATCGCCGAGAAGCGCGAGGCAGTCTTCGACAACGAGGCCGACCAGGCCTTCTACCAGTTCTGCCAGGAGATCCTCGACGAGCACTTCGTCACCGACGAGACCTTCGCCCGCGCCCTGGAGCACTTCGGTTCCAAGGGCCTGGTGGACACCATCGGTGCGCTCGGCAACTTCACCATGCTCGGCATGTGTCTGAACACCTTCCAGGTGGACCTCCAGGCCGACAAGGAGCCCCCGTTCCCGGACATCCGCGGCTACGGGCGTGTCGTCGCCGACGCCGACCGGCCGCAGCCGTGAGTTTCCTGACCGACCCGAGCCCGCAGGGAGGTACCGCCGTGAGCCCGAGGAAGAACGCCGACAGTGACAGTGGTGCCGGTACGGCCCGCACGGCCGTCCTGCGGGTACGAGGCGTCACCAAGAGCTTCGGCGGGGCGGCCGCCCTCAAGGGCGTGGACCTCGACCTGTACCCGGGTGAGGTCCACGCGCTGATGGGCATGAACGGCGCCGGGAAGTCGACGCTGGTGCAGGTCCTGTCCGGGGCGCACCAGCCCGACGGCGGCACCGTGGAGGTCGACGGTCACCCGCACGCCGGACTGACCGTCCGCAAGGCCCGGCGGCTCGGCATCGCCTCGGTGCCGCAGCGCCGCGAGCTGGCGATGGGACTCACCGTCGCCGAGAACGTCATGTTGGGCGACCTGCCCACCCGGCGCCGCGCCGTGCACTGGAAGGCCGTCCGGCAGCAGGCCCGGGAGGCACTGCACTCGCTCGGCATCGACATCGACGTGGAGCGGACCGCGGGCTCGCTCACCGTCGCCGAGCAGACCATGGTCGAGGTGGCCCGCGAAGTCCGCCGCGGTGGCCGGATCCTGATCCTCGACGAGCCGACCGCGTGTCTGAGCGCCAAGGACGCCAACCAGATCCGCTCCCTGGTGCGCAGGCTGCGCGACGACGGCGTCGCCGTCGTCTACATCTCGCACTACATCGACGAGGTCATGGCCGTCGCCGACCGCCTCACCGTCCTGCGGGACGGGGGAGTGGTGCGCACCGCGCCGGCCGAGGAGCTGGACCCTGCCGGGCTGGTCCGCGCCATGGTCGGCCGGGACGTCGTCTCGCGGCGCCCCGACCGTCCGGCACCGAAGGACGAACTCGGCCTGGTAGTACGGGGGTTGAGCCACGGACGGGCCATCCAGGACTTCACCGTCGAGGTGCGCAAGGGCGAGGTCGTCGCCGTACTCGGCCCGGCCGGGGACGCGCAGTCACAGCTGTTCGACCTGCTGTCGGGACGCCGGCGGCCGGACACCGGCGAACTGCGCGTCGACGGCCGCCCCGTGGCCGTCGGCCACATCCCGGCCTCGCTCGGCAGCGGCCTGCGCTGTGTGACGGGCGACCGCCGGACGCTGGGTCTCGTCCCGGGCATGTCCCTCGACGAGAACCTGATGCTCGCCGACGACCGCTTCGCCCGCCGCCGCCTGCACCGCCGTGCCGAACTCGCCCGCCGGGCCGGGCCGGTGCGCCACAACTACGGCGTGGTCTCCCTCACCGGAAACCCGCCGGTGAGCGCGTTGTCCGGCGGTAACCAGCAGAAGGTCCTGTTGGGCAAGTGGCTGGAGACCGAGCCGGTCGCGTGCTTCCTCGAGGACCCCACCAACGGTGTGGACATCGCGGCCATGGCCGACATCCACACCCTCGTCGACGACCTCGCCTCGCGCGGGGTGGCCGTGCTGCTCGCCTCCTCCTCCGCGGAGGAGGTCATGCGGCTGGCCGACCGGGTCGTCGTCGTCAGTGCCGGCCGCACGGTCGCCGAACACGACATCACCACCATCACGCGCGACGAGCTCGTCGCCACCGCTCTCGGAGGTCAACCGCAGTGAGCGTCAAGACACTTCCCGATGCCCCCGGCGTCTCCGACCCGCCCGAGGCACCCCGGTCGCGGCTCTCGCTCGACACCCTGCGCAGCGTGCCCCACGCCGGTCTGATCGCGGTCCTGGTGATCGTGGTCGTCCTCACCGCGGTGCAGACCGATACGTTCGCCACCGACCGCAACATCGTCAACATCCTGAGCCAGGTGAGCGTCAACGCCGTGCTCGCCGCCGGTCTCACGCTGCTGATGACCGCGGGCGGCATGGACTTCTCCATGGGCAGCAACGTCGCGGTCACGGCCGCCGTCGCGGCGAAGCTGCTGGCGAACGGACAGCCCACCTTCTACGCGGTGGTCGTCGCGGTGCTCCTCGGCACGGCCGTAGGCCTGGTCAACGGGCTGGTCGTGACGTTCACCAACGTGGCACCCTTCGTCGCGACCCTGGCGTCGGCCACCCTGCTCGACGGCGTCGCCCTGCTGGTGCACGACGGCAACACCATCTCCATCGGCACCCGGATGTTCGCACTCGGCAACAACAAGATCCTCGGCGTGCCGTATCTGCTGGTCGTGGCCGTCCTGGTGCTGGTGGCCACGGCCCTGGTCATGAGGTTCACCGTGTTCGGCCGGGACGCCTTCGCCATCGGTGGCAACGAGCACGTCGCGCGCCTCAGCGGCATCAATGTCACGGCGCGCAAGCTCGTGCTGTACGGCACGACCGGTGCCCTCTCGGGGCTGGCGGGCCTGATGCTGCTGTCCCGGCTGGGCTCCAGCAGCCCGGGCGGCACCGCCGGTCTCTCGTTGCAGCTCGCCGTCGTCGCCGCCGTCGTCATCGGCGGGACCTCGCTGGCCGGCGGCTCCGGCACCGTGATCGGCACCGCCCTCGGCCTGGTGCTCCTCGGTGTGGTGGCCAACGCCCTCAACCTCCTGGACTTCTCCAGCAACTACCAGCCGGTCTCCGTCGGCGCGGTGCTGCTCATCGCGGCCATCGCCAACGAGATGCACAAGACCCGCTCCACGCGGCACTGATCACCACCCCCCGCGTCTTCGCCCACAACACGCCTCGATCACGGCACGTCTGATCACAGAACGCCCTGATCGCGGTTTGTCGTGCCCACATTCCGTCGTGCTCACTTCCGTCTCGAAAGGCGGTTCACCATGAGACTTTCCGTCCGTTCCCGTCACGCGCTGTTCGCCGCGGTCGCCTGCTCCACCCTGGTGCTCAGCGGCTGCGGCAACGACGACGACAGCGCCGGCTCCGGAGACGTCACCCTCGGGTTCGTCAACGGCGGCGACACCAACTTCCACAGCTGTCTGCAGAAAGCCGTCGAGCAGACGGCGAAGACCGAGAACGCCAAGGTCTACACGTCCAACTCGCACCAGAACGCCGGGACCGAGCTGTCCAACATCGAGGACATGATCTCCCGCAACGTCAGCGCGCTGATCGTGCAGACCGTCAACGTCGACTCGCTCAAGGGCGACATAGCCAAGGCGAAGGCCTCCGGCATCCCGATCTACCTGACGTCCGTGTCCACCAGCGACGCCGACGACATCCTCGGTGCGGCCGTAGTCGACCTCAAGAAGGTCGGCAGCCTGGACGCCGGCTGGATCGCCGAGGACGCCGGCAGCAAGGACGTCCAGGTCGGCATCGTCGCCGGTGCCCCGGGTGCCGCCTCCGACCTGCTGGTGGGCGGGTTCAAGAGCGGGCTGCCGGCGACCGCCGAGGTCGTCGCCAACCAGCCCGGCATGTTCAACCCCGCGAAGGCCCAGGACGTCGCCGAGAATATGATCCAGGCGAACCCCGGCCTCGACTACGCCTTCGTCGCCAACGAGGAGATGGCCTTCTCCGTGCGCAAGGCCTTCGACGCCGCCGGCGCCAAGGACGTCAAGATCGTGACCGTCAACGGCACCGACGAGGGGCTGGCCGCCGTCAAGAGCGGCGAGTTCTCCGCCACCGTCGCGAACTCGGCGCTGACGATCGGGCAGACCGCGGTCAAGAACGCGGTGAGCCTGCTCGACAAGAAGAAGGTTGACAAAATTGCCAACATTCCTCTTGTGTTGGTCACCAAGGACAACCTGAGCGAAGCGCCGCAGTACTGCCCGAAGTAGGCCCCACCAGGGCCTTCTGCCGAGCCCCCACCGGTCACCGGCGCCTGTCTCACCGTGTCTGAGCCGCACATCCGCCGTGTCGCTGAATGTCCTGGTAGAGCCGCTATCGGGACATTCCGGCGAGGTTCGGCGGCCCCCATGCTCCCCCTCCCGGCGCGGGCCGGCGGGGAGCAGCTCTCGGAGGAAACATGGATCGCTTGCTCCTCATGCACAGCTTCGTCACCGTCGCACAGGTCGGCAGCTTCAGCGGAGCCGCCAAGAAGCTGGGCTCGTCGGGCTCGCTGGTGTCACGGCACGTCGCCGAACTGGAGCGCCAGGTGGGTGTCCGCCTGGTCAACCGCACGGCCCGCTCGGTGAGCCTCACCGAGCCGGGACAGCGTTACGCGGAGTTCGCCGCCCGCATCCTGGAGGAGATCGAGGCCGAGGACGCCGGCATCGCCCAACTCCACGACCGGGCCGAGGGGACGCTCAGCATCATCTGTCCCAAATGGATAGGCAGCCTCGACCTCGGCGACGCCATCGCCGCCTTTTCCGCCGCCCATCCGAAAATCCAGGTCAGATTCGAACTGGGCGGTATGTCGGACCGTACCTACGATTTCCTGGACGGCGGATTCGACGTCGCCTTCCACACCCGTGACCTGAGGGACTCCAGCGTCCGCCTCAAGAAGATTTCCTCCCTGCCCTTCGTGCTGTGCGCCTCGGAGGACTACATCAAGCGGCACGGCTCCCTCACGCATCCGAACGACGTCGCCGCACACGACTGTCTCGTCCACGTCAACGACCCCGTGTGGCGCATCGGCCACGGGCACGCGAGCACCCTGCACAAGATCCGCAACATCGCCTTCTCGTCGAACTCCTACATCGCCCTGCAGAAGGCGGCCGTGCACGGCCGGGGCATCGCCCTGCTGCCCCAGCGTCCGGCCTACGACGATCTCGTCTCGGGCGCCCTCCAGGTCCTGCTGCCGGAACTGGCGGTACCCGACCGCCCGCTCTACGCGATCTACGGCCCGGGACAGGACACCCCGCGCAAGATCAGCGTGTTCCTGGACTACCTCGCCGAGTGGTTCGCGCAGAATCCGATCCCCGCCATCCGGGCGTAGGCGCTGGGCGAAGGCGCGGGACCGCGGCGCAAGAAACGATTGCGCACTCCGTAGAGCTCGGGCCATTGAGCCCCTCGCGCCCCGAAACCTACGCTCGCCAAGCGACCCGGAAACGAGGAATCCATGGGAATCCAGAGAATCGAATCGGTTACCTACAGCATCGGCGACCTCGACGAATGCGTCCGGTTCTTCGACGACTTCGGTCTGTTCCTGGTGGAGCGGACCGACGAACACGCGGTGTTCGAGACGCTCACCGGGCAGACCCTCCACTTCGACACCGACCCCAGCCCCCTGCTGCCGCCGCCGGTGGAGAACGGGCCGACCCTCCGTGAGGTGGTCTGGGGCGTCGACACCCGCGCGGAGCTGGAGCGACTGGTGGCCGCGGTGGCGAAGGACCGCCCGGTCCGCGAGAGCGCCGACGGCGTCCACCACACCGTGGACGAGACCGGCTTCGGCGTCGGCCTCACCCTCGCCCGGCCCAGGCCGGCGACGGTCGAGCCCCGGCCCGCCAACGCGCTGGGCAGCGTCAACCGCTGGAATTCGGCGCTGGAGGCGATCACCCGGGTGCGCCCGCTGCGCATGTGCCACGTGGCGCTCAACATCCCCAAGCCGGGCAAGGACGAGGCCGTCGCGTTCTACACCGACCTCCTCGGCTTCCGCCCGACCGACGTGGTCGAACCCATGGGCGTGTTCATGCAGGCCCCCGGCGACGACGACCAGCACACCATGCTGCTGTGCCACCGCCCCGACAAGGCCGGCATCAACCACATCGCCTACGAGGTCCCCGGCTTCGACGACGTGATCGAGGGCGGCAACTACATGATCGACCACGGGTGGCGGGAGGCCCGCCGGCTCGGCCGCCACACCGTCGGCTCCAACGTCTTCCGCTTCATCCACGCCCCCTGCGGCGGCCGGGTGGAGTACGCCGCCGACATGGACCGCGTCGACGACACCTACGAGACCCGGGTGCACGAGACCACCCCGCCCCACCACATCTGGGCGCTGCGCACCAACCGCGACCAGCAGGACGCCACCACCTCCGCGTCCTGACCCTCCCCCGGCCTTCGGCCGGGGGACCCCCGTCTTGCTTCGCTTTCAAGCCTGAGAGGGCACCCACTCATGACCACCGACCACGGCTACCCCGCCGTCCGCATGTACATCGCGGGCGAGTGGTGCCAGGGCGGCACCGGACGTACCGCCCCGATCGTCAACCCGGCCACCGAGGAGGTGATCGGAGAAGTACCGCTGGCCACCCCCGCCGACCTCGACCGCGCGCTCGACGCCGCGACGGCAGGCTTCAGGACCTGGCGCAACACGCCCATAGCCAGGCGTACCGCCCTCCTGCACGCCGCCGCCGACCTGCTCACCGAGCGCGCCGCCGAGGTCGGCCGGATCATGACCCTGGAGCAGGGCAAGCCGCTGGCCGAGGCCACCGGCGAGGCCCGCCGCGTCGCCGACACCCTGCGCTGGCACGCCGACGACGCGCGCCGCGCGTACGGCCGCATCATCCCCTCCGCCCCCGGCACCCTGCTCTCCGTACGGCGCGAGCCCGTCGGCCCCGTCGCCGCCTTCGTACCGTGGAACTTCCCCGCCGGCGGCCCCATGCGGAAGATCTCCTCCGCGCTCTCCGCGGGCTGCTCGATCATCATCAAGGCCTCCGAGGAAACCCCCGCCACCGCGGCCGCCCTGGTGGCCTGCTTCGCCGACGCGGGCCTGCCCGCCGGCGTCCTCAACCTCGTCTTCGGCGAGCCGGCCGAGGTCTCCGCCCACCTGATCGCCGCCCCGGCGGTCCGCCTGGTCGCCTTCACCGGCTCGGTCCCCGTCGGCAAGCTGCTCGCGGCCAAGGCGGGCGAGGTCATGAAGCCGTCCCTGATGGAGCTCGGCGGCCACGCCCCGGTGATCGTCTGCGCGGACGCCGACCCCGTGAAGGCCGCCCGCAAGGCCGCCCAGGCCAAGTTCGCCAACGCCGGCCAGGTGTGCACCTCGCCCAGCCGCTTCCTGGTCCACGAGAGCCTCGTCGAGGACTTCACCGCCGAGTTCGTGAAGGCCGCCGAGGCCGTCGTCGTCGGCGACGGACTGGCCGAGGGCACCACCATGGGGCCCCTGGCCAACGAGCGCCGGCTGAAGGCCATGGAGCGCCTGACCGCCGACGCCGTCGCGCGTGGCGCCAAGGTCCTCACCGGCGGCGAACGGCTCGACCGCCCCGGCTACTTCTTCGCGCCGACCGTCCTGACCGACGTACCGGCGGACGCGGAGCTGCTGCACGAGGAGCCGTTCGGGCCGCTCGCGCCGATCGTCCCGTTCACCGACCTCGACGAGGCCCTCGCGATCGCGAACGAGCTGCCGTACGGACTGGCCGCCTACGGCTTCACCGAGTCCGCCGCCACCGCCGAGCGCCTGGTGGGCGAGCTGGAGGCCGGGATCCTCTCCGTCAACCACTGCGGCGGATCCGTCTCCGAGGCCCCCTCCGGTGGCGTCAAGGAGAGCGGCTACGGCCGTGAGGGCGGCCCCGAGGCCCTGGACGCCTATCTGATCACCAAGCGCGTCTCCCACCTGCTGGTGCCATGAGGTACGCACGTGTCTCGGTCGGCGGCCGGGCGGTGTGGGGCCGCGTGGGGGAGGAGGACGTCGAGCTGCTGTCCGGCTCGCCGATCGAGGCCACGCGGCGGCAGCCGCATGCCGAATGCGGCGCCGACATCATCGGCACCGTCCCGCGTGCCACGGCGGTCTGGCTGCCGCCCGTCGTGCCGCCCGTGTTCTACGCGGTCGGCATGAACTACCCACGGCACGTAGCGCATGCCGGTGTCGAGACCCCCGACCGGCCCGAGGTCGGATACCGCGCCAACAACGCGCTCACCGGCCACCTCTCGCCGATCGTGAAACCGGCGGAGGTGGAGGGCCGTTTCGAGGCCGAGCCGGAACTGGTCGCCGTCATCGGCCGTACGCTGCGCCACGCCACATACGAGGAAGCACGCGAGTCCGTCTTCGGCTGGACCATCGGCAACGACATCAGTGCCCGCACCTGGCAGCACCAGGACCGCACGTTCTGGCGCAGCAAGAACAGCGACACCTTCAAGCCCATGGGCCCCTGGATCGAGACCGACGTCGACGCCCTCGCGCAGACGACGACCCTGCGGGTGAACGGCGAGGTGCGCGCCGCCTTCCCGACCGGCGACATGGTCTTCGACCCCTTCGACTACCTCGTCGAGATCACCAAGCACAACACCGTGCAGGCCGGGGACGTGCTCTGGATGGGCGCCGAGTCCACCTGCCGCCTCGCGCCGGGGGACACCGTGGAGGTCGAGATCAGCGGCATCGGCGTGCTGTCCAACCCCGTACACCTTGAAGGGAACCAAAGATGAGCAAGGAACCCCGTTACATCCACCACGTCAACTTCCCCACCACCGACCCCGACCGGACCGCCGCGTGGTACGCCAAGGTCTTCGGGATGAAGAGGATCACGCCCAAGTCCAACACCCGTGTGGTGCTGATGACCCGGGGCAACTTCGACCTGCACTTCACTCCGGTCGAGGAGATGGAGCGGATGGCTCCCTATCACTTCGCCGTCGAGGTCGACGACTGGGACGACTTCCTCGCCCACCTCAAGGAGCTGGGCATCCGGCACACCCGCCCCATCGAGCGCCCGGAGAACCAGTCGAAGTTCTGCTATATCCACGACCCCGACCACACCATGATCGAACTGGTCTACCACGCCAAGCGCCCCAACTGATCGCCATCTGCTAGGAGTTCCTCCCCATGCCCCTCGCCGACTCCGACGGCACCTCCATCTACTACGAGCGCCACGGCAGCGGTCCGGCGATCCTGTTCGTGCACGGCAGCGGCGGCCACCACGCCGCCTGGTGGCAGCAGGTCGCCGCGCTGCGCGACGAGTTCACGGTCGTCACCGTGGACCTGCGCGGCTTCGGCAAGTCCGACTCGTCGATGCCCGAGTTCGACGGCCAGGACTTCCCCGGTGACGTCGTCGCCGTCCTCGACGCCGAGGACCTGACCGACGTCATGCTGGTCGGCCAGTCCATCGGCTCCGTCGCCGCCCTGCGCGCCGGCCTGCTGCGTCCCGAGCGTGTCGGCTCGGTCGTCCTCGGCCACTCCCTGGGCGGCATCAGCCACCCGGAGCTGAAGGAACTGGCCGCCGCCGACCGCGCCGAGGCCGTCAAGCTGCCGGTCATCGACCGCCTGCTCACCAAGCCGTTCCAGCAGGAGCGCGCCGACCTCACGTTCCTCTTCCAGCAGATGGGCACCTTCAACGTCGCCAAGATGCAGGACCTGCGCAACCTCGACACCGACGGACCGTCCCTGCAGGACATCCAGAACTCCGGTGTGAAGGTCGCGTTCCTGGCCGGCGAGAAGGACGCGGTGCTCAGCGTGAAGACCGTCACCCGCGCCCACGAACTGCTGCCCGGCTCGCACCTGGAGATCGTCCCGGGCGCCCCGCACTCCATGTACTGGGAGACGCCGGAGCCGTACAACGCGGCGGTCGCCCACCTGCGCCGCACCCTGACCGCCCAGAAGGAAACAGCATGAGCAACGTGACCCTCGACGCGGCCGAGGAGATCATCGCCGCCGCCCACAAGCGCGCCCAGGCCCTCGGCAAGGCGGTGAGCGTGGCCGTGGTCGACGCCGGCGGTTTTGTCGTCGCGATCCGCCGGGCCGACGGGGCCCGCCCGCTGACCCCGGACATCGCCCGCGCCAAGGCCTACACCGCGGCCGTGATGCAGCGCCCCGGCAAGATGCTGAAGAAGTGGCAGGAGAGCCAGCCCGTCTTCTTCTCCCAGCTGTCCCAGCTGCCCGGCGCGGCCCTGCCGATCATGGCCGCCGAGGGCAGTGTCACCATCAAGAAGGACGGCGAGATCATCGGCGGCCTGGGCATCGCCGGCGGCACCGCGGACGAGGACCAGCAGCTCGCCGACGACGTCCTCGAATCCCTCGGCTACGAGCTGGAGTTCGCCGCCTGGGGCGTCGCGGGCAAGCCGGCCGAGCCCGGAAAGGACTGACCCCATGGCGGATACGTTCAACTACCGCATCGACCACCACGGCAGCCTGGTCCGTCCCGCCGAGCTCAGCGCCGCCCGCGCGTCCGGTGACGCCGACGCCCTCCTGGCCGCCGAACTTCAGGCGGTCCAGGAGGCGGTGGTCCTCCAGCGCAAGCTGCGCTCCACCGTCGTCACCGACGGAGACTTCCCCCGGGAGGACTTCCGCAGCGCCGTCCTCGACGGGGTCTCCGGCTTCCGACGTACGGGGGAGGAGGGCCCCGACGGCCTGGTGCGCTGGGTCGCGGAGTCACTGCCGAAGGCCAACGGCCCGCTGCTCGCGGACTGGGCCACCCGGCTCGCCGAGCTGACGGTGATCGCGCCGAAGGCGTCGCTGCCGTCCCCGGCGTACCTGGCCGCCACCACGTTCCAGCCGGGTCTCGGTGTGGCTTCCGCTCGTGAGCTCGGCGAGGCTCTCGCGGAGATCATCCAGGCTGAGATCGAGCTGCTGGTCTCCAAGGGCGTACGCCTGATCCAGCTCAACAACCCGCTCCTGCTGGGGCAGTTGGCCGCCGACCCGGCCGACCCGGGCGCGCTGTCCTTCGAGGACACGTTGGCCGTCGAGGCGCTGGCGGTACGGCTGGACGAGCGCCCGGAGGGCGTGCGGATCGCTGTCGCGCCCGGCTGGGCGGCGCCCGCCGCGGTGGACCGGGCCCGGGCCGAGCGGCTGTACGGCGAGGTCCCGGCGGACCGCTGGGTGCTGCCGTTCGACCAGGGCACCGAGGCCGAGCTCGACCTGGTCAAGGCGCTGCCGGAGGACCGGGACGTGTGCCTGGGCGTGGTGGACGCCACCGCGCCCGACCTCGAGGACATCGACACCGTGCTGGCCCGTCTCGACGCCGCCGGGGAGTCCAAGGACCTCGAGGACGCGGCCATCTCCCCGTCCCGCGGCTTCGCGGACGTGGCGAGCCGGCCGCTCCTCAGCACCGAGGAGCAGCGCCGGAAGATCGTCCTGGTGGAGACCCTCGCGCGGTACATCTGGGGCAACGAGTTCTGATCCAGGGCTCCGGGGCCGACGGGGGCCCGAGGGGGGCCGGGAAGCGGGCAGCCGCTTCCTGGCGGGCCCCCGTTCTCAGAGCACTTCGGCGAACGTGACCGTACGGTCCGTCAGCAGCGGCCACACCGTCTGCACGATCAGCTCCTTGAAGTGCTCGGCCGCCTTGTGCGCCTCGAAGCCGGCGACATCGACGTACCGCTCGTACAGCAGGAAGCCGCCGGGCTGGTCCGCCACCGCGTGCACCTCGTACAGCAGGTTCGCCGGTTCGGCGCGGGTCGCCTCCTGTGCCGTGAGCAGCGCGGCACGCACCGTGGCGTCGTCGTCGGGCTCGCAGCGGTAGTGGGCGACGACTGCGTAGGCCATATCTGTTTCTCCTCAGCGGTTCTCGGCTCTCCGGCGGCATCGCACTGGCCGTCCGGCCCGCCGATTCCAGCACGGATCGAGCCGCCGCCGACCCGCGCGCGGCGCAACCAATGCCTTCCGCCGCGGTGCTGGTGGACCCGCCCCGACATGGTGTGTTGTCGAATCCGGCCCGCATGGCCACCCAGCCCCGACCCGACCGCACCGCCCGCACTGCGGCCGACGAAGGAAGTGATCTTGTTGCGTACTGTGGAAGCGCTCTCCGGCGGAGAGTGGGTGACGACCGGCGAGTGGATCGACGTCCACGATCCCGCGGACGTCCGCACGCCCCTCGCCCGTATCCCGGCCCTCGCCGCCAAGGACGTCACCCGGGCCTACGACCAGGCCGAGCGCGGCTTCGCCGTCTGGAAGCGCACCAGCCCCTTCGAACGGGCCCGGATCTTCACCGACGCCGCCCGGCTGATCCGCGAGCGGATCGAGGAGATCGCCGCCGACGTCACCGCCGAGAACGGCAAGACCCTGGCCGAGGCCCGCGGTGAGACCGGGAAGGCCGCCGACTTCCTCGACTACTACGCGGGCCTGGCCCGCCAGGGCTACGGCACCCTGCTGCACGACGCCCGCCCCGACACCCGCACCCACACCCAGCGCGAGCCCATCGGCGTGATTCTGGTGATCAGCCCGTGGAACGACCCGCTGGTCACCCCGGCCCGCAAGCTCGCCCCGCTGCTCGCGGCCGGCAACGCGGCGGTGTTCAAGCCGGCCACCGAGACACCGTTGTCGGGCCTGCACTTCGCCCGCGCCCTGCACGACGCGGGACTGCCGGCGGGAGTGCTCAACGTCGTGACAGGCCGCACGGCCGAGATCGAGGAGGCACTCCTCGACGACCCGCGCATCGTCGGCATCACCTTCACCGGCTCCAACGCCGTCGGCAATCGCATCCGCCGCCGCCTCGCCGACCGCAACATCCGCTTCCAGGGCGAGCTCGGCGGCAAGAACGCCTCCGTCGTCCTGAGGGACGCCGACCTGCCGGCCGCCGCGAAGGCCGTGGTCGCCGCCTCCTTCGGCCAGGCCGGCCAGCGGTGCACCGCCACCAGCCGGGTGATCGTCGAGCAGCCGGTGTACGAGGAGTTCGCCCGGCTGCTGGTCACCGAGGTCGAGGCGCTGACGATCGGCCCGGGCAGCGACCCGGCCACCACCCTGTGCCCGCTGTCCAGCCCCAAGCAGCGCGACAGCGTCCTCGCCGACCTGAACAAGGCGATCGAGCAGGGTGCCGTCGCCTTCACCGGCGGCAGGGCGGACACCGAGGGCGACCGCGCGTACGGCTGCTACGTACAGCCGACCGTGCTCGCCGATGTCACCCCCGAGATGGCGATCTGGCGTGAGGAGGTCTTCGGGCCGGTCCTCGCCGTCCGCGCCGTCGACGGCTTCGAGCAGGCCGTCGAGGCGGTCAACGACTCCGACTTCGGTCTCGCCGCCGCCGTCTTCACCCGCGACCTCACGGCCGCCCACCGCTTCGCCGACGAGGCCGAGTGCGGTCAGGTCGCGGTCAACACGACGACCACCGGCTGGGACGTGCACCTGCCCTTCGGCGGGTTCCGCGACTCCGGTACGGCCTACAAGGAGCAGGGCGAGGAAGTCCTGCGCTTCTCCACCCGGGTCAAGACGGTCGCCATCCACTTCGGCGCCTGAGCGCGCCACCCGAGCAGTTGTGAGAGAGGAGGACGCCGATGACAGACGAGACGATCGGCGTCGTCGGCGCCGGCATCGTCGGCCTGGCCACGGCCCGTGAGATCGCCCTGCGCCGCCCCGGCACCCGCGTCGTGGTGTTCGAGAAGGAGCGGGAGGTCTCGCTCCACCAGACCGGGCGCAACTCGGGCGTGGTGCATGCCGGCATCTACTACACGCCGGGCAGCCTCAAGGCAGACCTGACCGTGCGCGGTGTGTCCCTGCTGCGCGAGTACTGCCAGGACCGCGCCCTGCCGTACCAGGAGGTCGGCAAGCTGGTGGTGGCGGTCCGCGAGGACGAACTCGGCCGCATGGAGAACCTCTACGAGCGGGCGAAGAACAATCACGTGCCCGACCTGAGGAAGATCTCCAAGGAGGAGATCAAGGAGCTGGAACCCCATGCCGGGGGCGTCGCGGCCCTGCACTCCCCGCGTACCGCGATCACCGACTACCCGGGGATCGCCCGGGCGTTCGCCCAGGACGTCGCCGACTCCGGCGGCGAGGTGAAACTCGGCTTCCCGGTCACCGGCATCACCAACGTGCCGGGCGGCATCGAGGTGGCCTCCGGGCAACTGGGGGTCCCCCCGGCCGACGGCTGGGGGAGGGTCCGCGTCGACCGGTTGATCCTCTGCGCGGGCCTCCAGTCCGACACGGTCGCCAAGCTGGCCCAGGACAAGCAGGAACCGAAGATCATCCCGTTCCGGGGCGAGTACATGCTGCTCAGGGCGGACCGGACGCATCTGGTGCGGGGGCTCATCTACCCGGTGCCCGACCCGCGCTACCCCTTCCTCGGCGTGCACTTCACGCCCCGCGTCGACGGCACGGTGGAGGTCGGGCCCAACGCCGTACTGGCCCTGGCCAGGGAGGGCTACCGGCGCAGCCGGATCTCACCCCGGGACCTGCTCGGCCTCGCCGCCTACCCCGGCGCCTGGAAGATGGCGGCCCAGCACTGGCGCACCGGCATCAAGGAGTACCGCGGCTCGTTCTCCGCGGCGGTCTTCATGAAGGACGCCAAGCTGTACGTCCCCGGCGTCGGCGTCCAGGACGTGGTGCGCGGCGGCGCGGGCGTACGCGCCCAGGCCCTGGACCGGGACGGCACCCTCGTGGACGACTTCCGCATCCATCAGGTCGGCCGCATCACCGCCGTGCGCAACGCGCCCTCGCCGGCCGCCACGGCCTCCATGGCGATCGCCGAGCACATCGTCGGCGCCGTCTTCGGCGACGCCTGACGCGACCAGGCACACCTCCGCATTCAAAGAACGCCCTGCGTACAGCGCGATTTCCCGCAACAACAGCTTGCGCTCCCAGGGGCTCCGCAAGGCCTCACGGCCCGCCTAGCGTTCCCTCAGCAACGCCCCACCACCTGCTCTGCCAAGAGAAAGAAGTAACCGACATGTTCGTTGTCGACACCCAGATCCACATCTGGAAGGAAGAGACCCCGGACCGCCCCTGGGTCCCCGGCGCCCGTGAGCGGATCCGCCTGAACGGCCACCGCGAGGACCCCTTCTCCTACGAGGAGGCCCTCGAGTTGATGGACGAGGCCGGCGTCAACCGCGCGCTGATCCTGCCGCCGTCCTGGGAGGGCGACCGCATCGACTACGCCCTCGAGGCCTGCGAGGCGCACCCGGACCGGTTCGGCATCATGGCCCGCATTCCGCAGAACAAGCCCGAAGAGGGCAAGGCCATGCTGACGGACTTCGCGCAGAACCCGCACGTGAAGGGCACGCGCCTCACCTTCCACCGGCCGCAGGACCGCAACTGGATGATCGACGGCACCAACGACTGGTACTGGCCGGTCGCCGCGGAGCTCGGCATCCCCACCATGGTCCACGCCCCGATCTGGAAGCGTGAGCTCGGCGAGATCGCCGCCAAGCACCCCGAGTTGAAGATCATCATCGACCACATGGGCATCATGGCCCGCTGCGTCGACGACGCGATCGGCTACTGGGTCTCGGAGACCGCCGACCTGGCCGAGCACCCCAACATCTACGTCAAGGTCTCGGCGCTGCCCGGCTACTCCACGCAGCCCTTCCCGAACAACAACATCCAGAAGTACGTGCGCGAGATGGTCGACAAGATGGGGCCGCAGCGCTGCTTCTACGGCACCGACATCACCCGCCTGCTCGGCCACGGCATCACCTACACCGACACGATCGAGCAGTTCACCAAGCACTGGGACTTCACGCCCGAGGAGCTTGAATGGATGATGGGCCGCGGCATCTCCGAGGTCCTGAACTGGCCGATCGAGGGCTGAGGACACACCAGAGATGACGGACAGCAAGAACACGCCAGGCGCCGACGGCGGTGACGCCGTCGTCTCCGCCTTCAACGCCGTCGGCGCCGACTACGTCTTCTGCTCATCGGGGTCCGAATGGGCCCCGGTGTGGGAGTCCCTGGCCCGGCGTCACCGCGACGGTGAGCCGGCGCCGGAGTACCTCGACCTGACCCACGAGACCGTCGCCGTCGGCATGGCCACCGGCTACGGACTCGTCAAGCGCCGCCCGCAGGGCGTGCTGCTGCACGCGGCCCCCGGCCTGCTCCAGGGCTCGATGGCCGTGCACGGCGCGCTGCTGGCCGGCGTACCGATGGTGGTCACCTCCTCGGAGTCGACCACGTACGGCGACGCTCCCGGCCACGACCCGGGCGGCCAGTGGTACCGCAACCTGTCGATCGTGGGCGGCCCGCACGGCATCGCCCAGCCGTTCACCAAGTGGTCCAACGAGGCCGCCAGCGTCCACACGCTGCCGACCATGATCACGCGGGCGGCGGAGCTGGCCTGGCGCGCACCGGCGGGCCCGGCCTACCTCAACATCCCGCTGGAGATCCTCCTGGAGGACTGGGACGGCCGCGAGGCCAAGCCCGTCGTCGAGCCGGGCTCCACGCACAGCTCACCCGAAGAGGTCGATCCGGTCGCCCGGATGATCCGCGAGGCGAGCAACCCGGTGATCGTCACGGAGACGGCCGGCCGTGAGGCGGGCGGCTTCGAGGCCTTGGTGGCCTTCGCCGAGGCGTGGAACATCCCGGTCGTCGAACCGGACTCGGCGGTGTGCGGCAACTTCCCGCGCACCCACCCGCTGCACGCGGGCAGCGACATCGGGCCCTGGATGGACACGGCGGACCTGATCCTCCTGGTCAACTGCCGCGCCCCGTTCTACCCGCCGTCGCGGCGCCCCTCCAAGGCGCAGATCGTCGTCATCGACGAGGTCCCGCAGCGCCCGCACGTCGTCTACCAGGTGCTGTTCGCCGACCGATACCTGGAAGGCAACGTCGCCAACACCCTGCGCCAGCTGGCCAAGCGGGCGAAGGATCTCGACCTGGCCGCCGTCACCGCGCGCCGCGCGGAGCAGGAGCGCCGGCACGCGGACGAGCAGGCCGCCATCGCCGCCGCCGAGGCCAAGGCCGAGGAGGCCAAGGGTATCGACCCGGTGCGCGTCGCCGCCGAGCTGCGCAGACTGCTCGACGGGCAGGACTCGGTCGTCGTCGACGAGACGATCACGCACAGCCGGGTCGTCAAGCGTCATCTGCAGACCGAGGACCCCGACTCGTACTTCTACGTGCAGGGCGGACTCGGCCAGGGCATCGCGGTCGCGCTCGGCGTCAAACTCGCCGTCAAGGAGCGCCCGGTGGTGCTCACCATCGGCGACGGCGCATTCACCTACAACCCGGTGATCCAGTCGTACGACGCCGCCAACGCGTACGACCTGCCGCTGCTGATCGTGGTCTTCAACAACCGCGTCTACAAGTCGATGAACCTCAACCACCGCCGCTTCTACCCCGAGGGCGCGGCCGCCGAGACCGGCGAGTGGCTGGGCACCGATCTGCACCGGCTGCCCCGGCTGGCGCAGTTCGCCGAGCCGTTCGGGATGCACACCGAGACCGTCGACGCGCCCGAGGCGCTGGCGCCCGCCCTGGAGCGCGCGCTCAAGGCAGTGGCGGAAGGAACCACCGCCGTCGTCGACGTCCTCGTCACCCGCTGAACCAGGAGGCACCCGCCACCATGTCCGACACCCCCACCCCCAAGCCGGGGAAGGTGCTCGTCCCCGCCGACGAGCTGCGCACCTTCTCCGCGGCCCTCCTCGAGAAGGGCGGCCTCAGCCCCGAACACGCCCGCACCACCGCCGACGTGTTCGTCTGGGCGGCGCTGCGCGGCGTCGACTCCCACGGCATCGCCCGCGTCCCGGCCTACCTCGGCCTGCTCGCCAAGGGCGTGGCCAACGCCGACGCGCAGATCAAGGTGGAGGCGTCCACCCCGGCCGCCGCCGTCCTGGACGCCGACCGCGCCCCCGGCCCCGTGGCCCTCACCGCGGCCGCCGAGGACGCCGTGAGCAGGGCCAGGACCAACGGCGTGGCCGCCGTCGGAGTGCGGGGCACCGTCCACACCGGGGCGATCGGCTACTACGCGTCGAAGATCGCCGAGCAGGGCCTGGTCGGTATCGGCTTCGTCGCCGGCATGCCCAACATGGGCTACACCGGCGTCAAGGGCGCCGCCGTGGCCACCAGCCCGCTCGCCGTCGCCGTACCCGCGGAGGACCACGCGCCGCTGCTCCTCGACATGGCCACCGCCACCATCGCGCTCGGCAAGATCCGCCAGGCCAAGGCGAGCGGCACCCCGCTGCCCGAGGGCGCGGCGGCCACCGCGGACGGTACCCCCACCACCGACCCGGAGCAGGCGGTCATGCCGCTGCCGCTGGGCGGCGCGAAGGGGTCGGGCATGTCCCTCGCGTTCGAGCTGCTCACCAGCGTGCTGGTCGGCGCGCCGATCTTCGCCGCCTTCCACTCGGACGACCCGGCCGGCCGCAAGCACCGCCAGAACGCGCTGCTCATCGCGCTCGACCCGGCGGCCTTCGGCGGCGCGGACGCCTTCACCGCGGCCGTGGACAGCACCCTGGGCACCCTCAAGGGCCTGCCGGTGGCCGACGACGCGGACGGCGTGTACTACCCCGGCGAGCGCAGCGCCGAAGTGGCCGTCGGCCGCACCGAGAAGGGCATTCCGGTGGCGCCGAAGGTCTGGCGCGACCTGACCGAGCGCGCCGAGCAGCTGGGCGTCGCGCTGCCGGACGCCGCTGGATAGGGGACAGCGGCCTTCGGTGAGGCGGATGGCCGGCACGTCCTGTGCGGAGGACACGCCGGCCATCCGTGTGTTCAGAGGGGCCCGAGGCCTCAGCGCCGGCGAAGGCGCCGTTCGCCACGGGTGCCGCCGTCGGGCGCGCTCTCCCTCGGCTTCCTCACCCGCTGGCAAGACCGGCAGTGCCAACTCGCCCTCTGCTCGCTCGGACCCGCCCGCGCGGCCGGCGCCCCGGCAGGAGCACCCGTGCGCGTACGGTAGTGTTGACCTGCGCGATCACGGTTCACCGTGTGAGACGCGGCGGGACGTGGCGCAGCTTGGTAGCGCACTTGACTGGGGGTCAAGGGGTCGCAGGTTCAAATCCTGTCGTCCCGACAGAGATGTCGGAAGTTTCCGCAGGTCAGGGGCACTCTTCGGAGTGCCCCTGACGCGTGTTCGGGAGCAAACTGGGAGCCCTCTTCGCTCCCCATTGCTCCCATCGCTCCCAGTTCTTCGAAGGGGGCCGTGTGACCCGCCCGCGAAGCCGTGGGGTGAGTCGAAGAGCGTGGTGAAGGCGTCGCGCCAGTGCCACTGCTCGGGTAGACGCAGGGTCAGGCATCGACCCGCTTGCCCTCCGGCACCACCAGCAGCCCGGCCGGCGTCGGCGCGAGCGCGGGATCGGCCCGGTGCGCCGCGCGGGCCACCGCCTCGTACGCGCGGCGCTCGTCCACCGCCCAGGCCTCCTATACCCCTGCGGGCCGGCACCGACACCCCGGGCAGCAGCACCCTCTCGTCGAGGGTGAGCCGCGGCAGAAGGTCGTCGATGCGCTTCGGGAAAGGCGGCTGCGGATCGCGGAAAGGTGGTGGTGTGTGCGGAGTGTGTGGCAGATACATGGGATCTTCTTGAGGTGCAGGTCGAGGGCTTTCGAAGCGCTTCGCGGTGCATCAGGCGCCAGGTCCATGTCAAGTGATCAACGCCGTTACGTCAAGTAGGGGCATATGCAGGGCTTCAGGCCTTGAAGGAATCTTGGAAGCGACCCTTGTGTGCCCATGGGTGTTCACTTAACCTCACTGCCCATCGAAGCGCTTCGACTGCCAATCGCATCGCAATGATTGGATGTGTCCGTTTCAGCTCAGCCAGTTCCAGTCACGACACCGCAGCCGACGGCCCCACGCCGGGTGTCCAGGTGCGCAATGAAGGGTTGACGCAATGACGCCGAATGCCGCCTCCTCCGGACCGAGCCGGAGAAGCTTCCTTGCCTCCACGGCGGTCGCCACCGCCGCGGTAGCTGGGGGAATGCCACTGCTCACCGCCTGCGGCGGTTCGGACAGCGGGTCGCGAGAGGGTGCCACGTCGGGCAAGGCCGCCGACAAGCTGATCCCGACCTACGTCGCCAGCACGGTCGCCAAGCCGGACCTTCCGTCGAAGAACGGTTCGTCGGCCGGCTACACCGGCAAGGTCGACCTCGCCGCCCTCGCCGTCTCGGTCCCGAAGAAGCTCGGCACCGGCGCTCCCCTCAAGATCATGTCCCCGCTCTGGGGCACCCCGCCGAAGCCCGGGTGCGCCTACTACAAGGCACTCGACGCGGCTGCCGGCACCAAGATCACCTGGCAGAACCAGGACGGCAACACCTATGGCCAGAAGCTCGGCGCCATCCTGGCCTCCAGCTCCATACCCGACATGGTGGTCGTGCCCGACTGGGAACTGAACAACAGCAAGATGGCGAACGCGGTCACCGCGAAGTTCCTGGATCTAGGCCCCTACCTGGCGGGCGACAAGGCCAAGAAGTACCCGAACCTCGCCGCGATCCCCTCCGACTCCTGGCGCATGAGCATCTTCGGCGGCGCGCTGCGCGGCATTCCGATGCCCACCGCCCCCGCGAGCTCCATCGTGCCCTACTACCGCAAGGACATCTTCGACAAGAAGGGCTACACCGTACCCAAGTCGGCCGACGAGTTCCTCAGTTGGGCCAAGGAGGCGACCAGCGCCAAGGCCAAGGTGTACGCCTGCGGTGACATGTCCTGGATCGCGGGAAGCGTCTTCGGCAACCTCGCCGGCTGGAACATCGATGACGACGGCAAGCTGAGGTACCAGATCGAGCGGCCCGAGTACCTCGAGGCCCTGGAGTGGGTCCGCAAGCTGTTCGACGCCGGCGTGGTTCACCCCGACGACAAGGCGCAGTCCGGCGACCCAGGCCAGCGGTTCACCGCCGGACAGACCCTGTTCTGGGTCAGCGACAGCTCCGGCTGGTACCAGAAGACCGCCGAACAGGCCAAGGCCAACCCGGACTTCGAGATGGACGCCATGGACATCTTCGGCGCCGACGGCGGCAACCCGACGCTGACCGCGTCCTCGCCCGCCAACATCTGGTCGATGATCCGCAAGGGCGCATCGAAGGAGACCGTGGAGAACGCGCTGGCCGCGGCCGACTTCGCGGCAGCGCCGTACGGCACCAAGGAGCGGATGCTTGTCGACTACGGAGTCGAGGGCACCCACTACTCGGTCAAGGACGGCGTTCCGGTCAAGAACGACCTGGGCAACTCCGAGGTGATCAACGCCTGGGTGATGCTGGCGGCCCCGGCTCCCTACTTCGCCCACCCCGACTTCCCCGAGGTCGCCCGCAAGCAGGTCGAGTGGCAGCAGCGGATGGGCGCCTTCATGAAGAAGACCTCCCTCTACGGCATGAAGGTCATCGAGCCGGCCCGCTACGCCAACCTCGCCAGCCAGCACGAGCAACTGCAGATCGACTACGTGCGGGGCCACAAGAAGTTGTCCGACGTGCAGGCCGCCATCTCCACCTGGAAGTCCTCCGGCGGCGACAAGCTGCGCGACTGGTACAAGGAACTCATCGACAAGAACGGCAGCGGCAACTGATGTCCCTCACGGCCGGGAGCAGGCCCGACGGGACTCGTCCCCCCGCGGCCGTCGAGGAACCGACGGCCGCGGTCGCCACAGCCGTGGCGAAGGCGCGGGCGCCGCGCAAGGCGAGCAAGGCGGGCCGGGTTCCCTGGCGGATCCGGCTGCGCCGGGACCGCGCGCTCATCCCGGAGGTAGGTCTGACTCCCTCTTCATCCCTCCGTTCGTGGCCTCGCCTACGCCCGCCTTGCCCGCCCTGCTGATCGAGATGCAATGACCTGGGAACCAGACCGGGCGACGGCGGTTCTGAAGCCGACTCGCACGGTCCGTAAGGAAGTCAGGACTTCTTCCGGTGACACGCAGCCGATCGGTCTCGTCGCCGGAGAGGACCACGTCCTCAGCAGAGGGGCGTGGTAGCAACCCCACAATTCCCCCCACCCGTGGAAGGGACACCATGGTCAAAAACAGCCTACGCAAGGTCACCATGGCGGTGCTCGCGCCGGCGATGGCTCTCGGTGCCACCGTCGGCCTCGCCTCCGCCCCCGCTTCGGCAGCAGTCTGGAACTCGTGCGACCGGTGGGGAAGCACCACCCTGGACGGCTACAAGCTCTACAACAACATCTGGGGCTCCGGCGCCGGCAGCCAGTGCATCTGGGCCAACTCCGGGACCGGCTGGGGCGTCTGGGCCGACCACCCCAACACCGGCGGCATCAAGTCCTACCCCAACTCAACGAAGGCGATCAACAAGACGATCGACTCCCTCAGCTGGCTCACCAGCAACTACGACGTCAGCGTCCCGTCGTCCGGCGCGTACAACACGTCGTACGACATCTGGGACAACGACCACCAGTACGAGATCATGCTGTGGGTCAACTACAACGGATCCGTCGGCCCGATCGGCAGCTATCAGGCCAACGTCACGCTCGGCGGCCACAACTGGAACGTCTACAAGGGCACCAACGGGTCGAACCAGGTGTTCTCGTTCCTGCGGACGTCCGACTCCAACTCCGGCACCGTGGACGTCAAGCCGATCCTCAACTGGATCGCCTACACCAAGGGCTGGATGCCCGGCAACGAGATCATCGGCGACGTCCAGTTCGGCTATGAGATCACCTCGTCGTCCGGAGGGCTCAACTTCAACACCAACAACCTGACCGTCAGCGGCGGCTGACCCGACACCAGGGCCGAGGTAGGTCCGCGTCCTTCCTCAGGCGCGGCCGACCTCGGCCCTCGGCGCGTTGTGGTCCGCGAAGGTGGCTTCCAGGCTTGTGGGGAGCCGTCGGCGGCCTTGGGCGGACCGTGGGCGGGCCGTGGGATCAGTGTCGGGCGAACTGGACCTGCGTGGGTTGTACGACGTTCGGCCGCACCGCGATTCCGGTGATGGTCAGCCGTTCGCCGTAGATGTCGGTGAGTCTGATCGCGCTGCCGCACCCGCCGCCGTCGGCGGAGATGAAGTAGTTGTAGGAGGTGCGGGGCAGTCGTCGCCAGCCGCCTGTGGTGCGGACTTCCAGCATGGCGACCGGGTTGCGGTGGCCGATCGCCTGGATGCCACACCAGTAGCGGCTGGAGCCGGTCTTGTACCGGATGGAGATCGTGTCGGAGGTGCTGGGGCTCACCAGGCTCCAGGTGATGGGGATCCGGCCGACCTTGAGGTCGGCGAGTTCGGCGAATGCCTGTTGGCTGAGGTCGAGTTGCCCGGGTGCGCAGGGCAGGGGGCATTCGTTGGTGATCCGAACCGTGATGGATTTGCCGCTGGCCGCGCGGACGAGCACGTATGCGCCGCACGCCTTGGACGTCTCGTAGTCGCTGGTGTTCATGGCCGCGATCATGAGGTCGGGGCTCGGGCCGAACAGGCAGGCGCCGTCTCCGTCCGCGGCCTCGTAGGCGGTGGCGACGCCCTGGTAGGTGGTGTGGGGCTGAAGCCGTCCTGCCTGCGAGGCCGGGGCGGACTTTTGCTTGGGCCGCGGGGTGTCAGTGGGTGACGGCCGTGCTGACGTGGTGGTCGCGGCACCCGTCGGGGTGGGGGAGCCAGTCGGGCTCGCCGTCGCGGTCGGTGTGTTCGTCTCGCCGGCGGCGGTGGCTTTCCCTCGGGTGGTGGCGAGGGATGTGGCCGCGGCGGGCCTTGCGTCGACGTCGCGGTCGGGGAGCAACGCCATGACCAGGTAGGCGAGAACGCCCGCGGCGATCAGAGCCGATGTGCCGCCCAGTATGAGCCTGCGTCTTTGTCTGCGCTGCCGCGCGGCCTGCCTCGGTGTGTTCATGTCCTGTCCGTTCGCAAGGTCGAGCCGATGGTGCACTACTGAGTGACCGCCGGAAGCGCAAAGGTTGCCGACGACTTGTCGCAGAAAGTGGCCGAGTCTCGCGGCAGGACGGTTATGGGCGGCTTGGCACGGTCGCGGGCGCGCAGAGACGCCGGTGCCCTGGTTGCCCGGGAGGCGGGCAACCAGGGCGAGGGCCGGCAGGTCAGGATTCCGTGACAGCCGTACCGGTGACTGAGTCTCCGGACTTCGTGACCGTGTACTTCACTTTGGCGCCGCTGTGGAAGTGGAAGATCAGCGTCGCCGGTTCCCCGTCACGCAGTGCCTTCAGGAATTCGGGGGTCAGGATGATCGTGCCGTTCGGGTAGTCCGGCGAGAAGGCCGTGTTGAACTCCTGATACGGAGTCCAGTTGGTCGGGCCGGCATTGCTGCCGTCGGCGTACGTGGCCTCCATGGTCGCCAGGTCGTCTCCCTGGTACTTCGTGGGAACGGTGAACGAACCGGCCGTGCCCGTGGCGTCCGACAGCACCGGAGTGTCGTAGGTGACCACGTCGATCTGCCAGGGCAGGCCGCGGGAGAACCGGGCCTGGAGTGTCGCGTTGACCCCGTAGTCCCGCTCGCCGGTCAGCCGGGTCAGCGCCTGCGCCGTGAGGGTGAGGCGATCATCGAGGACGGTGTAGTCCTGGCCCTCGACGAGCTTGGTGTCGCCGTGCCACAGACCCTGGAACTTGGTGCCGTTCCGGTTCAGCGTGAGCGACTGGGCTGTGATCGGGCTCGACTTCGCCACGAAGACCTTGTCGAAGGAGGCGGTTCCCGAGCGGGTGGTCCAGCTCGACTTGATCCAGGCGAACAGGGCGGGGTCGGTCCACTTCAGAGTCTCGCGGTTCAGGTAGGCCCATGTTCCGGGGTCCCACAGGGCGGTGGTGACCCCGGCGACGCGCGCCTGGTAGCCGAGGTGCTCGAAGTACTTCAGCGCCTCACCGCGCTCCACGCGGTCGGGATGGTTGTGGTCCGGCCAGCCGAGCAGACCGTACTCGCCGAGGTAGACCGGGATGTTCTTGGCGACGAAGGTGTCGTGCATACGGGTGAAGGCCTCGTTCAGGTCCTTCTGGGCGTTGTCGTCGTACAGGGTGCCGCCCGCGATGTTCACGCTGAACGGGTACCAGCTGTAGTAGTGCACGGTGGCGACCAGGTTGCTGTCGTGCAGCGCGGCGATCGTGGCGGACAGGTCGTCCATGAGGGGCTGGGAGGGGGTGCAGCCCTGCGTGGGCAGCACGAGCAGGCGGCTTGTGTTCCCGCTGCCCGAGGAGCGGACGATCTTGTGGAAGGAGGTGTTCAGCTCGTTCATGAGCTGGGTCGTCTGCGCGTCCGTGGCGTTGTCGAACTGAGGCTCGTTGACACTCTCGAAGAGCAGGGCGCGCGGCTCGTCGCGGAACGTCGAGGAGATCTGGGTCCAGCTGGCGTTGAAGCGGGCGAGTACGTTGTCGTGGTCGGTGGGCATCTTCGAGATCCACTGCCACGAGTCGTGGTGGACGTTGAGCACGACGTACAGGCCGTCGGCCAGCGCCCAGTCGACGATCTGCTTGACGCGGCTCATGAACGTGGCGTCGATGGTGTAGGGGGCGGTGGCGGACTGGTGGTCCGTCCAGGTCACCGGGATGCGGACGCTGCGGTAGCCCTGCGCGCGGATGGTGTCGAACAGGTCCTTGGTGACCTTCGGGTTGCCCCAGGACGTCTCGTCCGGAATGGCGTCCAGGGTGTTGCCCAGGTTCCAGCTGGGCTGCATCGCCGCGACGGCGTCCATGGCGCGGGCCGGAACACTGACCGTGGCGCGTGCCTGCTGTGCCGTGCCGCCCGGCGCGGCGAGCGCGGTGCTGCCGGACAGTCCCAGGATGACGAGCAGCGCCATCAGCAGGCCGGCCAGGCGTCCGGGGCCGCGGCTGCGGTGGTGTGCGGGTTGCCGTATGTCCTTCATGTGCCATGCCTTTCAGTCGGTTGTACGGCTGATCCGATCCGTGGTCGGGCAGCGACCGGGCGCCGCCGTCGGGCGCGCCTGCCGCTGCAGGTCAATGGGGTGATGTGTGTCGTGGCGTTCTCGGGATTCAGGGCCGGACCACCGAGCCGGTCGGGCAGGACGGGCCAGCCGGCCCTCGTCGCCACATGGCGGAGCGTCCTCGTTCCTGTCAGCAGAAGGAGGCAGCAGGAGGGGGGCCTGGCTCAGCCGTCGAGCGGCTCGTAGTCGAACCAGTCGAAGTGGACGGTGCCTGTCGCGGCGTACATGCCGATGACCCGACCGGTGAAGCCGCCGGCGACCTCGGTCGACAGGTAGCGGCCGTCGAGGGTCGCGAGCTCGGTGAACGTGCCGTCGGGCTGCTCGACGCCGAGGGAGACGACGTCGGGTCCCGTGCACGGCCCGTCCGCAGACGGCGGTTCCGTGATCGTGACGGCGAGGACCACCGGCCCGGCGGGCACGGGCTGTTCGGCCACGACCGTGCTCAGGGAGCCGACACGCGCGACCACCCGCACCCGCGTGCCGGACACCTCGATTTCGTAGTGGTGCCGCTCGTCGAGCCGCACGGCGAGGCCACCGCCTCCCTCCGCGGCATCGACCAGAGTGCGCGCCCGGCACGACATGTGCTGCTGGCGCCGGCCGGTGAACACCACGTCGGGCTCGTCCAGGGAGCCGCCCCGCGCGCGGAGCGTCAGCCATCCGGGGCGCTCCTTGGTGGTGCAGTGTTCGGCGGGCCGGTCGCGCAGGGAGATCCAGGACGGCCGCAGTTCGGCGAGCTCGAAGTCGTCCCGGTGCTCCTCGGCAGGGCTGGGGGAGAGCGGCCACGGCAGCTCAGGCAGGTCCAGGGCGACCTCGCCGACGACCGGCCAGTCGTCCACCCAGGTCACGGGGGCCAGGAATGTCTCCCGGCCGAGCACGTGCCAGCCCGGCGTGCCGCCGCCCGGCCGCACGCCGAGCAGCACCATCCACCAGGAGCCGTCGGGGCCTTGGACCAGGTCGGCGTGCCCGGTGTTCTGGACGGGGTGGTCGGTGCCGCGATGGGTGAGGATCGGGTTGGCCGGGCACGGCTCGAACGGGCCGGCGGGCGTACGGCCGCGGGCGATCGAGACACCATGGCCGCGCTCGGTGCCGCCTTCGGCGATGAGCAGGTACCAGTAGTCGCCGATCCGGTACAGGTGCGGCGCCTCCGGGGCCTTGGCGCCGGGCCCGCCGGACCAGAGCGTGTGCGGTGTTCCGTACGTCTGCCCGGTGGACGGGTCGAGACGGACCTGCGAGACCCCGGCGACCGTGCACCAGCAGGTGCCGTCCTCGTCCCAGGCCAGGTCGGGATCGATGCCGGGGACGCCCGGTGCCCAGATGGGGTCCGACCAAGGTCCGGCGGGGTCGGTGGCCGTGACGATCAGGTTGCCGCCGCCCTCGCTGCAGTTGGTGACGATCAGCCAGAAGCGGCCGTCGTGGTGGCGCAGGGTGGGGGCGTAGATCCCGCCGGAGGACGACATGTCCGCCGGCAGGCGCAACTGCTCGGGCCGGTCAAGGGCGTTGCCGATCTGCGTCCAGTGGACGAGGTCGCGGCTGTGGAAGAGGGGTACGCCGGGGAAGTACTCGAAACTGGAGCAGGCCAGGTAGTAGTCGTCGCCGACGCGGCAGATGCTGGGGTCGGGGTGGAAGCCGGGGATCACGGGGTTGGTGAAGCGTCTGTCCGGCTGGCGCAGCGGGGGCACCCGATAGGTCCTCTCGTCGATTCGTGATGCAGGCGTGGGATGGTTCAGTGGGGTGGTTCAGGCGTCTGGGTCCGTGGGGCTGATGCGGAGCAGAACGCGGTGGGCAGGGTCAGGCTCAGCCCGGCCGGGTGTGCCAGTCGCTGTCGCGGGTCGCGCGGTGGGTCCGGTGGCGCAGACGCACGCCGAGATCGGGGCCCACGAGGCGGTTGCCCGACCGGCCACGGCCGTGACCTGCGGCCGTCACCTCCACCAGAGGCAGGGACGCGGCTTCTCTGCGCTTCGCCGGGCAGTCCGAGGCGCGTGAGGCGCGAGCTGCCGTCGTCATCGAGCACGATCTCGAGGTGAAGGGCCTCGTGCCCCCGGTGGAAAGTCCCTTGTTCCTTGGTCATGGAGGTTCTTTCGAGGTCAGTGCCCGGGCAGAACCGCGCAACCGCCGGGCGGCAGTTCGTTCGCAAGGGCATCGGTCGGCAGGCCGACGGTCTTCCTGCGGTGGCTGTCGAGGCTGTCGAAGCGCTTCACCTGTGGGCGCAAGTTGACGGACAAGCCTCGTGTGCAACAAGGGCCTCAGCCGCAAGGCCCTTTCTCCTGACGGTCTATGGGCGGCCCAGAAGGAGAATGGCATCTTCGAAGCGCTTCGACAAGTCATGCGCCAGAGCCAGTTCCACACTCTGCTTCCGAGGAGCGTGCGCCGTGGGCTCGGCGTCCTTTCCGCCACTGACCGGCTTTCTTTTTGCTGCCCCGGATCGTTGAGGCGCGGAACGTCGCCGGCATACTCGAACGGCCCACGTGGACGAGCGGTTGGCGATGTCGCCCTGACCGTACGGTCCGGCCGCCGCCGCGCCTGGGGGGCCACTGACGGTGAGCCGCCGCACGGGGCCGCCTGACGGCTCGCAGGCCGATTGGGCCTTCGTGACCCCAGCCACGACGGGCGCCGCGCCCGGCGGTGCCCGTCACCGATGATCTCCCGGGACCGGAACGCGGAGGCGGGTTCGGGTCCGGGGAGCGGGGGTCATCCGGCGGTCAGAGTGGTCCACTTCTGGTTGGAGCCGCCGTTGCAGTCCCACAGCTGGAGCTGTGTGCCGTCGGTCGTGGAGGAGCCCGGATCGTCGAGGCAACGGCCGGAGGCGGGGTTGCGGTAGCCGCCGTTGTAGGGCTGCCAGACCTGGTTGGCGCCGCCGTGGCAGGCCCAGATCTGCACCTTGGTGCCGTTGGCGGTGCCCCCGCCGGCGGCGTCGAGGCGGCAGAGACGAGAGTGATGAGGGACAGAGTCCAGGACTTTCTCATGCAGAGGTCCTCTCATGACGAGTGAGTGCTGAATCAACGGTCTGAACCGCCGTTCGAGTCGTCGACTCGGCCGTCGTGTCCTCCCGTTGGCGTCGACGGTCGTCGCCTGACGTACCGTCAGAATGCCGTCCCATGGCCGAATCTGTGGTGCTCCTGGGCGGTCGGTACCGTCACCAGCCTGTCGGCAGACCCGCGATGAACGAGGTGAGCCGGTCGGAGATGACACGGTCGTCGTGGGCCGAGTAGTGCCAGTCGCAGCCGAGGAAGTCCAGGCCCGAGTCGTCGAGGAACCAGTAGCGGACCCGGCTGTCGCCGGCGTCGTTGCGCGCCTTGACCACCTGCTGGACATGGCCGGCGTACTGGCCTGCGCCCACCGCCACGATGGTCGTGTCGGCCCCGTAGCGCGTGCGCAGCTTCTGGATGAAGTCTCCGTAGGCGCTGAGGTAGGCGGCCGCGAGGCTGTCGGGCGTCCACGCCTCACCGGGGTTGATGGCGGTCGAGAAGTCGTTGGTGCCGAGGTTGACCACCACGACCTGGGGGCGCCAGGTGCCCGGGTTCTGCCAGACGTCGCCGGACACGTTCAGCAGGGCACGGTCGTAGAAGGTCCGGTACGTGACGTCCGGTGAGCCTCCGTTGTAGTTGCGCACCATGCCGAGGCCCGAATAGCCGTTGATCTGGTAGTCGGCGTTCAGTCGCCGTGCGGTGAGGGCGCCATAGCTCACGTCGGAGTTGGTGTTCCGCTTGACCTGGTCCCAGGTACAGGTGCGGGAGGTCGAGAGGTTGCCGTAGCCCACCGTGAGGGAGTCGCCGACGAACTCGATCTGACGATTGCGGGCGGCCGGTTTGCTCAGTACGGCACCGCCGGGCGCGGCGACGAAGCCTCCGAACGTGCTGGTGTCCCCCGGGGTGTCGTTGCGCTTGACGAGCCGGACGGTGTGCGTGCTGTTTGACAGGCCGTTGATCCAGTGCGTGGTGTTGCCGGGCGTGACGAGTGTGGCGACGGTGGCTCCGTCGACCTGGACGTCGTAGTCGGCGGCAGAGTCGTTGAGCACGATGCCCACGCCGGTGCCGCTGACGCGGCCCTCGAAGTACACACCGGGCCAGCTGTACTGCACGGTGTTTCCGGCGTCCTTGACCCGCCCCGCGGTGTGTACCTGTGCCAGCACTCCTGTCGCGCGGACCAGTTGCCACTGCTGGTTGGCTCCGCCCCAGTCGGTGTACTGCACGACCTTGGCGCCGTCCGCGGTGGAGGCGTTCTCGACCTCGACGGCCTTGCCGCTGTTGCGGTTGAGCAGACGGACGTATCCGTCCGGGGAATCGGCCAGCCGGAACTGCTGGTTGGTGCCGTTGAGGTCGCTCCACTGCACGATGTCCGCGTGGTCGGCGGTGGAGTAGTTGGAGACGTCCAGCACCTTGCCGGAGTGCTGCGCCTTGAGCCGGTAGTAGCCGCCGCCCGAGTCGACGAACTGGAACCGCTGGTTGGCGCTGTCGGTGCGGGTCCACTGTGTGAGACCCGCACCGTCGGAGGTGCTCGCGCCGGACACGTCGAGCACCTTGCCGCTGCCCCGGTTGACCAGCACGTATGACGCGCTCGTATCCACCGTGGCCGCCTGCGCCGTCCCGGCGGCACCCAGTGCGGTCAGCAGCGCCGCCAGTAAGGCGGTCACCGCGGCGAGCACTCCCGTACGCCTCCCACGTCCCCACCACGACACACTGAATGTCTTATGCATGCCATCTCTCTGCATTCGTGTCCCTCTCACTGAGTGTGGCCGCCCGTCCCCCGGGGACACGCGCCCAGTCGCGTCGAGGCACGCTTTGGCATCCCAAACGCAACAGGACCGCTCCGCCGCCGTACACGGGAACCGTGCTGCGCCTGCTGAATTTCGCCGCCGCGTCAGCGGCAGCGCGCTCCGCCGGCTACAGGGCGGTGAAGGTCCACTGCAGGTTGGTGCTGCTGCCGTAGGTCCACTGCTTGGTGATGGAACCCGAGGCGACGTTGCCTCCGCCGTCGAGGGTCAGGCCGGTGGTGCGGTTGGCGATCGAGTAGTGGTCGCCACCGCGGTGGGTGATGGTCCACTGCTGGTTGGTGCCACCGTTCCACGGGGCCTGTCTGGCTGCGGAGCCGTCGGCGGTGGCGCCCCAGCCGTCGGCGACCATGCCGTTGGTGCGGTTGACCAGCTTGTAGCCGCCGCCGACCGCCACCGCCTGCCACTGGAGGTTGGAGCTGCCGTCCCAGGTCAACTGCGTGAGGTTGGAGCCGGAGGCGACGTTGCCGCCGCTGTCCAGGGCAAGGCCGTCGGTGACGTTGGTGATCCGGAAGTACGTCGCCGGGTTGAACTGGACCCTCAGCGAGGCGATCCGGTCGTTGTTGCCGGTGACGCGCAGGTCGGGGTTGTCGGCGGTGAACGTCCAGGAGGTGCCGGTGAGGTTGTTCCCGGAGTAGCCGATGACCTGGTAGCCGGGGGCCGGCCGGACGGAGGAGAGGGTGCGCGCGCCCAGTCCGGCCGCGGTCAGGTCGGACGCCGTGTAGTCGCCGATGGTGAGGACAGCGGAGTCCCCGGTGTAGTTGACGTCCGCGAAGGCGATGGCGCCGGCGAGCGGCAGAAGCCCCGGGATCGTGCCGGAGAAGTTGAGCTTCAGGACGTAGGCACCGGCGCTGTACGGGACCGAGGACGGCAGGGTGACCGTGAGGCCGGAGGAGTTCTGGGTCGGCGTGGGCAGGTCGATGTAGGTGCCTGCGGTGGTACCGAGGAGCTTCGCCGAGGTCAGTGACGAGAGGTTGATCCGGTCCGAGCTGAGGGTTTTGATCGTCAGCGAGCTGCCGGGCCAGCCCAGGACGGTGGCGTACAGGACGTCGTCGGCCTTGTTGCGGGTGAAGCGGATGTCCTGCGCGGTGCCGGCGTGGGGGGTGGTGAACGCGCCGCCTCCCATCTTCGTCGGCCCTTCGCCGTACGCCGTCCAGGCGCGGGTCGCGTACACCGACTCGCCGAAGCGCTTCAGGTGGTCTCCGATGCCGAGCAGGATGTCCTTCTGTGCCTGGGGGATGGTGCCGTCGGCCATCGGTGCGATGTTCAGCAGCACGTTGCCGTTCTTGCTGACCCGGTCGATGAACGAGTGCAGCATCTGCTGGATGCTGTAGTAGCCGATACCCTGCGTGTAGCACCAGCTGCTGCTGGAGATGCTGTCGTCGGTCAGCCAGTACGGGGTGGTGAGATCGGCCGGTCCGCCGCGTTCGTAGTCGAAGACCTCGCCCTTGCCGTTCATGCCGTCCTTGTAGGTGGCGACGACCTCACGGCCCCAGCTGTTGGCCTGGTTGTAGTAGTAGGCCAGGAAGTTCAGGCGCTGTGTCTCGTCGACGGCGTCCAGCTTGAAGTCCTGCCACAGGATGTCGGGCTGGGCGCGGTCGATGACCTCTTTGAGCTTGTCGAACCAGAGCTGGTTCTCCGCGGATGAACCCAGCTGCCCGTAGAGCTTCTTGAGGCTGCCGTCCGTCTGCGCGGGGACGAATTCGTAGAAGCCGTTGAAGTGGTACGCGTGGTGCATGGCCACCAGCAGCTTCAGGCCCTTGGCGCGGATGGCTGTGGAGAACAGCCGCAGCAGGTCAAGACCAGGGCCCTTGTTCACCGAGTTCCACTCGTTGACCTGGCTGTCCCACATGGAGAAGCCGTCATGGTGCTCGGCGACCGGGCCGGCGAACCGGGCACCGGCGTCGACGAACAGCTGCACCCACTCGTCGGGGTCGAACTTCCCGCCGGCCGACTTCAGCTTCGGCGCGAACTTCACGGTGTTGCCCGCCAGGTCCCGCGCTCCGTCGATGAAGTTGTGGTAAGGCCACGCCGACGGCTGGCCGTAGGTCGCGATGTGGTGCTGGTTGGCGTTGCTGCCCGCCTGATACATGCTGCGCGGGTACCACTCGTTGTCGAAGGCGGGGACGCTGAAGACGCCCCAGTGGAAGTAGATCCCGAACTTCGCGTCCTGGAACCACTCCGGAGCCGACGGGTGCTGGTCGACCGAGCTCCAGTCGGGCGTGTACGTGCTGGGCGCCGCCTCGGCGACACCGGCACTGAACACACCTCCGGCAACTGCTGCCGTGGCCACGCAGGTTGCAGCGGCCAGGAAGTGGCGTCTGTTGATCGAACTCGACATGGACACATCCCTGGTGCGGAAGAGGACAGGGGGAATGCAGGGGGACACGGGTCGGCGTGGCTGCTGTGCATGGGGAGCCGCTTGTTACGCATGAAGGTCCGCTATGTCTCCCTGGGATGTCAACCGGCGTGCAGGGATGAAAGGCATCGATCGATCAGGAGATTTGCTCCACTTGCTCGTGTTTGTAACGCGTAACCGCTGGTAAACATGGCATGTCTGACGAGCCCTTCCTGGCTGATTCGAATCACTGGGCGACAGCATTGATGGGATGAATCTCGACCGTTAGGGGCCCGGTGGGTTCTTTGGTCGTGTATTGCGTCGCAAAATCGAGCGGAGGCTGGACAGCGCGCCAGTGAAACCGCTATAAACATCCCATTACTACCGCGCGCCGAGACACAGATGTCGTCGAGGCGAAACATCTCCCGCCACGGGACCGGCGCGAGGAGGCATCGATGAGACTCGGAACCGACCCCTGTTCCGCCGTTTCCGCCCTCTCCGCACTGACGCTGCTCAGTGCGTGCGGCAGCGGCGCCACGTCCGCGGCATCGGCGAGTTACATGTCGCTGGTCGGTGGCGGGGGGTGTCTTCAACTCGGGACTGCTCTCCCGTGACCGGCCCGCCGCGGGCATGAGGTACGACTACAAGGACGCCCCGCCGGCTCCGGTCGCCCGGGCCCGGGCGACCGCCGAGGTCCGTGCGGCGCACGGGACCACTCTGCCCGCGGCCGCGATCGCCTTCCCGTACACGCATCCCAGTATCATCAATGTCACCCTCGGTATGCGGAATCCGGAACAGGTCATACGAAACGTGAAACTCCATGATCAGCAAGTCCCGGACGGCCTCTGGGACGAGCTCCGCACTCAGAGGCTGATCGGGTCGGACGTGCTCACGGGGCACGGTGAGGGGAGGGATGAGCGGTGTCTCTGACGGACAAGGCCATCGAGCAGATCCGTGAGCTGATCCGGACCGGTGCCCTGCCGCCGGGCTCGAAGCTCCCCCCGGAGCCGGACCTGGCCGCTCAGCTGGGCCTGTCCCGCAACCTCGCCCGCGAAGCGGTCAAGGCCCTGGCCGTCGCGCGGGTCCTGGAGGTCCGGCGGGGTGACGGCACGTATGTGACCAGCCTGCAGCCGAGCCTCTTGCTGGAGGGGCTCGGCGGGGCGGTGGAACTGCTGCAGGGCGACTCGGTCGCCCTGCAGGACCTCATGGAGGTACGGCGGCTCCTGGAGCCGGTCGCCACGGCGCTGGCCGCGACCCGGATCTCCGACGACCAACTGGCCGAGGTCGAAAGGCACTTGGATGCCATGCGCGAGGCCCGCGACGACGTCGAGCGGCTCAACGCCCACGACGCCGCCTTCCACCGCGCCGTCGTCTCGGCCACGGGCAACGAGTCACTGCTCACCCTCCTGGAGGGCATCTCCGGCCGCACGCTGCGCGCCCGTATCTGGCGCGGTCTGGTCGACGACAAGGCCGCGGGTCGGACCCTGGCCGAGCACGAGGCGATCTTCAACGCGCTGTCCACCCGTGACGCCGCCCTCAGTCAGGCCGCCGCCCTGCTGCACGTGAGCAACACTGAGCAGTGGCTGAGGGAGCACCTGCGGTCGGGCGAGGCCCTCCCCTTCGGGACCACAGCGCCGAAGTGACGGGCGCCCGCCAGGTCCTCGTTCCCCTGCCTCGGGGCGTGCACCGGCTCGCTCTGACACGCGGCCCGGGCGTCAGGGCTGGGACGAGGCGACCGGCACGCTGACCGTCGGCCGCCCGGCGGGCGACTACCCGCGGCGCCCGGCTCGTCGCGCGCTGCGCGGCCGCCTGGTCGGGCCCGGCCGAGGCTGGGCCGACTCGTCGGTGCCGTGGGTCACCGCCGAGCAGCAGGGCCAGGAGCTGCGGATTGCCTTGCGGCAGTCGCGACCGTAGTCGCGGCAGTCCTGACCTCGGGCGGTGTCCCGCGTCCCCACCTGCCCGGACGGTTCACTCCGGACGGGTGGAGAGGCGCAGCAGTACCGCTGAAGGGGCCGACGGGAGGAACACACGGAGCGCCGCGCTCGTCGGGTCCCACGAGGCTCGCGCCTTGGTGGTGGAGGGGTACAGGACGTCGACACGGACCGGCGCACCCTGAAGGCTCGGCAGAGGGAGCACCGTCGAGTCCTCGGAGCCGTCACCGGGGCGCCGCCATACCGTGACATAGGCGGTGTCGGGGGTGTGCAGGGCCAGGGAGATCCACGGGTCGTCCCAGCCGGGCAGGCCCAGCGGCCAGGAGGGCACCGCGGTCGCCACGTCGCTCCGGATCGCCTTGTGGACCGCGACCGCCTCGTGCGTCAAGGAGCGCGCGTCGGGGGCGAGTTCGGGGAGGCGGCCCGACAGGTGAATGCGGCCGAGCAGCGCGCCGGCCATGGTGAAAGCGACCTCGTCCAGGGAGTCCTCGGGCTGCGGATAGGCCCAGACCGCTCCCTGCTCCGGGGTGACCGCGGTGGGGGCGGCTGCCGCGATGGGGGCGTACAGCTGCAGGTTCTGCTGGTCGCTGGTGGAGTGCAGCTGGACGCGGGAGAGGAGGGCGTGGTCGGTGCGCATGCCGCCGGAGGCGCAGTTCTCCAGGACGAGGCGCGGATGGCGGTCCAGGATGCCGTCCAGCCAGTCGAAGCTGATAGCGGGTCTCGGCGCGGAACGCGTCGACGATGCCGCCGTGCCGGCCGGCCAGGCCGGTCCCCGCCCGGACGGCCCGGGTCAGGCCCTCCGCCTCCGGGCCGGTGATCTCGCCCATCGTCCAGCACTGCACCACCAGGTCCGTGACCGCGAAAGTTCCGCGTCGAGGTAGCTCTCGAGGGTGTCGGAGACGGTCACCGTGTAGCCGTCCGCCTTGAGCGCGGTGACGTAGCGGTCGGTGGCGGCCACAGGGACGTGCCCGTCCCAGCCCCGCGGACGACCGGGGCACGCTCGGCGGATGTCACCGGACCTCCCCAGGGGAGGCGGGGGAGGGGAGGGACGCGGGCTCGGTGGCGAGGACGCGGACGTCCCAGGCGCCGAGCCGCACGGGCGTGCCGGCCGGGACGGCGCCGCCGTCCAGGGCGTCCGTCAGGTCGACGTCCTCGGGTGCCTGGGCGACGGCGGGCTCCCAGTTCCAGTTGTGGACCACATGGACGCGTCGCCCGTCCTCGGCGGTGCCGGTCGCGACGGTGACGGAGTCCGGCAGGTCCCGCCAGCCGGCGCACGGGGCGGGTGCGAGCCACGCGGCGAGCGCGCGGGCGAGCTCGCGCCCAGGCACGGTCCCGACACAGGTGACGCGTCCCGCGCCGTGACGGCGGGTGGTGACGGCGGGCCATCGCCCGAAGTGCGGGTGCTCGTACGTGGCGAGGACGTCGGCGTCGTCCACGGCGAGTCCCTCGACCCACCGGGTCGCCACGGCGCCGGCGCCCAGCGTGAGGGGGCTGCCCGGGGTGGAGCGCACCGGCAGGTCTGTGTGGAGGTTGCTGAACTCGTCGTAGCGCACGCCCGCGGCCTGCACCAGGCGCGCCGGCGTCACCTCGTGGCGTGCCCGCGCCTCGCTGTCGCCGTAGCCGGTGCGCGGCCCGAGCACGAGGTGGCCGCCCGCCTCGGCGTAGGCGGCGAGCCAGTCGAGCATGCCGTCGTCCGCCACGTACAGTCCTGGCGCGATGAGGATGGGGTGCCGCTCGGCCGCCGCCTCGGGGGCGATTCCCGGGAGTTCGCCGCAGGGGTCGTGCAGCTGGCGGGCGTGCAGGATCCGTACCTGTCGTCCCGCCTCGAACGCTCCTCGGTAGAACGGGTCGAAGATCCCCTCGTACGCGTCCGCGTCCGGGCCGCCGTCCGGGGCAGAGAGCGGCGGGTGCTTGCGCATCAGCCATTTGCTGGGTGCGGAGTACACCATGGCGATGTCGGCATCCGGGGTGATTCCGGCGACAAGGTCTCCCGCTCGCTCGAACTCGCCGCCCAGCCGGACGAGTTCGGCGTAGACGCGGCCCGGTTGTCCGCTGTGCGGAAGGATCCCGCCCCAGTATGTCTCGGCGCCGAAGTGCAGGGTGTGCCAGTGCCAGTACTCGATCATGCGGGCGCCGCGTGCGACCAGTGCCCACGCGGCCTGCCGCCACTGGCCGTCGAAGGCGGGCCGGTTGTCGGAGGGGCCACCGATGGCCTGGGCGTTGGTCTCCGTGATCAGGAACGGCTCCTGGCGCGAGGAGTAGATCCGGTCGGCGCTCCGGTGCAGCGCCCATGCCCCGTACGCCATCCACTGCTGGGGCAGCTTCTCGCGCGGCGGCTCGGGCATCGTGAGACTGTCCTGCATGTCGTAGTACGGGTTGCCCGCGGTGACGTCCAGTGCGTCGGTCAGTTCGTCGTCCTCCAGGCCGGGGGAGCCGTAGGCGAGGCAGGTGGTGACGAACTGCTCCGGGCGTGCGTACTCGCGCACGATGCCTGCCTGCCAGGCGATGAACTCGGTGGTCCGGCGCGCCTGGAACGCCTGCCAGGCCAGATCGTACTGGGGCTGGGTGTTGCCCTCCGGCTTCCACAGGTCGGCCCATGTGGTCAGCCGGTGCGACCAGTACACCAGCCCCCACTCGCGGTTGAGGGTCTCCACATCGCCGTAGCGCTGCCGCAGGTCGTCCACGAACCGCTGGAAGACGCCGTGGTTGTGCGGCAGCCGCGGGCCGGGCTCGTTGTCGACCTGGAAGCCGATGACCGCGGGGTGGGAGGCGTAGCGGGCCACGATCGCGCGGATCACCCGCTCCGCGTGGAAGAGGAACGCCGGGTGGGTGATGTCGACCTCCTGGCGGGCGCCCCACGCGGCGGGGTGGCCGGCGGCGTCCTCGGCGGCGATCTCCGGGTACTGCCGGGCCAGCCACGGCGGCACCGCGTAGGTCGGGGTCCCCAGGACGACGGATATGCCGCGTTCGTGGGCGCCGTCGAGAACCGGCCGGAGCCAGTCCAGCTCGAAGCGCCCGTTCTCCGGCTCCCAGGTGGACCAGACCGACTCGCCGACCCTGATGACGGTGAACTTCGCCTCCGCCATCAGATCGAGGTCGGTCTTCAGTCGCTCGTAGGGCTGGTACTCGTGGTAGTAGGCGGCGCCGAACAGGACGCGCGGAGGCAGAGATGTCATGCGGGAGACCTCGCGGAGAAGTGGGCGAGAAGGAGCGAAGGAGTGGGGGAGTGGGGGAGTGCGGGTCCCGGCATCCGGGACATGATGGGGTGGACGGTCAGGCGGGGTCCGGCCGCGGTCAGCGACACTCCGGCCTGCCTTCCTCTCCGCGGTCCATCTGACCCCGCCCCCATTGATGGGATGTATGTATAGGCGTCAAGGGTCGTCGCCGTCCAGACCTTGCGCCAAGAAAGGTCAACCAGCTCTGTAAATCGCCGAGGTGTGCGTGGTGCCGTCTTACCGGGAGTGTAAAAGCATCCGACCAATTCTGGAGACGTGCTCCGTGCCGCGTGCGGCGCACGTCATCGGCCCCGGATCGCCCGTGGTCCCGCGCCCAGTTCGCGGTGGCAGGCCTTGTTGAAGGCCTGAAGGTCCGGGATGCCGACGGCGGCGGCGACGGCCGGGATCGGGAGGGTGGAGGCGCTCAGCAGGTGGCGGGCGCGTTCCAGGCGGCGGTGGCGGATGTAGGCGACGACGGTGCGGCCGGTGTGGGTGGTGAACAGGCGGGTGAGGTGCCCGGGGGAGACCCCGGCGGCGCGGGCCACGGCGGGCACGGTCAGCGGGTCGGCGAGATGAGCCTCGAGGTGGGCGGCCGCGGCGGCCACCACCGGATGATTGTGCCCGTCCTGCTCCGCGCCGCCGCCCAGCTCCGCCACGCGCCACAGCACCGTCCACACCTCGGCCGCCGCCCGGGCACGCGAGTACGGGAAGGCGGCGACAGCCCGCCGCAGGAGCCCGGCGAGCAGGGCGCCCTCGTCCCCGGTGTCCTGCATCAGCGAGAAGGGCATTCCCGGCCCGGCGTCCGGCAGGCGCAGATGGACGTACAGGTGCTCCGACCGACCACGGTAGTGATAGTGCACCTCGGTGTCGGGCGGGACGAGGCTGACCCGGCCGGGGAGGATGGCGTGCTCGGCACCGCGGCCGATCACCAGCCGGGCCGCGTAGCTGTACAGGTGCAACTGCCAGAGATCGGGCAGCCGGAAGACGTCGTGGTCGGAGACGACGCCATGGACGCCGACACCGGCGTTCACGACCTCGGGCGGTTCCTCGAGGCAAGGGGCGACGCTCAGCATGATGCCGAAAATCTACCAGCGAGCGACGAATTCATCCCACGACAACGCTCTCATGCGCGCATACCTTCGCCGTATGCCGACCACTCAACAGCCGGACCATCAACAGTCCCTCAGTTCCGTCGAGATGGCCCGCTTCGTCGCGCAGGGATACCTGCGGCTGGACGGAGTCGTGCCGCGGGAGATCAACGAGGAGGCGATCGTCGCCCTCGACCACGAGCTCCCGCCCGTCGCCTACGGCACCCCGCTGTCCAAGGCGTTCGACGACTCCACCTTCATCCCGCGCCTGCTCGCCGTTCCGGCGGTCGCCGGCGCCCTGCGCAGCCTGGTCGGGCCCGAACCGGACGTCGACCACCACGCCGTGCACGTGCGCGGCCCGCACGAGGGCGAGGCGCAGGACCTGCACGGGGACGCGATCATCGACGTCCGCCCTGACGCCTTCGACATCCAGCTCATGTACTACCCGCACGAGGTCACCGCCGACATGGGCGGCACGCTGTCCGTGCCCGGCAGCCACCTGCGCCGGATCAACGAGACCGACATCGGCCGGGTGCAGAACCTGCGCGGCCAGACCCGGCTGACCTGCCCGGCAGGCACCGTCGTCCTGGTCCACCACGGCATCTGGCACGGCGGACGGCGCAACGACACCGGCCGCCGTCGCTACATGTACAAGATCCGCTTCAACCCGACCGTCCCGCAGGTCCGCCTCTGGGACACCGCCGACCTCGGCGACCCGGCCGTCCTGCGCGAACTCGCCATCGGGTTCCCCTGGTACGAGCAGGCCACCGGCCGCCTGGAGATTTACAACAGGGCCCTGCTGTGGCGTGCCCTGACCGGCGACGCCGGCTTCGACGTCGACCACTGGGTCACCCGCGTCACCAACCGACCCGCGATCAGGGGGCAGAAGTGATCAGCACCGAGCCGCGCCAGGAAGTCCTCGTCCTCTACCTCTCCACCTCGGCCCTCGACTCTCCGGTCGTCGGCTGGTCGCGCTACGACGGCACCGGCCGTACCCGCCCCACCTCCGGCGACAGCGACGAGCCCCCGTACAAGAGCGGCCTCGACGCCCTGCTGGACGGCTGGCGCCTTTTCCAGGCCTCCCAGCTCCTACCGCCCTACCCTGGCCACGAGTACGACACCTCGTTCCTCAAGCACGAGTTCTTCTTCGAGAAGTTCGGCCCGGCGGGCTCCGGAGAGGTGGACAAGACTCCTGGATAGGAGCTGACAAGACACCTGGCCGGCGTGAGGGACCGGGAGGAGGCTGGCTCGACCCCGAACGGCCCCTCCTGATCACGCATACCGGGATCATCCCGCACAAGTGATCACCAGACACCCGCGGGTTGCCGGTTACTGTGACTGAGTACGCTGGTCGGCCACGCTGAGCATTGCACCTGGCCGGCCCACGGCGGCGCGTGCGCCGGCGGCCGTCAGGCGTCGAAGCGGCGGCGGGCGGCCTCGATGTGACCGAAGTACTGGTGGGTCCAGCCGCACATTCCGTCGACCGTTGCGCGCAGGGCTTGACCCGGCTCGGTGAGGGTGTATTCGACCCGCGGTGGGACGGTGGGGTGCACAGTGCGCTCGACCAGGCCGTTGCGCTCCAGCATGCGCAGGTTCTGGGTGAGCATCTTGTGGCTGATCCCCTCGATCTCGTTCCGCAGCTCGCTGAAACGCAGGGTGCGATCACCGAGACCCTCGACCACGAACGACGCCGCCACCTCCCGCAGTTCACCCATCCCGTCACCCCCACCCAGCGCCGCGCCATCCCGTCACCCTGCCTAGCGAGCCCCGCCCGCAAAGGTCACGCATTCGACGGACACACTCCCGTTCCCACCGACCGGAAACCCGCCCGCACACCCGATTGCCGACGCCGACGCTCACCCATCCTCGCGAAAGCACACTCGTACACGGTCAAGCGGCAACGGTTCCGCACCCCTCATGGAGGCGGTTCATGGTCGAGCGACTGGAGGTGAACCAGGGTGGGTCGTTCCGCCGTGCTCGTCACGTGGACTCTTCGGTCGTCGACGGCGGAGGTGAGGACGGATTCCAGGATGTCCAGCACGTGATACGCGAGGGTGCCTCCGGCTCTTGGTGCTTCAGCGGGCGGTGTCAGTGCCATGTCCGCGACTCCGTACCCCCGGCCGGCGTTGCGGTACCCCGCGGACACGGGAAGGGTTTCCCATGCGTCGCTGCGGAGGCGGCGCAGCTGCACCTCTCCGTCGAAGTGGTTGGGGTCCGGGACCGCGAGGCTGCCGGTTTCGCCGTGGATCTCGATGTTCGCCGACTTCGTGGCGACGGCGTCGAAGCTCATGAGGAGGGTGGACAGTACCCCGGACGCATGCGTGAGGATGCCCGTGACGTGGGTGTCGGTGCTGACCGGTATCACTTCCCCGCTGCGCGGGCCGGACGCGATGACCCTGGTGGGCCGGGTGCGGCTGGCGGTGCCGATTACCGAGGTGACCGGGCCGAGCAGCGTGACCAGGGCGGACACGTAGTACGGGCCCATGTCCAGCAGGGGGCCTCCACCGGGCCTGTAGTAGAAGTCCGGGTCCGGGTGCCACAGTTCGTGGCCGGGGACGGCCATGGTGGCTGTCGCTGCGATGGGTGCACCGATCAGTCCTGCGTCGATCGCTGCCCGAGCGGTCTGGACGCCGGTACCCAGGACCGTGTCGGGAGCGCAGCCGACGATGACCCCCGCCTTCGACGCTGCCTCGAGAACGGCTCGCGCCTGGACGGTGGTCGCGGCGAGCGGCTTCTCCCCGTAGACACTCTTCCCGGCCGCGATCGCCTGAAGGGCTATCTCCGCGTGTGCGTCGGGGACGGTCAGATTGACCACGAGTTCCACATCGGCGGCGGACAGCAACTCCCCGACCGTGCACGCTCTCACGCCGGTGCGGCCCTCGGCGGCTGCCGAGGCGCGGTCCCGGTCGATGTCGGCAACGGCGACGAGGTTGACCGCCTCGAGCCTGTCGAAACTCGCAAGGTACTGGCCGCTGATGACACCGCAGCCGATCACGCCGACGTTCAGCGACTTGCCCACAGCATGCCTCTTTCGATGATGGTCCTCACATTGGGATCCTTCAGCACCGGCATGTGGTGACCGGGAGTTGTGACGAACACGCGGCCCCGGCCCCACTGCCTGGTCCAGATGGCGGGGGACACGACGGGCCGGTTCCACGGGTCCCAGTCCCGTACTTTCTGCGTGGTAGTGGCCAGCACATCGATGTAGTCGTCACAGAGCACCCAGTACTGCTCGGTGACGAGTTCGAAGTCGCCGACGCCGCGGGTGATGGGATGGTCAGCGGCCGCCGGCAGCATGTTGACGGTGTAGGGGACGTAGTTGTCGGACTGCTCGCCTGTGCGTTCCGCCGGACGTACCCCAGGATGGCAGGCGAACTGTCCGCCGATCAGCTGGAGGTAGTCGGAGCTGTTGCGGTAGGAGTCGGCTATGCCGCCGTGCCATCCGGCAAGGCCGGTGCCTGCCTCGACTGCGGTGCGCAGGCCCTGCACCTCCGCTTCCTCGATGGTCGACATGGTCATGCATTGCACGATCAGGTCCACGCGGGCCATGAAGTTGGCGTCCGCGTAGACCCGAGGAGACTCCTCGATGCGTACCTCGTACCCATGGTTCTGCAGGTGGGGTATGAACAACTCGGTCGCCTCGACCGGTTGATGGCCGTCCCAGCCGCCGCGCACGACAAGGGCTTGTCTGCGGTGCATTGGCGAACGTTCTCCTTCGGTGACGGTGGAATCATGCGGTGCCGCTCAGCAGTTGGCAAGGGCGCCCGAGCCGCCCCTCGCGGTCGTGGCGAGGGGAGCAGGCGTGTCGGCGTCGACGGTGTCGAAGGTACTCAACGGCCGGCGGAGACCAGAGCCCGGGTGGTAAGGGCGCTCGAAGAGGCGGGATACGAGTCCCCCCGGCAACGCCGAGCGGCGGGAGCCGTCGGCGTCGCCCGCCTGCACGGCCATACGGCGGCCCTCATGGCCGCCGGCATCCCCGTCGACGAGCCGTACCTCATCCACGGCCAATTCCTGGCCGAACACGGAGTCCGTGATCTCACCGCCCTGCTCTCCCTCAGCGTTCCCCCCACAGCGATCTTCGCGGCCCACGGCCTCATCACCTCCGGCATCCCTGCCGAGGCACGCGATGTGACGGACTCCGCGGAATCCGGCGATGCACGCGACCCGAAAGGGCTCAGCCGTCAACCTCGTTCACCTTAGGTTGCAGGTCCTAGGGCATCTCCGGAGGGGCCCGGCCGGTATACGGTCCGAAGCAAATTCCCCTGATCAGAAACGTCTTACGTCAATGGAGATTCAAGCCGGAAGGGCTGCGGGCGGGCCGCGCGGCCGACGATTTTCCGTAACATCCGCCGCGCATGCGCATGGCACGCAGCAACGCCGGCGCCACCGCCCGGACCTTGGACCGACATGACGGAGCCGGTGCCGTCCCTCCTCGCGGTAGGGCACGGCGCACCCGTCGACGCGGAGTCGACGGCTTGTGAACTCTCGCTCCAGCAACTCGTCACCACACCACCGTCTCGAGGCGCCATGTCGGCCATCAGTCCTGTCCCGTCCCAGTCCGCGCAACCGCAATCCGGGTCCCGGCACATCACGGTCACCATCGTGCTTGCCTGCATGGGAGTGTTCATCTCCTACCTGCCGGTCGTCGGCGTATCCGTCGCGCTGCCGGTCATGCAACAGGCGCTCGACGCCTCCACCGCCGGGCTTCAGTGGATCACCGACGCCTTCATCCTGCCGACCGCGGCTCTGCTCCTGACCTGCGGCATGATCGGCGACCTGTACGGGCGCAAGAAGACCTGGCTGGCCGGGCTCGTGCTGTTCTCCCTCGGTTGCCTCGTCTGTCTGACCGCCGATGGCGTGGTGCAGGTCTGCGTGGGGCAGGCGCTCACCGGCGTGGGCACCGCCGCTCTGCTCCCCTCCACGCTCGCCCTGATCAGCCATGTCTGTCCGGACCGCCACAAGCGCGCGAGGGCGATAGCCCTGTGGACGGCCTCCCTCGGTCTCGGCCTGACCCTCGGTCCGCTGTTCAACGGCCTGATCGTGGAACACGTGAGTTGGCGGTGGATCTTCCTTCCCGCACTGGTCATGGGCTTGGTCACGGCCGCGGTCGGGGGCATGGTCCTGACCGAGTCCCGCGCACAACGGGAACGCCACCTGGACATCGGGACTTCCACCCGACGAGTGGACACCGTTTCATCCTGTTATGCGGCGAGTTCGAGCGTACTCGATCGCCGCTCGTAGTCGACCGGGCTGAGCTG